>CAMOSN010000010.1 GCA_946624935.1 uncultured Lachnospiraceae bacterium | reverse complement strand
TGATCGAACAGTATGCGGCGTAAATGTCAGCCCTGTGTGTGATCTGTTATACGGATCATTCACAGGGCTTTTTCTGTTGATCTGTTTCTTCCGGGATTCTCCGTTTTTCATGCACTTCTCCGGCTGCCGCCGAGAGAGACTCAACATCCTCCGGCTGGCAGCTCAGAGAGACTCAACATCCGGAATCTGTCCGCTCCCGCTGCGCGCAAGCGCCTCCCGGGTCCATTTTTCATAGCCGGATGGAATCGAAGTATACTGCAGGAAATAGACATTGTCGTTTTTTTCCGTCACCTTTCCGAACAGCGCTCCTCCCGCCTCCAGCTTGATGTTGTCAAACAGCTCCAGCGCCGACTCCGTCTCCAGCAGTGCGCTGTCCCGACCGACGGCAATGAGTCCGCCAAAGTAGTATTTCTCCATGGTGTGCTTCTCATTGAGGCGATTGAAGGCTACAGCAATCGGGTGTTCTACACGCACCAGGGCATCGCTCTGCACATCGATGTGGATATTGTAAGGCTCTCCCAGTCCCGTCACATGGGACAGGACGATCCCCTGCTCCGCCCCCTTGGGTGAGACTGTCATTTCACGCTCGATCTCCACCGGCGCACAAAGCTGTGCACGCACATCCGGAGAGATCAGGATCTGGCCGCCTACACAGTAACTTTCAATGCGGCCGCACAAATTTACATGCTTTCCTACGACACCGTACTTCATTCGTTTTTCAGAGCCGATCGTTCCCACGATCACTTCCCCGCTGTCGATGCCGATCCCCATCTCAAGATGCGGATACTTGTACTGGGCATTCCAGCGGTTGATCTCGTCCATGGCCTTTTCCATCTCCAGCGCTGCTGCCACTGCCAGCGAAGCATGATCGCGTGACGCAATCGGCGCTCCGAAGATGGCCAGGATCCCATCCCCGATGAATTCGATAATGGTGCCGCTGCGCGCCTGAATGATCTCAGTCATCTTTCCCAGATAATGATTGAGCATACTGATCAGATCCCCGGCGTCCATGCGCTCGCTCAGCGCAGTAAAGCCGCGCAGATCACTCATCATCACCGTGACGGATTTTTTGACCCCGCCAAGAGACGGCCCTCCGGGCCGGCCCACCAGCTCCTTTACGATCTCATCCGACAAAAACTGTCCGAAGGTTTTGCTCAGCAGCGCATTCCGGGCGTTCAGCTGCCGGTTCAGTTCATTGATCTGTTCCATGGCTTCCAGAGAATCCTGCAGCTCCATAAGCTCACTCAGATCGCCGAATACCATCGTAATACCACCCGGCTGCCCTTCATTATCCCGGAAAAAGGAAGTCACTATATGAAGCTTCTTCATCTTCCCGCCGGTCTTGTAGGGAATGATTCTGTCGATGTGGTTCTCTCTCGCATAAATGGCATCCACCACCGTCTGTGCAAATGCATCATTCTCCGGATCATCGAGAAATGCTGCTGCAAATTTACATCCGGTCAGTGTCTCTTGATCCACCCCGAGAATTGAGCATCCTGCCGGGTTGACATAGATGATCGTTCCGTCAAAATCAATAACCAGGATTCCTTCCGCAAGATTGTGGATCACACCGTCCTGAATCTTCTCAGACGAAAAGTTCATTGTGATATCCTCCCATCGTCCATCCCGAAAAGCCCGTGCTTTTTCAAATAGCGCAAAGACTGCTCTGCACCCTCCGGGCCGCCCACCTCCAGGGTCATATACATCGTCCGTCCGCTTTCGCGCCAGAAGCGATCTGCCTCCTCCAGCTGTGCGATTCCTTCTCCCAGCGGTATGTGATCATCAAACAGTCCCCAGTTGTCGGACAGATGCATGTATCCGATCCACGCTCCCAGTTCCTGCGTCCACTGATCCAGAGAGCATCTGGAATAGCAGGCATGGCCAATGTCCAGGCATACCCCGATCCTTGGATCCTTTGTTCGAAGCATCAGCTCCTTAATCGGCTTTGCGTCGATATCCTGACTGTTTTCGATAAACAGATGCACATCATACTCTGACGCCAGCTCCTCATAAAACCGTGCACAGGCCTGGGCCCAGTTCTCCAGATAGGCTCCCCGCAGGAACGGAACGCAGCTCGAATGAAATACGATATTCTCCGCGCCGAGCTCCTTTGCGAGCGCACAGCTTTCCCGGCATCTTCTGCGGGAAAGCTCCCGGAAAAGAGCATCCCCGCTCCCGGGATTGACGTCAATGTATGCTCCGTGCACCGACGTTGTACGGCCGCTCCTCAAATACCAGTCCTTATAACGTTCAAAGAGCCTGCTCTCATTGAGAGCAGGCGGTGCAAAAAGATCCTGTACTTCGTAGGAAAGCCCTTCCCTTTCGGCGATCGCCTCCCATTCCCGCCGCCACTGATACTGTGGCTGCAGCTGTAATTTACAGACCGACTTTCTGTTTTTCGTATCAATCATAAATCTGTGCCTTGTATTCCCGGATCTTTGCGGAAAGTGCCTCACTGATCTCCTGAGACTGCGCTGCTTCATACACCAGGCCGCAGGCCTTCACATACTGTCCCGTCAGCTTGCGCAGGCGTCCGGAAACATGCTCCAGAAGCATAAAGACTTTCGCCGGATTCTTCTCAAACAGCTCGTCCAGATCCTCCGGAAGGATGATCTCCACTGTCGTTCCATCCTCCAGGGCCACCGCCGTTGCACTGCGCGGCTCACCGCTGATCATGCCTGCTTCACCGAAAAAGCTGTTCGGATAGAGCTCTGTCAGCTTTTTCTCCTTCTCAGTTCCATATGCAGAATAAATGCCGACCTTCCCCCCGTGGATATCATACATGCAGGTCCTGGTTTCACCTTCTCTGCAGATCACGGTCCCCTTCGGGAAAGTCTCGACCTTTTTCACATAGCCCTCCGAGTGCCCGGTAAGCTTCGCCGCAAAGATGGCTTCCGCCGTCTTAGAATCCACCGACCGCTCATTTGCCTTGTAGATCGCGGCGTATTTGCGCAGCTTCGCCAGGAAGCCCTCGCTCTTTTTCTTTTCTTCTTCTCCGAGGCCAAGCTCACGGATCACATCACTCACGTCATTATAATCCTTTTCCGATCGCAGCCCCCCTCCGGGACCTGACGATCAGGTACTGTACTCATATAAATGCATATAGCTTTATACCTTTTAACCAATATAGTCGCAAATTGCAATCTCTTTTTAGCTCTATTCCCCGAAAAACCTGCCCATTTAATCCCTGATCAGGCTCTCAAGCGTACCATACAGTGCCTCCGGCTGCACCGGCTTGCTCAAATGTGCGTTCATCCCGGCCTGCAGGGTGCTGCGCACATCTTCATCGAAGGCATTTGCCGTAAGTGCAATGATCGGAACCGTCGCTGCGTCGGCGCGTGACATCGCACGGATGCGACGTGCCGCTTCCAGTCCATCCATCTCCGGCATGCGCAGATCCATCAGGACTGCATCATAATACCCTTCCGGGCGGGAGGAAAACAGTTCCACCGCGATTCGTCCGTTCTGTGCATGCTCGGCAATCATGCCGCGCTCCTGCAGGACCATCTGCATGATCTCCGCATTGATCTGCACATCCTCTGCCAGCAGGATCCTTCTTCCGGTGAGCTCTGCCTTATGCATGGTATCCGCTTCCAGATGTGCTCTGCGTCGGCGAGCGACCTGGAACTCCTCCAGAACTGCACCGGCAAACAGCGGTTTGGCGATAAAGCTGTCCACGCCTGCGCGCATTGCCTCCTCAAAAATCTCATCCCAGCGGTATGCAGTAAGAATGATGATCGCTGAGGCATCCCCTGTGGCGGAGCGGATCTGCTTAGTCGTTTCCACACCGTCCATTTCCGGCATCTGCCAGTCCACAAGGATCAGATCATAGGGCTGCCTGCGTGCATGACGAAGCTTTACCAGCTCAACAGCCTCTGCCCCGGAGGAAACCGTTTCAGAGGTGATCCCCGCTTTTTCCAGAACCAGCTTCGCATGCTCACAGGCGATCGGATCATCATCCACGATCAGGACACTCATCCTTTCCGGAAGGATCTCCTGCTCAATGCTGCACTTTTCCACGTCGCTGCGCTGCGAATCATCCAGTGTAACCGTGACGGTAAAGGTCGAGCCCTCTCCCTTCACACTCATCACATCAATGGTTCCGTTCATCATCTCCACGATATTTTTCGTGATCGCCATCCCCAGACCCGAGTTTCCGTACCGGCTGGTGCTCGATGCATCCTCCTGGGCAAAGCTGTCAAACAGATGCGGAAGGAATTCCTCACTCATACCGATTCCGGTGTCCGTGACGGTCAGTTCCAGCGTGGTTTTTCCGGCAAACTTTGCCTTGCTCTGAACTTTAAACGATATTCTGCCGCCTGCAGGCGTAAACTTCACCGCATTCCCAAGAATGTTGATCAGCACCTGCCGCAGCTTCATATTGTCACCGACATAATAATCGGCCACTTCTCCACTGATCCTGCACTGATACTCCAGTCCTTTTTCCTCGCACTGGGCACTGAACATGGTGTTGATCGCCTCCAGGAGCTTGCGGAAGGAGAATTCCTCATGATGCAGCGTCATCCGTCCGGACTCGATCCGTGACATATCCAGAATGTCATTGATCAGGTTCAGCAGATGATCGGCCGAGGAGCCGATCTTTTCCAGATAGCCCTTGATCTTTTCCGGTGTTTCCGGATCGTTCATTGCGATATTGTCCAGCCCGATAATAGCATTCATCGGCGTACGGATCTCATGACTCATACTGGAAAGAAATGCCGTTTTTGCCTTGCTGGCCTGCTCGGCCTGGGCAAGCGCATCGGCAAGCGCCTGCTGCTGTGCCATGGTACGGCGCATCTCCTCATCGATCACTGTCAGGCCGACTCCGACTGCATGAACAGCAGTATCCTCTCCCTCTTCGCTGCCGCCGACACTGGCGGCACGAATCATCTCATAATATTCCCGGCCATCACGCTGCGCCAGATAACGATAGGCAAGAATTTTTTCCTTTTTCAGGCCCTCGCGGATGTTTTCCGGATCGATAAAGTGCAGGAAGCCTTCCAGGTAACCCTTCGTCACATGCCTGTTCGCAAATTCCGTAAACGCTTCGTAAAACGGGAAATGCTCTCCCTCCGGATGCTGCTCGGAATTATCCGGATCCCCCCGGTAGCACACCGCATCGTTCGTATCCAGATCCACGTGGTACACACTTCGATAATCCGATGCCATCGCCGTGATCATATTATCATGCTGTGTACGCAGCTTTTCCTCCTCCAGAAGCCGGTTCTGAAGTGCAATGCGCTGCTCCATCTCTTCCTGCTTTGCCCGTGCTGCCGCATCGGTCGTTTCCTTCTCCAGCCTCAGTGCGGCATTCCGCCTGCCCTGCATAAAAATGAACAGGAACATGGCAAACATGGCAGCCACCGTCAGAATGGACTGGATCACACTTCTTCTCAGGATGCCGGCCGATACGAATCCGATCCGCTCGCTGATCACGCTTTCCCTGATCAGATAGGTCAGCAGCCAGTCGGTGCCTGCAATCGGCACATAGCTGAGTGTCTCCCTGATTCCTTTATAGACAAACGATACTTCCCCCCGGGAGAGCGAAGTAAACTGCTCCAGGAAGGATTCATAAGAATAGTTCCCCTCATACTCTGCCTGCTCCATGGCTGTCAGCAGATTGTCCTCCATCGCGAGGCCGCCCAGCACGGTATTGCTCAGTGCAATACCATCCTTCGTGTAAATATTACAGAAGGTCGTACCTCCCTTTCCGGATTCCATCGATACGCCGGAAAGCATCTCCTTCATATCGATCTCGGCAAAGCACACCTCGAGCTTCTTATCCTCAAGGCTCAGGTCCACCGGCAGAGCGATCACCACCTTCTTTTCCGTACTGTCCAAATTCAGTATCGAGATCTCCGGCTGCGTCAATGACCGGTAATCAAATGCGTAGGCATCGATCCCATCCTCCAGGCCAAGCGCAGTATAGATCTGTCCATCAGTGTCGACGAAAGCGAATTTTTCCAGATTATAGAGTTCTTTGATCCGGGCCTGATAAGCCTGCAGCTGCGTAATTCCGTGCAGATCCTCCTTACTCAGCATGCGCAACGCAATGCGCATATCCTGAATCTTTGCCTGCAGATTGCTCTCCACGACCTGTTCCCGGCGTCCTGCCAGCTCATCCAGATATAAAAGGCTGACCGACCGTACCGCTTCCTCCGTATCTCTCCCGGCGTTTCGCCCCATCCAGAATGTCCCCAGCACGAGGATGACAGAAACAAGAATCGTACCGATCACAGCCACAATGGCAACGACATTTTTTCTTCCGGTTTCCACTTCAATTCCCGCCCCCTTACATGGTTCCTTATATCGGCATTTGTATATTTTCTTTTCTTTCCTGATTTCTTCTATTTTAATCGATAGCCAACGTTGTTTCAAGGGGCAGGACCGTTCGTGGTCATTTCCAATACATAGAACCATTCCTGGTCATTTCCAGATATACAAAACCATTTCTGCTCATTTCCAATCTCTGTTGACAGTCCCTCTGCAAAGTGTTATTATTTTAACGGTCTTTTAGACAATTCATTTTTATTGCAGGAGGCGATTGCTATGCAACGTTTTACGAATCCCAGAGATCTGTATCATGGTAAAGGAGCACTGGAAGCACTGAAGGGCCTTGAAGGAAAGAAGGCAGTCATCTGCGTAGGCGGCGGCTCCATGAAGCGGTTCGGTTTCCTGGACAGAGCCAGGAGCTATCTGGAAGAAGCCGGCATGGAAGTTAAAATCTTCGAAGGCATCGAATCCGATCCTTCTGTCGAGACCGTTATGAAGGGTGCTGCATTCATGCAGGAATTCGAGCCCGACTGGATCGTAGCCATCGGCGGCGGCTCACCGATCGATGCAGCCAAGGCAATGTGGATCAAATACGAATATCCGGAGACCACCTTTGAGGATATGTGCAAGGTATTCGGACTTCCGAAGCTTCGTACCAAAGCGCACTTCTGCGCAGTGTCCTCCACCTCCGGTACGGCTACCGAGGTCACAGCCTTCTCCATCATCACCGACTATGCAAAGGGCATCAAATATCCGATCGCTGACTTCCAGATCACACCGGATGTAGCCATCGTAGATCCCGAGCTGGCGGAGACCATGCCCAAGAAGCTGGTTGCACACACCGGTATGGACGCTCTGACCCATGCGATCGAGGCTTATGTCTCCACTGTGCACAGTGATTTCACCGATGCACCGGCGATCCGCGCCATCGAAATGATCCAGAGAGATCTGGTCGCTTCCTACAACGAGGATATGACAGCCCGTGACAACATGCACACTGCACAGTGCCTCGCCGGCATTGCTTTCTCCTCCGGACTGCTTGGCATCGTACACTCCATGGCCCACAAGACCGGTGCCGTGTTCGCTGACTGCGGCGCACACATCATCCACGGTGCTGCAAATGCCATGTACCTGCCCAAGGTAATCGCATTCAATGCAAAGAATGAGGAAGCAAAGAAGAGATATGCTGTCATCGCAGATTACATGCATCTGGATGGCACCACCGATGACGAGAAGGTTGCTTCTCTGATCGAATTCGTGCGCGGCATGAACGATAAGCTGAACATCCCGCACTGCATCCAGCACTACGGTGCCGACAGCTATCCCACAGAGCAGGGCTTCGTACCGGAGAAAGTCTTCCTGGAGAGACTTCCGGATATCGCTGCTAATGCTATTCTCGACGCCTGCACCGGCTCCAATCCCAGACAGCCCAGCCAGGAAGAGATGGAAAAGCTGCTCAAGTGCTGCTATTACGATACCGAAGTGGATTTCTGATCCGCGCAGAAAATGAGGAAATCCGGCCTGGTCGGCCGGATTTCTTTGATTCCAGGGGTATTCGTATAGGATTGTCCTGCTTCAGCGATAAGCAAGGATGTCCCGCGCAACGTCCATGATCAGCAGTGCGTGATCCCCTGCGATGCCGTGATTCGACTCCGGGGTGAGATGGTGCGAGCGCAGAATTCCGCTCCCGGTAAAGCTGCACCGGGCAGCAGCCTCCAGTACAATGCCCCCGGCCGCGTTTTCCAGCCGGAGCGCAAGACAGGTACTGTCCGCATTCTCGGCGGTCTCCTCCAGCGTGACGTCGAACCAGGCTGCATCGGCCGCGTCATCCCCGGCTTTCACGGGCACATCCTCCTCCAGGATCGTAAAGAAGAGGGTCGTGATCACGCGCCACCTCGGGTCACGGTCGTAATCGCCCCAGGTGCTGTGCATTTTCAGTGGAACACCGGTCACGCCGGTCTCCTCCATCAGCTCCCGCGCTGCGGCTGTCTCCAGGTTCTCCTTCAGGTTGACGAAACCGCCCGGCAGGGCCCAGTACCCGATGTTGGGATGGTTGCCCCGACGGATCATCAGCAGCTGCAGGCCGCATCCTCCACTGTCTTTGGCGGCGCGGCGGGTACATTTTCGAAACACGGCAATGTCTGCCGTGTTGCTGGGGCAGTCATATTTTTTCGGATCATATGCGTCCAGAAATTCCTCCAGCGTCTGCCCTTTTTCATTTTTCTGACCGGTTCCTCGAAAAGAAGTGATGTCATTCAGATAACGCATGCTGTTCCTCCAGTGTCTTCAATGGTCCGTTCCATACGACGCACATCATGGTCATATCGTCAAACTGCGGTATATTCCCGACAAATGCATCTGCTCTGCTCCGGACATGCTCCAGGATCTTTTCCGGTGCTTCGTCCCCTACCTCGTTCAGAGCCGCCATCATGCGCTCGGTACCGAACAGTTCATCCTTCTGGTCGGTGGCCTCGGGCAGGCCGTCGGTGTACAGGAACAGCTTGGAGCCGGGCTCGAGCTGCAGCTCATATTCTTTATACAGGATATCCTTCATTCCTCCGATCACAAAGCAGTGCCTGTCCCTGATCAGTTCGAAGGGGCCGCCGGGTTTCTTTACAATCGGATATTCATGACCGGCATTCGAGGCATACAATTTGCCCGTACAGGTATCCAGAATCCCCAGCCATACGGTCACAAACATCTGCTCTTTATTGTTTGCGCAGATCTGATCATTGACAACCGTCAGCACCTCATGCGGGGCCAGTCCGCTCATGGCGTAGTTCTGGATCATGATCTTGCTCATCATCATAAAAAGTGCCGCCGGGATTCCCTTGCCGGACACGTCTGCTATCACAAGTCCTAAATAATCCCGGTCGATCAGGAAGAAATCGTAGAAGTCCCCGCCCACCTCTTTGGCCGGATGCATGCTGGCATAAATATCGAATTCCTCCCGGTCGGGAAACGGTGGAAAAATATTCGGTAGCATGTCCGCCTGTATGCGGGTCGCCAGGGAGAGCTCCGTGCGGATCCTCTCACGTTCCGCGGTGATGGCGGCGTTCTCATGAATATACGCGCGCAGTCTCTGGTCCATCTCCTCAAAGGAACGGGCCAGTATCTCGATCTCATCGCCGGTATGAACGTCCACATGAAACGGTGTTGCCTGCCCCTGCTCCAGATTTCCAACCAGATCGGAGGTTGCCCTGTTCAGCTTTACGATCGGCGCAATCACCTCCCGGTTCATAAAGGTGTAATAAACCGTGCCCGCCAGGATCAGGATCAGCGTGATCACAAATGTGATATTGAGCAGCAGCTTGAAGAATACCTCCCGGATTCCCGTAATCGACACATCCACACAGGCAACCGCTACGATTTTTCCATCTCCATCATAGATCGGGGTCATGGCGGTTCCCAGGATCTCGCCGTTGCTTTCATGATAGATCGCGAGGCTGTTATTCCATTCCCCGCGGTAGGCCTTCATCAGGTTTTCCTTTTCTCCCGGCGTATACGCATCGCGCTCCATGGGCCGGGTGACCTCACCGTCCTCCTCGTCGGAATCCCACAGATAGATCAGCTCCTCCTCGGTCGGGATCACCACATAGAAATATCGGATATCGGAGGACGTCATACTTCCGGTTTCGATAAAATACAGGATGTTCTCCCACAGGACATACAGCTGATAGATATCCGGTTCCAGTTCACTCAAAGCCTGACGCTGTTTCTGAAGTTCTTCTATGTCCTTCGGATCGGTCGAAGCCTGAAGATCCCGCCAGTCCTCATACAGATGTGCGATCTCATCGCCCCGCGCGATCATCTCGTTGAGCCCGTCTCCACTGATGTTCGCGGTTGCAAGCTTGCCGTAGGAATAGGCCATATCGGTATACAGCGACATGTTCTGGCGGTAATACTGGATTCCGACGGCCGCGCCAATGCCCAGTATCAGAAATATTCCCGGCACAGCGATCCGTATCGCGCTTTTCTTCGCGATCGATTTGCTTGTGTTTCTATCCCTGTTCATTTTCTTTTCCTGCCTGCCATCTCAAACAGTTCTGCCTTTCAAACAGATCTGCCATCTGCAGATATCCCTTCATAAAATTATATTATCATCTATTCCTGCAGACAAGAATTATTTCCCGCCATCAGGCAAAGAAAGCTCCCGCTCTCAGACGAAGAAGGATCCTCTCTGCGGAGGATCCTTCCTGTTTTTTCAGAGCAGACTGCTCATTTCCCTGATATGTTCGATCCCGGAGATCAGTATCTGATATACATGATCGTCGTCCAGACTGTAGAGGATCTGCTTTCCGAGCCGGCGGCTTTTGACAAGCCGGCTGGACTTGAGTACCCGAAGCTGATGGGAAATGGCAGACTGTGACATTTCCAGAGCGTCCGCCAGATCTCCGACACAGATCTCTCCCCTGGCCAGAACATTCATAATCCGGATCCGGCTCGGATCACCGAAGGACCGGAAAAGTTCAGAGAGAACCTCCAGTTCCTCCTGGCGCATTTTCCCCAGTGCCTCCAGATCCGTTTCCCCGAACAGGGCTGCTTTCGTGTGCAAGTGTTCCATCTGTTTTCCTTCCTCTCCGGTTCGTATTCCGGCAGACTGCTTTCGGAATGACCGTACCCACAGATATCCTCACAGGTTCTTCACAAACAGTGCGCGGATCGCATTCAGTACCGCCAGGATCATCACCCCGACGTCGGACAGAATCGCAATCCACATATTCGCAAGTCCGACTGCTCCCAGGATCAGACAGATCAGCTTAATACCGAGGGCAAACACAATGTTCTGCCGCACGATTCCGATGCATTTGCGGGAAATTTTAATGGCTTTGGCAATCTTTTTCGGGTCGTCATCCATCAGCACGACATCCGCCGCTTCGATAGCCGCATCCGAACCGAGTGCCCCCATGGCGATTCCGATATCCGCCCTGGAAAGAACCGGTGCATCATTGATTCCGTCTCCGACAAACGCAAGGCTCCCTCTGCCCCCGATTTCGGAAAGAAGCTTTTCGACCCAGGTCACCTTGTCCTCCGGGAGCAGCCCCGCATGTACCTCATCCACACCCACCTGCGCAGCCGTCTCCTGCGCGGCCTGCTGCGTATCGCCGGTGAGCATGACCGTGCGCATAACGCCGGCTTTCTTCAGTTCTCTCATCGCCTCCTGCGCTGTGGGTTTCAGTTCGTCCGCGATCACAATGTACCCGGCATACCTGCTGTCCACTGCCACATGGACAATGGTTCCCGCTTCCTTGCAGCTGCAGCCTTCCATTCCAAGATGCCTCATCAGCTTATCATTACCGGCAGCCACCGGGATACCATCTACCTTTCCGTACACGCCCTGCCCGGAGATTTCCGAAATGTCCGTCACTCTGGACAGATCGACGGGTTTTCCATAGGCCCTTTTCAGGCTCTGACTGATGGGATGAGAGGAATGCGCCTCAATCAGTGCGGCATATTCCAGCAGCTGCTCCCTGCTGAACGTACCTGCCGGACCGGCTCCGGAGATGGATTTTTCATCACCTCTGCCACCTTCATCATTCGTACCGGCATGCACGGACGTCACCTCAAAGCTTCCGCGCGTGACAGTACCTGTTTTGTCGAACACCACGGTCCGTACATCCGCCATGGCTTCCAGGAAATTGGAGCCCTTGATCAGGATCCCCTGTGCGCTGGCTCCGCCAAGCCCTGCAAAAAAGCTGAGCGGAATACTGATGACGACTGCGCATGGGCAGCTGATGACCAGGAAGGTGCAGGCCCGGTAGATCCACTCCGCGATCATCGGCTGCCGCCCCCCAAGCGCGAGGACAATCGGCGGGAGCACCGCCAGCGCCAGGGCTGCATAACAGACGATCGGAGTGTAATAGCGAGCAAATCTGGAGATGAAATTCTCTGATTTCGATTTCCGGGAAGCAGCGTTCTCCACCAGATCCAGGATTTTCGAAGCGGTGGACTCATCGAATTCGGTGGTCGTGCGAACCTTCAGCACACCGCCTGCATTGATGCAGCCGCTGAGCACTTCACTACCCTCCGATACATCCCTGGGAATGCTTTCGCCGGTCAATGCCGCCGTGTTGAGCGAAGAGCTTCCCTCGATCACGATCCCATCCAGCGGGACCTTCTCACCGGGCTGAATCACGATCACGGAGCCGGTCTCCACCTCCTCCGGATCGACCCGCACCATCTGTCCGTCCTCCCAGAGATTGGCGTAATCCGGGCGGATATCCATCAGATCGCTGATATTCCTGCGGGATTTCCCGACTGCGTAGCTCTGGAACAGCTCACCCACCTGATACAGCAGCATCACGGCCACTGCTTCCAGGTAATCGCCCTTTCCGCCATGCACCGCATCATAGACCCCGACGCCGATCGCACCGAACGTTGCGATCGTCATCAGGAAGTTCTCGTCGAATACCTGTCCGTTTCGAATCCCGTGCCAGGCCTTTCTCAGGATATCATATCCGACGATCAGGTACGGGATCAGATACAGTCCAAGCTTTAAATACCAGGTTGGTATTATCCCGTCCAGCACGATCGTCGGTATGAGGCACAAAACCGCGGCAATGATCCTTGTCAGAAGATTTTTCTGTTTCTTGTTCATCTCTTTGTTCCCTGTCGGCGTCAGCTGTAAGCTCCGTCACACTCCCCTGCGCATGGTTATGGTACACATGCTGTTGTCAGATATAAACCTCACATTCATCCTCCACCTTCCGGCAGTTCTCGCGAACCTCCAGCATGACCGCCGGCACATCGGCTCCCTCTTCGAATTCCACCTTCATCTTCAGTGTCATAAAGCTTACCACGGCATCCTTCACACCATCCGTTCTTTTTGCCGCTTCCTGCATTTTCTCCGCACATGCTGCACAGTCCACATCGATCTTATAGGTCTTTTTCATGGTCGCTTCTCCCTTTCTGCCGGTCGTTCATTCCCGGTTGCGTGATCTGTCTGATCGTTTTTATATATGAACAATCTTTAATATGTTCACGTTTCCATAGTATCATTTTTCATACGGTTGTCAAGCACATTTTCAGCCTGGTTTTTCGTAGAACTTTTTCTTGTATTTCGATGTGTGAAACGATATACTTTTATCCATTGAAGGATCCCGCAGGCGGATTCTTTCACGGGGCCGTTTAGGCCCCTTTCGATTGAAAACAGGCAGCTGCTCCAACCCGGCCGGGCTGCCCGAAAGAACAGGAGGAACAGGACTTGAACAATCAAAAACGCGGCAGCTTCACCGGGAAACTCGGTTTTGTGCTTTCCGCCGCAGGGGCATCCGTAGGACTTGGCAACATCTGGCGCTTCCCTTATCTCGCAGCAAAATACGGCGGAGGAATCTTTCTGCTCGTCTATATTCTTCTGGCATTGACCTTCGGCTACACCATGATCATCGCCGAAACTGCCATCGGGCGGGCGACCCAGAAAAGTCCCGTAGGCGCATTCCGTACCTATGGCAAAGACTTTGCACCAACCTTCGGCGGCTGGATCAATGCCATTATCCCGATCCTGATCTGCCCCTACTACTCCGTGATCGGTGGCTGGGTGTGCAAGTATCTTTTCGAGTATATCCGCGGAAATGAAAGCACTCTCGCACAGGAAAGCTTTTTCGGTGCATTCATCTCCAATGGCTTTTCCACAGAGCTCTGGTTTGTTGTGTTTGTTCTGATGATCCTGGTCGTCATCTTTTTCGGCGTGGAGAACGGCATCGAGCGTGTGTCCAAATTCATGATGCCGGTACTGGTGGTGCTGGCCCTCATCATTACCGTCTATTCGGTGACCCGCCCCGGCGCTCTGGCCGGCGTAAAGTATTTTCTCATTCCGAATCCGGCGAACTTTTCCTGGATGACCGTGATCTCCGCCATGGGCCAGATGTTCTACTCCTTGTCCATTGCCATGGGCATCCTCATCACCTTTGGCTCCTATATGAAAAAGGATGTCAGCATCGAAGGCTCCACTATGCAGGTAGAGGTGTTCGACACTGCCATCGCCATTCTCGCCGGGATGATGATCATCCCTGCCGTATTCTCCTTCTCCGGGGGCGACGCCTCCGCACTGAAGGCCGGCCCCTCGCTGATGTTCATCACAATGCCTAAGATCTTTGCCGGCATGGATTTCGGCAGGATCATCGGAATCCTGTTTTTTGCTCTGGTCCTCTTTGCGGCCCTGACCAGCGCCATCGCACTGACCGAGTGCGCCGTCTCCGTCTTTTCCGATCAGTTCGGATGGAGCAGGACCTTCGGAACCGTTCTGATCGGTGTGATCATGCTTGCACTGGGTACCCTCTCCTGCCTGGGCTACGGACCGTTATCCTTTATCACCATCCTGGGCATGCCTTTCCTGGATTTCTTTGACTTCCTGACCAATTCGGTCATGATGCCCATCTCCGCGCTGATGATCTGCCTTCTGGTCACCCGCTACATGGGGATCGAAAAGGTGGAGGAGGAAGTGGTCCAGAGTGACCACACCTTCCGGCGAAGGGGCGTATTCCGCTTCATGATCCGCACACTCTGCCCGGTGTTTGTCGTGCTCATCCTGGTCAGCTCCGTAGCGAACGTGTTCGGGTGGATCTCCATGTAAGAAAATCGCATGCGATTTTCCCGCATAAACAAATAGCCCCTGCTGCGTTCGCTCATCAGGCGATCCGCCACAGGGGCTTTACAATCATCAAGCGCAAGGGAAACCCTCAGGCCTTGATCAGCTTTTTCAGTTTTTCATAAAGGCGATCCACATATCCGGGCTGCTTTTCCATGCTCTGCGCACAATAGTCATAGCGCTCAATTTTCTGCCAGCTCGGGGTAGGTCTGTAAATCCTGTAGTTATCGTAGCTTCCTGCTTCCATCATTGACATCCTGAACACCCCCCGTAATCTATGATAAACTTATGTTTCCTTCTTTTTTGTACGTTCCTCTTTGTGATATAATCATAGCACATTGTTATCGTTTTACTATGGGCTGACAGGAAGAAATACAAACTGTTTTTTGTGCTCTGGTCACAAGTTGGCCGGACTGCTGAATACCGCCGGCTGCCGCCGGAGGATAACTGAAAATCAGAAAGGAAACATCATGGGATTTACGGTAGAAGATATGCTGATCGTTTCCAGCCAGCGTTATCAAATGCAGCTGGTCGCAGGGCAGGGCGGATGGTCCAATTCCATCAGCTGGCTTTTGATGCTGGAGGATCTGACCATCATCCGGAATTTCTCCGGCAAGGAGCTGGCCGTCACCACTGGGCTCGGATTTCAGACCGAGGACCGCCTGCTTACCCTTCTGCATGAGCTTCTTTCGCATCATGCCTCCGGGCTTTTAGTCAACACCGGTTATTATGTGCATCACATTCCGGAGCGTGCCATTGCCTTCTGCAATGAAAATGATTTTCCACTGCTCACGGTGCCCTGGGATGTGGTCCTTGCAGATATGATCAAGGACCTGAGTATCCGCATCTTTCTGCAGGGCTCCACGGACGAGCAGATCAGTGCGGCGCTGATCTCTGCCATCGAGCAGCCGGAGGCGGAGGAACAGTATATGCACGCACTACTGCCCCACTTTGATCTGGACGGCACATTTCAGGTGGTCCTCCTACATCGACCGGATCTGGACAAGATGGATACGGTGGAGCGCAAACGGATCGGCTACCGTATCCAGCTGTATCTGTCCAACATTACACATAACGGGCATTTTTTCTATTATGATTCCCTGTTTGTGCTGATCATCAATGCCGTCCCGGAGAAGGATGTCCGGGATATTGTGCAACGCTTTCAGGATAATTTGAAGAAACGGATGCCTGCCCATGATTTTACCGTAGGAATCGGAAGTCAGATGACGCACATCCGCCATCTGACCACTGCTTACAACCGTGCAAAGGCCGCACTCGCGATGGCGCTGGACACCAAAGCCCCGGTTCTTTATTTCGATTCCATGGGAATCTATCGGCTGCTGTACACCAATCCGGACCGGCAGCTGCTCTTTGAACTATCGCAGGAGCTTTTGCTGCCCCTGGTGGAATACGACAAAAAACACGATGCCGGTTATGTCCGGACGCTCGAGCTGTATCTTCAGTCCGGCGGCAGCATCCAGGCCGTCGCGGATGCCATGTTTATCCATCGCAATACGATTCTTTACCGCATGAACAATATCCGCTCCATGCTTGGCTGCCCTCTGGAAACGCAGGAGGAACGCCTGCCGTATCAGATCGCATGCCTCATCCGGCATATGTCTTTAACACCGATGCAATGGTCCGGATCATGAGATCCTGTTCATAAGGCTTCGCGATATGGTCCTGCATCCCAGCCTGCAGCGCAGCCTCCCGGTCCTCCCGAAATGCATTTGCCGTTACGGCGATGATCGGGATGTGCGCCTTCCCCGGATCAGCCATGCTTCGGATGTGCCTGGCCGCCTCATAACCGTCCATCACAGGCATTTGAATATCCATGAGAACTGCTGCATAGGTTCCGGCTTCCGCTTCTTCCAGCATCTGCACCGCCTTCTGTCCGTTTTCGGCGATCTCCACATCAAATCCTGCCTCCTGCAGGATCAGGGAAGCGATCTCCTGATTGATCGGATTATCCTCAGCAAGAAGAAGCTTCTTCCCGGAAAAGCAGGACTGTGCGGCTATAACCGCCGAATCCGGTCCTGCACAGCTTCGCTGCTTTTCCTGATCTGTCCCCGGCTGCTCCCCGAGAACCTGCAGCTTTAGTGTGATGACAAATTCCGTACCCTTTCCCTGCTCTGTATCGACTTCGATGGTCCCTCCCATCCGGTCGACGAGTCGTTTGGTAATGGACATTCCAAGACCGGTACCCTGAATCTGACTGATCGTGGAGGTCTTTTCCCGTTCAAACGGAACAAACAGCCTGCCGGCGAACTCCGCGCTCATGCCGATCCCATTGTCCTTTACCCGGATCTCATAGGCGCCTGTTGTATCCGTCCTGCCGGTCTGCCGGATCAGCAGCCACACGCTGCCTCCTTCCGGCGTAAATTTATTTGCATTGCTGAGCAGATTCAGTAAAATCCGATCCAGACACCGCCTGTCGCACAGTACCCATCGGTCTGTCACATCACATTCCACTGCAAACCGGATGTTCTTTTCCTCCATCTGCACCAGGATGACATCACGTGCCTGTGCTGCTGTCGCTTCCAGATCGACTGCCTCCGGTGACAGCTCCAGCTTTCCCGATTCGATGCGGCTCATCTCCAGTACATCATTCACGATCTCCAGCAGCTGCTGCCCCGAGCGCTCGATCTTTACAAGAAAGCTTTGGATCTCCTCTGTTTCCAGGCCCTCCTTCCGGGCGAGTGCGGTATAACCGATGATTGCATTGAGCGGCGTGCGCAGGTCATGAGACATATTGGAAAGGAAAAAGGTTTTGGCGCGGCTGGCCTCCTCCGCGGCCGAAAGTGCGGCTTCCAGATGCTCATTTTCTCTGATCCTGCCGGCCACACGACGGATCAGCCACAGCATGACCGCCACGAAGATACTGCCTCCCAGCAGAATCCCGCCAGTCACCAGATCCGGGTGTCCGAACAGTCCAACCGCCAGATAACCACACAGAAACGCCACCAGCAGAATGATCGGAACATTCAGAACTGCCCTTTCCTTCTCCCAGTTTCCACTCTCCCGGATCGTTTGTGCGAAGCGGACATAACTGATAATATTGTAGAGCATCAGAGCACTTCCCACATAGATCATCCCATCGATCAAGAATGTCATCTTCATTTTCCACTCCTGAGAGCTGTCACAAACCGGTCTCTTTCCGTACTGTATTTTTTCTAACTGTGTTTTTTACTGTGTTTTTCTTCCTGCGTGTTTCCTTCCTGTATCTCCTTCATATCCGGCCGGCGGTTCCGGCGCTGCGCTCAGGGCGACGTTTCTTCCCGCAGCCTGCTGATTCCGAGAATGATCAGCACAGGGAACACCATCGCCAGTACCAGTCCTACCTTCAAATTTCCGCCGAATGCGCTGGCGGTCAATCCTACGACGGTCGGCCCGGAGGCACAGCCGATATCACCGGCCAGCGCCATCAGAGCATACATGGCAGTCCCGCCGCCCGGAAGTGCTCTGGCCGCAACGCTGAAGGTTCCCGGCCAGAAAATCCCCACCGAAAAGCCGCACACGGCGCAGCCTGCAAGGCCCAGAACAGGGATAGGCGCAAAGGCTGCCGTCACATAGCATGCAACACACAGGGCACCGCACAGAAGCATCATCTTCTTCAGCGGAATGCGGTCACTCTTCTTCCCGTACCAGGCTCTGGCAATCCCCATCAGAAGTGCAAACGCACAGGGGCCGAGAATGTCTCCGACCGTCTTGGACACATGAAGTCCGGCTTCGGCGTAGGCCGAGGCCCACTGGCTCATGCCCTGCTCGGATGCACCTGCACAGATCATCAGCACAAAAATGAGCCAGAAGGTCTTTTGTCCCAGCAGTCCCTTCAGCGAAAGCTTCTCCTCCTCCGCCGCCACGATCGGGAAAATCGGTACCAGCGCAAAGTAGAAGCAGTTTGCCAGCGGGATAACTGCCCACAGGCAGGAGAGGATGCGCCAGTTTCGAATACCTGCCAGCGAAAAGAACAGGGTCGAGACAAGCACGACCGCCAGATGTCCCCAGCAGTAAAAGGAATGGAGCAGGCTCATGGCCGCTTCCTTTTTTTCAGTGGGACAGGCTTCCACGATCGGGCTGATCAGCACTTCAATGATGCCTCCGCCGATTGCATAAAGCACAACACAGATCAGCAGCCCCGCATAAGCATTTGGGAGCACATCCGGCAGCAGAGCTATTCCGATCAGTCCTGCAGCGGAGCAGATGTGCGCGATGATCACGCTCCTCCGGTACCCGATCCCGTCGATAAATTTCGCGGACAGCAGGTCCACACACAGCTGCACCGTGAAATTGATCGTTGTGATCAGTGTGATTTTTTCCAGAGTCAGTGAAAACTCCGAGGCGAAGGTCAGAAACAGCAGTGGCGCAAGATTGTTGACGATCGCCTGGGTAATATAGCCAATGTAGCATGCATAGATTGTATGCTCATAGCTCTTGCGGATTTTCTCAGTCATAAATGTAATAATGCTTCCTTTTCCTCCCGGGGATCGATCCGAGTACAGATTCAAGTCCGGCGCATGCAGGACAGCGGCTGCTCAGATCTCGGTCCAGTACTGGGCGCACTTCACTGCCTTCTGCCAGTGCTTCAGGCGGATCTGACGCTCCTCGTCCCCGATCGAAGGCACAAAATGTTCTTCCGCTTTGGAGGCTTCCCGGCCTTCATCGCCATTCATCCTTGTGCAGGCGACCAGGTCCGCGCTGTCCTTCCAGTATCCCACCGACAGACCAGCCAGATACGCAGCGCCCATGGCTGTCGTCTCGACGCAGGCCGGACGGATCACGGTGATGTCGGACAGATCCGCCTGTGTCTGGACCAGGATATTATTTGCGCTGGCACCGCCGTCTACCCGCAGCTCCTTCAGTGCGATCCCCGAATCCGCTGTCATGGCAGCGAGTACATCATTTGCCTGAAAGGCCATGGATTCGAGGGCTGCGCGCACCATATGGCTCTTGTTCACCCCCCGGGAGAGGCCGATAAATACACCCCTGGCGTAGGGATTCCAGTAGGGCGCGCCAAGGCCCACAAAGGCCGGCACCAGGTAGCAGCCGTTGGTGTCCTTCACCTTGGAGGCGAGATACTCCGTGTCCACCGCGGAATCGATCAGATGCAGTTCATCCCTCAGCCACTGAATCACGGCCCCCGCGATCATCACGGAGCCCTCCAGCGCATAAGTGATCTTTCCATCGATCCCCCATGCAATCGTCGTCACCAGACCATGGCTGGACGGCATTGGTGTCTCCCCACTGTTCATCAGCAGAAATCCACCGGTCCCGTAGGTGTTCTTTACACTGCCTGGGACAAAGCACTGCTGCCCGAACAGGGCGGACTGCTGGTCGCCTGCCGCACCGGCAATGGGGATCGGTCCCCCCAGATACTCCGGCGCTGTCTGTGCGTACACCTCCGAGCAGTTTCTGACCTCCGGCATCATGCTCCTGGGAATTTTGAACAGGTCCAGCAGCTCCTGATCCCAGTCAAGCTGATAGATATTGTAGAGCATTGTCCGGGAGGCATTGGAGTAATCCGTCACATGAACCTTTCCACCGGTCAGCTTCCAGATCAGCCAGGTCTCGACCGTTCCGAACAGCAGGTCGCCCCTCTCAGCCTTTTCGCGCGCACCTTCTACATGCTCCAGAATCCAGTGAATCTTGGTGGCGGAAAAATAGGCATCCAGCTTCAGGCCGGTCTTCTCCCGGATGCGTTCCTCCCAGCCTTCCTTCTCCAGCATGCTGCAATACTCGGATGTGCGCCTGCACTGCCATACAATTGCATTATAAACCGGCTGATTCGTCGTGCGGTCCCACACGATGGTGGTCTCCCTTTGATTCGTGATGCCGATCGCAGCGATATCGGAAGCCGTCACCCCAAGCTTCATCATCGCTTCTCTGGCCACGCCGAGCATCACATTGAAAATCTCGTAGGGATCATGCTCCACCCATCCTGCCTTTGGATAGAACTGTGAGAATTCCCTCTGCGCCGTCGCGCAGATCTTCCCTGCATGGTCAAAAAGAATGCAGCGATTGCTGGTGGTTCCGGCGTCAAGCGCCATGATATATTTTCCTGCCATGATTTCCTCCCTCGTAACAGTCGGCACCTTTTTTCAGCTGCCGCATCGGACTTGCTTCTCTCCCCGGCCCCGGGCAGCCGGCCTGCTCTCTCCCCGGCCCCCGCGGACGGCCTGCTTTCTTTCAGATGCTGTCATCAGGCATCGTACATTTCACTAAAACACGAAAAAACTGCCGCATTAAGTGGACATCCATCCTTTACTTAATGCGGCAGCTTTCCATCTGTCACCGAATGTGCCATCACAGATCAGCGCAGCTTCCGCGTTCCGGCCATTTGTTTATTCGGTTTCCTCTTCCGTCATTCCTTCGAACTCTTCTGCTCCGACATAATAATCGTTCAGGCTGAAGGATTCTTCCTTCACCCGGTCGATCTGCGCATAAAGCTCTTCATAGCCTGCACGGATCTCCTCGTCATCCGGATACGCCTGTGCATCCGATGGGAACATCAGATAGTAGTACAGACCATCGCTGCCCTGTCCCATATCCTGGAATTCCGGAACCTCGGTATAGCTGTCATCCGTACTTGTACACACGGAAAAGAGCAGTCCTGCATCTTCCCCCTTCAGCGTCCATCCCGCACGGCTCTTCGTATGGTAGAAGTCCACCCGGTCATCGCGGATGATCATGTCATACTGTCCGGTCCAGCTTTCGGGAAGATACACAATGACATCATTGAGCATCACCATGTCCTGCTCATCCTCATGATAGCGGACAGTGTACCAGTACACCTCGGAATTCTCCTCTATGAAGTCATCGCTTTCCTCATAGTCGCCGTCTTCCTCGTAGTCATAGCCTTCATCCGCAAAGAGCTCTCCGAGGTCGATCTCTGCCTCGCCGTTTTCCAGATCCAGCTCGTCCAGGTCGATTGTGATCTCGGTTTCAAAAGCCTCATCCTCTGCAGCACAGGGGAATGCAAGATACAGGCAGGCAAACCCTGCCAGCATCATCATTGACGATTTTTTAATCATGGAACATCCTTTCGATCAGCCTTAATACAGGTAGTCCTTATTCACATAACCGTATTTGCCAAGCGTCGGCGCATACACATACCAGTACTGAGAGTCGCTGGTGTCGATCACCTGGACGGTCTCACCGGTCCACAGCTTGCCGATCTCGTTGGAGGAGTCGTAAGCCTTTGCGGTGCGAAGTGCCAGATATCCGTCCCGCACGCTCACCGTCTTCGGAATGTAGGAGGAGCTCGGTGCGGAGGAACCTGCATAGAGGTAATCCTTATTTACATAACCATATTTGCCAAGCGTCGGTGCATATACATACCAGTACTGAGAATCGCTGGTATCAATGACCTGCACCGTTTCGCCGGTCCACAGCTTGCCGATCTCGTTGGCGGAATCGTAAGCCTTCGCGGTACGAAGCGCCAGATAACCTTCCTGCACTTTCACATTGTAAGTCGTTCCGGACTTGGACGGCGCAGAGGATGTCGCAACCAGATAGTCCTTGTTCACATAACCGTACTTGCCCAGCGTCGGTGCGTACACATACCAGTACTGGGAATCACTGGTATCCGTCACCTGCACGCCGTCACCGGTCCACAGTCTTCCGATCTCATTGGCAGAGTCATAGGCTTTTGCGGTACGAAGGGCAAGATATCCGCTGCTTACCTTTACCGTATAGTTGATGGAGGAGCTCGACGGAGCCGCTGCTCCCTTCAGGTAATCCTTATTCACATAACCGTACTTCCCAAGGGTCGGTGCATACACATACCAGTACTGAGAATCACTGGTGTCGATCACCTGAACCGTTTCGCCGGTCCACAGCCTGCCGATCTCGTTGGCGGAGCTGTAGGCTTTCGCGGAGCGAAGCGCCAGATAGCCGCTCTGCACACTCACGGTATAGGAAATGTAGCTCGAGGATACAGACGGCCCGGCTGCCTGAGCCTTCATGCTTCCCGTTACGGAAGAGATGCCTGCCGGTGCAAGGAGCACCATAGCCGCAGCTGCCATTGTCAAAAGAAACCTGCGTACGTTTTTCATAGTCTTTCCCTCCTTAAGGGATCAATGGATCCCGTTTTTTCTTTCTCCGTCTGGATAACTGTATTTTCTCATTCCTTCGTGCAACCGTCAACTATCTATTTTCTTAAGTTTGAGAAGGATTTAAATGATGTAGAACCAGGCCTCGCTCTCCCGCTCGGGAGCCGGGGTCAGCTTCTGATGATCACTGTCGAAGCGAAGCTCCTGATTTTTCACGCTCACCCGCGTATCCGGCTCGATGGAGTCCGTAATAAAGACGTTGCCGCCGATGATGGAATTCTTTCCGATGACCGTATCTCCGCCGAGAATAGAGGCTCCGGAATAGATCGTCACATTGTCCTCGATGGTGGGATGACGCTTTTTGTTCTGGAGCTTCCTGCCGCCCCGGGTCGAAAGGGCGCCGAGCGTTACCCCCTGGTACACCTTGACATGCTCGCCGATCGTTGTGGTTTCTCCGATCACAATGCCGGTACCGTGGTCGATGAAGAAATACTTTCCGATCGTGGCACCCGGATTGATGTCGATTCCGGTCTGCGTGTGGGCATATTCTGTCATGATCCGCGGGAGCATCGGGACCTTCAGCAGATACAGCTCATGAGCCAGCCGGTATACCGTAATGGCATAGAAGCCGGGATAGCACAGAATGATCTCATCCCTGCTCTCCGCCGCGGGATCGCCGTCGAAAAACGCCTCCAGATCCGTATCCAGATATTCCCGCACCTTCGGAATACACCGCAGAAATTCGATCGTGATCTGCTCGGCCTGCTCCTCAATATGTGCGATCTCCAGCGGCGGCAGGATCTCGTCCGTCTCGCCGTCCGGAATCTCCAGGTTCTCATAGAGGATCCCGACCCGCTCGTTCTTCAGGGAATTGCTGATCTGCTTTTTCAGGTGATAGGCAATGTCCTCGATGGCGACCGTCAGATTATTGCGAATCTCATAATAGCGGTAGGTCCTGTCATGATAATACCCCGGATAGACCACCCGCAGAAGACGGTCCGTGATGCCGGTAATGATCTCCTTGTCCGGCTCGCTTAACGCATGCAGGCTGTCGATCGGTCTTCCGGACCCGAAATCCTCCATGATCCGGCCAATCGCCGATTGTATGTTATCGGAAATAAAACTCTTCATCCTTCCTGTCCTCTCCTGTAGGGCGCCCCCGGGCGGCTCATTTCCCGCTGGGCTTTTTCAGCATAAGTCATGCGTATAACATTACGCCGCAGTATGTACATATGGCATAGTCTAACATATTCGCGGCAAAAGTGACAAGGGCCAATCAGAAAGACGGAGCGCGGGAACAGGTCTGCCGGCTCCGAAAAGGCCATGCCTTTGTCTGCGTGTCAGGCTGCGAAGGTCAGTCCGGGAAGTGCAAGCCCGGTCTCCCGCAGCACATCGTCTATGGTTTTCACAGGTGTAATCTTCAGCCGGACACGTACCTCCTCCGGAACATCCTCCAGATCCTGCACGTTATCCTCGGGAATGAGCGCCTGCTCAACCCCGGCCCGCACGGCAGCCATGAGCTTTTCAGGCAGGCCGCCGATAGGCATGACCGCACCGCGGAGAGAAATCTCACCGGTCATGGCGATCTTCGGGCTGACACTCTCCCCTGTGACCAGCGATGCGATGGCCGTCGTCAGTGTGATTCCGGCGGAGGGGCCATCCTTGGGCACCGCCCCGGCCGGCACATGGATGTGCAGATCATTTTCCTCAAACATCGCCGCCTTGTCCGGATACATTGCCTTCACCAGGCTCACGGCGATCTGCGCGGATTCCTTCATCACATCGCCGAGCTGACCGGTGATAATGGTCTTTCCGCTGCCCTTTGTGAACAAAGTCTCGATCAGCAGGATTTCTCCGCCGGCAGCCGTCCAGGCCATCCCGGTGACGATCCCGCGGCGCTGCTTTTCGAGGGTATGCTCATGCCGGATCGGCCGGCGGTCAAGATATTCCTTCAGGTCATCTTTCGTCAGTGTAATGCTCATCGGAGTCTTCCCCCCGGCTTCTCCCATCTCCCGGGACACCCGTACGGCAGCCTCACGGCAGATCGTATCCAGGCACCGCTTCAGGCCACGCACACCGCCCTCCATCGTATAATCGGAGATCAGATGCTCCACCGCTTCATCCGTCAGCGTGATCTGCCCCTGCGAAAGGCCCATGCTCTCCATGGATTTCGGAAGAAGATGACGCCGTACGATCTGCTCCTTCTCCGTCTGGGTATAGCCGGGGAATGAAATCACCTCCATGCGGTTGAGCAGCGGTTCCGGAATGGTATCCACCGAGTTGGCCGTGCACAGAAATACAACACCGGACAGATCATAAGGCACATTCATATAATGATCCGTGAAGGTTGCATTCTGCTCCGGATCGAGCACCTCCAGCAGCGCGCTGGAGGGATCCCCATTGTAGGAAATCCCCAGCTTGTCCACCTCATCCAGCACCATCACCGGATCCTTTGAGCCGCAGCGGCGGATCCCGTCGATGATCCTGCCCGGCATGGCCCCGATATAGGTTCTCCGGTGACCACGGATCTCCGCTTCGTCACGTACCCCGCCCAGGCTCACGCGCACATACTCACGGCCAAGCGCCTTCGCGATGCTCTGGCCGATACTGGTCTTCCCTGTGCCGGGTGCCCCGACAAACAGCAGGATCGATCCACCCTGCTTCTTCTTCAGGTTCATCACGGCGATCTGCTGCAGAATCCGGTGTTTCACCTTTTTCAGACCGAAATGATCCTCCTCCAGGACCTGCTCCGCTCTGGCTAAATCAATGTCCGGGCGTTCCTCATTCTTCCATGGCAGCGAGGTCAGAAAATCCAGATAATCGTACAGCATCCCGTACTCCGGACTATTGCTCCCGTTCTGCTTCATGCGTCCCAGAACCTTCAGCGCCTCTTCCTTCGCCTCACCGCTCACGCCGCATTGTTCAATGCGCTCTTCCAGCTTGCGCACATCCGACACATTCTCCGGGTGCATTTCGTCGAGCTCATTCTGCAGATACTCCATCTGCTTTTTGATGGCCGACTCCCGGTACATCTTCTGGTGATCCTCCTGCTGCGCGGAAGCCGCTTCCGAACTCAGCTTCGACACCTCCAGGAATTCGTAGATCGCCCGCTCCATCAGTTCGATCCGTTTTGCCAGAGAATCCTCCGCCAGGATATCATACTTTTCGGCACTGGTGATCCGCAGCCGTGAAGACAGTCCCGCCGCGACCTCCGCCACGGAGGACCACTGCATGATATACTGCTTCACCATGTTTCCCCACTCCTGCTTTGAGAGGAACTCATTGAAGGCCTCCCGGATCTTCTCCAGATGCTCCTTCTGCTGTGCGGAGGAAATATCGCCCAGATCCGGCCGGTCCGTAAAGGTACCCTCGACCAGACCATCCTGCGTGACGGTAAGCTTTTCCACATTGACACGCCGGGTCGCCCGCACCACTACATAACCGTTCACCTCCGGATCCGCCACCGTACCGACCAGGGCGATCTCATAAAAATCCTCCGGCTCCAGCTCTCCCGGACGGATCGCGGTTTTTGCCGGAAGCAGCACCACCTGCTCCCCGCCAGCAGGTGCATGCCCGGCCGCGGCCTCAAACTTCTCCTTCTTAAAATAAAGATTGACATCCGGCACCAATATTGAATCAAATACAGGGATTACTGTCATTTACTCCACTTCCTTTCCCATCTTTGTTAGCACTCGTATTATTAGAGTGCTGATAGGATAGCATACTTTCGTTTTCATGTCAAGCATGAGGCGCACTGAATCTATCATCCAGATAAGTATACAAAAATGCCACCGGTCTCCCGATGGCACAAGTTTTTTATTTAGTGGATCATGGCATGCCACTCCTGCAGGGAGTGGATCTCACCAGCTTCATGCTGCTTCATGTACAGAATTCCCTCCGCGGCGGCTCTGGCGGCGGCCACGGTGGTGATGTACGGGATGCGCAGCCGGATGGCATTGCGGCGCAGGTAGCTGTCGTCGTGGATGCTGTCCTTGCCGACCGGTGAGTTGACGATCAGCTGGATCTCTCCGTTGGTCATGTAGTCGAGGATGTTCGGACGTCCTTCGTACTGCTTGCGTACCTTCACAGCCGGGATGCCTTCCTCGTTGATGATTTCCCAGGTGTTGCCGGTAGCCATCAGGCGGAAGCCGCACTGGTGGAAGATCTTCGCGATCTCGGCGATCTCGGGCTTGTCCTTGCGGTTTACGGAGATCAGCACGGTTCCTTCCATCGGAAGCTCCGCCTTTGCGCCTTCCTCGGCCTTGAAGAAGGCTTCGCCGGTGGTGGCTGCGATTCCCAGCACTTCGCCGGTGGAGCGCATCTCCGGCCCGAGCACCGGATCGACCTCCTGGAACATGTTGAACGGGAATACCGCTTCCTTGATTCCGTAATAGGGAATCTCTTTTTCCTTCAGCTCCGACACCGGTGATTTTCTGCCCGTGATGGAGGAGGTGATGATGTCCGTGGCGATGGGCACCATGCGGGTGTTACACACCTTCGACACCAGCGGTACGGTACGGGATGCACGCGGATTGGCCTCCAGCACAAACACCTTGCCGTCCTCGATGGCATACTGCATGTTCATCAGACCGACCACATGCATCTCTTCCGCGATGCGGCGGGTGTAGGTCTTGATCGTTTCGAGCGCATCCTCCGGGATGTGCTTTGAAGGAACGATGCAGGCGCTGTCGCCGGAATGTATGCCGGCCAGCTCGATGTGCTCCATCACAGCGGGCACATATGCATGATTTCCGTCACTGATGGCATCCGCCTCGCACTCCAGTGCATGGTTCAGGAACCGGTCGATCAGGATGGGACGGTCGGGCGTTACGCCGACCGCCGCATTCATGTAGTCGGTCATACTCTCGTCATCGTACACGACCTCCATGCCGCGTCCGCCAAGCACATAGGAGGGACGCACCATCACCGGATATCCGATCTGCGTTGCGATGGCAATCGCTTCGTCGACCGTGGTCGCCATTCCCGATTCGGGCATCGGGATCCCGATCTTGTCCATCATGGCGCGGAACTGATCGCGGTCCTCCGCCAGGTCGATGACCTCAGGTTGGGTGCCAAGGATGGTCACGCCGTTGGCCTTGAGCTCTGCGGAGATGTTCAGCGGAGTCTGTCCGCCGAACTGAGCGATCACACCGACCGGTTTTTCCTTGCGGTAAATGCTCAGCACATCCTCCACCGTGAGCGGCTCGAAGTAGAGCTTGTCGGAGGTGTCGTAATCGGTGGACACCGTCTCGGGGTTGCAGTTGACGATGATGGTCTCAAAGCCCAGCTCCCGCAGCGATTTGGCAGCATGTACACAGCAGTAATCAAACTCGATGCCCTGCCCGATGCGGTTCGGACCGCCGCCCAGGATCATCACCTTGGGACGTTCGGTGTGCACCGGATCATTATCCGGCGCATTATAAGTGGAATAATAGTAGGCGCTGTCGGGCGTGCCGCTCACATGAACGCCGTCCCAGCACTCGGTCACGCCGAGCGCCTCGCGCTTTTCGCGGATCTGTGCCTCCGGGATCTCCAGGATCTGGCTGAGGTATTTGTCAGAGAAGCCATCCTTCTTTGCCTGGGTCAGTGCCTCATCGGAGGGCAGGCTTCCCCTGCACGCAAGCAGAGCTTCTTCCTCCTCCACCAGTTCCTTCATCTGCTCTACGAAGTACGCCTTGACCTGAGTGGCTTCAAAGATCTCGTCCACTGTAGCACCCTTGCGAAGGGCTTCATACATAATGAAGTGCCGCTCGCTGCCGGCATTTACCAGCGCGCGCATCAGCTCATCTTTGCTCATGTCGTGGAAATGTCCGACAAAGCCAAGGCCGTAGCGGTCCTTCTCCAGCGACCGGATGGCTTTCTGGAAGGCTTCCTTGTAGGTCTTTCCGATGCTCATCACCTCGCCGACCGCACGCATCTGCGTTCCGAGCCGGTCTTCCACGCCCTTGAATTTCTCGAATGCCCAGCGCGCAAACTTCACCACTACGTAATCGCCGTCCGGATGATACTGATCCAGTGTTCCGTATTTTCCGCAGGGCAGATCCTTCAGTGTAAGGCCGGTCGCCAGCTTGGCAGAAACCAGTGCGATGGGGAAGCCGGTCGCCTTGGACGCCAGGGCCGAGGAACGGGAGGTTCTCGGGTTGATCTCGATCACGACCACGCGGCCGCTCTTCGGATCATGCGCAAACTGCACGTTGGTTCCGCCGATCACGCCAATGTGCTCCACGATTTTGTAAGCCTGCTCCTGCAGCTGCTTCTGCAGCTCCTCATCGATCGTAAGCATCGGTGCCGTACAGAACGAGTCGCCGGTATGCACGCCCACCGGATCCACATTTTCGATGAAGCACACCGTGATCATGTTGTTGTCCTTATCGCGGACAACCTCCAGCTCCAGCTCCTCCCAGCCGAGAATCGATTCCTCCACCAGGACCTGATGGATCATGCTGGCCTGCAGGCCGCGGGCGCAGACTGTTTTCAGTTCTTCCTTATTATATACGATACCGCCTCCGGTGCCGCCCATGGTGTAGGCCGGACGCAGGACCACCGGATAGCCGAGGCGGTCCGCTGTCGCAAGGGCCTCCTCGACACTGTATGCCACCTCACTGCGCGCCATTTCGATGCCCAGAGCGTCCATGGTCTCCTTGAACTCGATCCGGTCCTCACCGCGCTCGATCGCATCCACCTGTACGCCGATCACCTGCACCCCGTACTTATCCAGGATGCCGGCTTTATAAAGCTCCGAGCACAGGTTCAGGCCGGACTGGCCGCCCAGGTTCGGCAGCAGCGCATCCGGGCGCTCCTTGTCGATGATCTGTTCCATGCGCTCCACATTCAGCGGCTCGATGTAAGTAATATCAGCCATCTCAGGGTCTGTCATAATTGTAGCGGGGTTGGAATTGACCAGAACGATCTCATATCCGAGGCTGTGCAGTGCCTTGCAGGCCTGTGTACCGGAATAGTCAAACTCACAGGCCTGTCCGATAATGATCGGACCGGACCCGATGATCAGAATTTTATGGATGTCCGTTCTTTGTGCCATACAGTGTTCCCTTTCTGATCAGGCTCTCTGATCTGATATACTGTCTACTGCTTTTTATATCTTTTCTATTTTATGGGATTTGCCCAAAAACGTAAATCCAAAGATTTTCCAGATTCCCTTTGATTTTTATGCATGTTGTTGCAAATCTATGCTACAATCCATGTACGGCTGCCCGCAAACCTGCCGGAAATCGGATTTTCTTATGAATGAAAGTCCATTGGCATCTGTCCGGCTGCGGACAACGCCGGAATATATCCGGCACACCGTGCGGCACATACAGGCATCCCCGGCACGCCGTGCGGCACTGCAAAGTCAAGACTCGCGTAGCGTTTATTCTTCATCGCGAGCTTGAACTACACGATGAAGACGAAATTGTTGTTGTGCGCGTATCCCATGACTTAAGTCACGGGTATTGCGCGATGAAGAATAAAACCGGCCCGGCCTCATCATACGGCTGCCGGAAGAAGGAGGTAGAAAACCTTGGCATCCATCATGGATTATCTGGACTGGCGCGGAGATATTCCCTTCTCACTGCGCCCGTTCAATGAAGCAGACAATTTGATTCTATGTGAAGCATCCTATGTACACTTTGAAAACATCGCTCCGGGAATGGACTCAACCGATACCATATCCATTTCAGAGGCTGCCGGACGCTATCTGGAGCTGCATCAAAATGCCCTCGAACGCGCAGCGGACGGATCAACCAGAAAATCCCCGCTGCTTCTGTATAAAATGGCACAGACACCGCGTTATGCGGATGTTCAGATCGGCGGCTATGTAAACAGCTTCTCGAAGGAACGGGAGGAGCAGATGTGTGCCGTGACCTTTTTTCTGCCGGACGGGACCGCCTATGCTGCGTTTCGCGGGACCGACAACACCCTCGCCGGCTGGAAGGAGGATTTCAATCTCAGCTTTCTAAGTGAAACCCCCGGGCAGAAGCATGCGGCCGACTATCTTTCGCTGTATCTGAAGGATACGCAGTGCCCTCTTCGGATCGGAGGTCATTCCAAGGGCGGCAATTTTGCGGTATATGCCTCCGCATTCTGTGCTCCGCAGGTTTGCGACCGGATTCTGGAAGTTTATAATAACGACGGCCCGGGCTTTCTGTCCGATGTGGTTGCCTCGCAGCAGTACCAGGCAATCCTTCCGAAGGTCTGCAGCATCATTCCGGAAGGCTCGGTATTCGGTCTCCTGCTCCATCACGGATATGATCATCATATCGTCAAAAGCAGCGGAAAGGGCATTTATCAGCATGATCTAATGACATGGGAGGTTCTGGGCACTTCCCTTCGGGAAGCAGCGTCGCTGACTCCGGTGAGTGCATTTCTGGAAAAAACACTGCAGGCCTGGGTTGAGAAGATCGATTATGAAGACCGCCAGGCTTTCGTAGAGACATTGTTTGAGATCCTTACCTCCGGCGGTGCGGATACCCTGACAGATCTGGGCAGGTTCACGCTCCCCCAGCTCAAGGAACATTTCCGTTCCTTCCGGGAAATGAGCAGCGAAGAACAGAAAACCTTTATCACGACCTTTACGGACCTGTTCAAAAGCGGCTGGAATACCTTTCTGACAGGATTGACCGATGGCCGAAAACCGGATCCGCAGGAAATGATCGAGGCACCGGAGGCTGACAGAGTGCAGCATACAAAGAAAACAAGCGGCACAAACCAGACAGTGAGGTAGAAATTCATGGATTTGATGTTGTATAAAGGAAGACCTGTATCGAATGCAGGGCGGCTGGAAAAGGAAATTCGCTGTTATGACCTGCTGGACCGTCTCGGGCTTGAATACTGGCGTACGGATCACCCCGACGCCGAGGCTTACACCATGGAAGCCTGCCGGGACATCGACTCCGTTCTCGGCGCTACCGTGTGCAAGAACCTGTTCCTTACCAACCGGCAGCACACCAGCTATTACCTGCTGATGATGCCCGGCGACAAAGTATTCAAGACCAAGGAGCTGCCCCCTCAGCTCGGCTGCAGCCGCCTGTCCTTTGCCACAGGGGAGGAAATGGAACAGTACCTGGACAACACCCCCGGTTCTGCAAGCATCCTCGGCCTGATGAACGACACCGGGCATGCCGTGCAGCTGATCGTGGATGAGGACGTGCTGAAGGGAGAATTCGTGGGCTGCCATCCCTGTATCAACACCTCCAGCCTGAAGCTGCGCACACAGGATATGTTCGGTCCGCTCTTAAAGGCCATGGGACACGATATGATTACCGTAACCTTAAAGGGAGAGTGACGCTGCACTCTCCCTTTACGCATGCTTTGGTACGGCATATCGTTCACTGCCCTGTCATCTGCTTTTGCATCTCTTACTGCAGGCGGACCTTCAGCACGATCTTGCGGAAACGTCCCGGGCCATCCATCTGCCGGCACGGCATATGGCCGTCCTGCGGCAGCACCAGATAGAACATGCCCTTCTCGATGCGGACGGGCTGTCCGCCGTTCTCATAGAAGATGATGTCCTTCTCCTCGCTGTAGGGAACCGTCTCCTTCAGGCCTGCAACATCTGCATAGCCGACGGTCTCCCCGCCCTCCAGCATGATCTGCATATCCAGATATTTTCTGTGGGCTTCCACCTGTCCGTCCTCCCAGGGAGCCGTATCCCCTTCCTGGATCATGGCAAAGACTGCGCCGTCAGGGAGGCTCTCACATTCATAGCGTCCGGGGCCCTTGTCCGCGAGCGTCAGCGCGAAGGCGACCGCCTCCTCGAAATGCGGGGCGATGCCGATGTACGATCTCCAATTGCCGATACTGTCTATAATCATAGTAAACTCCTTTCGCGTAAAGTATACCATTTTCCGATTTGGGACATAGAACCGTCCCCTGTCCCAAAAACGCACAGGGAAACCCTGTGCGTAATTTTTTTGTCAGCCTGTATAGTGCATCAGCAGCCGCGGCAGGAACAGTACGACATCCGGCACATAGGTGATGATGATCAGAACGATGATCATCGCCAGCAAAGGTGCCATGATTTCTTTGATCACCTTTTTCAGCGGTGTGCCCGATATTCCGGAAGTGATGAACAGCAGCATGCCGAAAATGCTGATGCATTATACCGGCTGACAGGCATTATACCAGCTGGCATCGTCTTGTCGGAAAACCGTTATACCATATTTTCGATCGTTCGTCCAACATTCCAGAGCCTGTTGATCTGATCAGACGATCTGAAGGTCAGAGCCTGCTCCGCCTTCCTGGCATGAAGGAGCTTCTCTGTCTTCCGTCTGCACGGCAGGACCGGGAACGCCTGCATGCATTTTCAGGCACACGTCCGCATAGTCCAGCGCCTCCTGATCATGCGTCACAATCAGAACGGCTGCCCCCTCATCCGCCGCCTTTTTCAGCATCTGCAGCACGATCTGCATATTTTCGTCATCCAGATCGGAGGTCGGCTCATCCGCAAAGATCACGTCCGGCGTCCCTGCAAGCGCTCTCGCCACGCACACGCGCCTGCGCTCTCCGCCGGAGAGCTCGCCGGCCGGTACATCAGCCAGATCTGCGATTCCCATCTCCCCCAAAAGTTTCTGTGCCCGGTCCTGTACACCGACACTCCGATCCGCGCCCGGGTTCCTGCTTTGGTTCGCATAGATTCCCTGTACCAGCAGGATATTCTCCATGACCGTCAGCACGGGAAGGACATCCGCTCCCTGGGGGATCATCCCGAAATGCGCATTGCGAAATCCGGACAGCGCTTTGTCCTCCTGCGCGTACAGATCCTTTCCGTCCGCAAGCACTTTTCCTCCGTCAGGCGTCAGCAGTCCGGACAGCATATGCATCAGTGTCGTCTTGCCGCTTCCGCTGCGTCCGGTCAGGACCGTCACCTTTCCCGGCTCCAGCGTCAGATCTGTCTGCTTTACCGCAAAGAACCGGTTCGTATCGCCTTTTCCCCGGAAATACCACTTTTCTATGGCACAAGCTTCTATTTTCATTCTCTCATCCTCCGCGGCTTCAGTTTCCTTCCCGAAGAACCGTTCCCGGATCCACCCTTCCAAGGCGCCCTGCCGCCCACGCGGACGCAGCCGTGCCGGCCAGCAGCACCGCCAGAAGAGCTCCCGCGGCGGTCAATGCGAGTACCGGTGCGGAAGGCATCAGATACGGCAGCTTCAGCCTGGTCTCGATCAGTGCGGAAAACGGAAACACCAGCGCTGCTGCAGCTGCGATTCCGAGCGCTCCTCCCGTCAGCGAGCACAGCGCCATCTCCCGGCGGATCAAAGCGCCGAGCATGCGCCTGGAGGTTCCCAGCAGCCTCAGGAGCGCAAATTCCTTCTTCCGCTCATTCGCGATCATCACAAAAGCTACCAGGAGGATCAGGAACGCAAGGATCCAGACTGCCCCGATCAGCCCTGTCACGGTCTGCGCGACCCCCGACAGCGCGCCGGATACATCGGTGATCATGCTCCTGGTCCGGACAGCGCTTGCCTTTCTTGTATGCCCCTGAATCGCACTATTGACCTTTCCGATGTCATAGCCTTCCCGGACCTTTACATAGATCGCCGAGATCACGTCTTCATCGTCGCTGGTCACCTTATGCGTGATTCCTTTGGCCTCGGCGGCCTTCAGAAGCTGCTTCATGGTGTCGATCGTGCAGTACACGGCGCTGTCCAGACCGGTTCCGGTAGCTGCCAGACGTCCGGCAACATGACACCGCTCCTCATAGATCTTCAGTGTTTCCCCGACCTGCGCACCGACATTGGTCCCGACCACCACCTCCAGCGGCCCCAGATCTTTTGAACAGCTTTCCTCGATCCAGGGCTGCACGATAAAATCTGTCTCCGGATCAAATCCGATCACCTGGATCTTAATGGAACAGCAGTCCGCCTTCAGCGAAGCCAGAAAGATCTGCGCCGCAGCGCTCTCTACGCCTTCCACCTCCAGCGTCCTTTCCAGGTTATCGCTGCTCATATAGAAAGCGCCGGTCGTTCCCTGGAGGAGCATATTTTTAAAGCTGCTTTTGGACTGCGCTTCGGACGGCACCACGATAATGTCTGCGCCGAGGCGGTTCTCCAGACTGGAAAGCCCCTGTCGCAGAGACATGACGATCACCGATCCCCCGAATATGGAAAATCCCAGAAATGCCGTCAGCAAAACCAGAGCGATGCTCCGCCCCGGTCTTCGCAGAAGATTGATCAGCGGCAATTTTGAAATACGGATCATACACCTACCTGCCTTTTTTGCTTCTCCGGGGAAGTCTCTCCCGGCAGGAAAGCGCCGGCCGCAGCTGCGATCCCCATGAGCGCAAAAAGGATCGTCATTCCCGGACGCATCAGCATCCGGCAGCGCATCGTCGCCATCTGGCACAGCGGAATCAGTGTTCCGGGAAGGAGGATCCCCAGTATCGCCGTCAGGAACATGGCTGCGAACAGCCCTCTCCTCATGCTGCCGCTTTTCACGAGTACAGCAGTCAGGCTCTGGGCGCAGAGCAGAAGGGCTATTCCAAACATAGCTTCTCCAGCCCAGTGGCACACGCCAAAGCTCCCGTCGTCATGCACGCACGGTCCAAAAAAGGTCCGGCTTCCCGCTGCGGACAGAATCGCTGCCAGTGCAATGCATGCAGCGAGGATCCTCGTTCTCTGATTTTTCATTCCACT
>CAMOSN010000009.1 GCA_946624935.1 uncultured Lachnospiraceae bacterium | reverse complement strand
AACCAGGAGCCATTTACATGGTCGATCATCTTTTCGTCCGCGTACTGGAGGAAGCGGGAATAGCAGTCCGCATATTCTGTCTTCCCGGTCACTGTGAAAAGGACTGCTGACGCGCCGAGCGCCTCGGCCAGCACCCAGTGCATCCGGTCGTGGACCACAGGCTTTCCGTCCCAGTCGGTCGTATACACGATTCCCGGCGCTCCGTCGGCATTCCAGCCGTCCGTTACCGCGCGTTCGAACAGATGCTGCGCTGCCTGTACATAGGGTTCCGCCGGCGTACCGCGGAATGCGGCGCTTTCAGCGCCGGGCAGATAAGTGGAGAGTGCCCACTGCGTGATCAGTCTGGACCATTCCAGGCCATGCCCGGGTGTCGCGCCATAGGGCTTGAAGGGGTCATCCGGATGCTCTTTATTGCAGTCCAGGTTCATCTCCCAGGTTTTTGAGAAATGCTCCGGAATGCGCCAGTCATTCTTTTGGGCCCACTCCAGCACATGATCGATGATCCGGCCGGCGCGCACACGGTATTTTTCGTCCCCCGTGACATCCGCTGCGGCAAGAAAGGCCTCCACGGAATGCATGTTGGCATTCAGTCCGCGATAGTCATCCAGAACGGTGAAGTCCGTATCCCACAGATCTGCTGAGAGTCCCTCTTCCTCGTTCCAGAAGCGTTTGTCATAGACCTCCAGAGCCTCTGCCAGGAGTTCCTTTGCTCCGGGTCTGCCCGCCAGCACGCCGGAGGAGGCAGCAAGGATCACAAAGGCATGCGCATAGCACATTTTATTTGGGAGAACCCCGCCGTCTGCCGTCCGCCCTGCATACCAGCCGCCGCAGCGCGTATCCTTCAGTTCCCCGGCAAGGCCGCGCAGCGCCTCATCCGCCAGATGGTCCGCTTCCGGAAATCCCAGGAACTGGCCCATGCAGTACACATGCGCCATGCGGGCGGTAATGAAGGCCTCGCGCGGGCGGTCCTTCCAGGGAGTCCCGTCATCGCTCAGGTAATACGATCCGCCCTCCGGAGAAGGAAAATGCTTTCCGAAGGAGAGCAGATCCTCCCGCAGATCCTTCAGGAACGCCTTGTTCGCATCACTTCCGAGTCTGTATTTTTCGTTCATTGCAGCATCCTCCTTTTTATGTGCCGTGTTATTGCAGTAATCATTCTCCTTCCAAAATAGCACACGGCGGCCCGGATTTCCACCATTCTTTGGGCACTTAAGCACGTCTGCCGTCAAGGCGGATTTCCAGTCTGTTCGCAGACCGTTATGCAGTCTCTTCACATTGCAGTGCTGTGGATTTGTTGACACCCCAAAAAGTCAGATGCTATACTGATGATACTGTATGTTTCACAATGATTTCGAAAACGAAAGGTATCCTAAGTTTTATTACCGTTTCATCACACTACAGTCAGGAGGCAGTGACCATGAGCTATGTAACAGAACATTTGCAGGAACTCGAACAGTTTGCCCGCATGTCGAAGACCGTCGGCGACCGCGCCGATTATGTGCAGGGCGGAGGTGGCAATACCTCTGTGAAGACCTCCGACGGCCGGATGGCCATCAAGGCTTCCGGGTTCCGTCTGTCCGATATTACCCCGGAAAATGCCTATGCGCTGATCGACTATCAGCCCCTTGCGGCATTCTATCAGAACACGGACCCCACCACTCTGGAGGATGTGGAAAAGACCGGTGCAGGCAAGGCGAAGGAGCTTACCCTCACGATTCCGGAGCTCCCGTCGCTCCGCCCGTCCGTTGAGGCAGGCTTCCACTCCATTCTCGGAAAATATGTGGTGCATTCGCATTCCGTCTACTGCAACCTTGCCGCCTGCGCCGCAGAGTGTGAGCAGATCCTTGCAAAGGCCTTTGCCGACGCACCCTACAGCTACGCCGTGGTGCCCTACACCGATCCCGGTGCAAAGCTCACTTTCATCATCCGCGATGCGCTGAAAAAGACGGAAGAGGAGACCGCCAGAAAGCCGGCCGTTGTGGTGATGAAAAACCATGGTCTGATCGTGACGAGCGAGGATCCGGACGATGCAGTAGCGCTGCACGAGGATGCCAACAAACGGATCGCTGCATGCTTCGATATCTCCTTCTCGGATTTCCCGAAGCCCGCGGTGAAAGCGTGCGGCGGCGATCTTGTATCCGACACCGCATGGCTGAAGGAAAAGCTTGCCTCCGGCAGATACACCTCCGATCATCTGCTCGCCAACCCGCTCTATCCGGATCAGATGGTGTTCTTCAAGGGAACACTGCTTCCTGCCGGTGAGGCGCTTGCGGAGGGTACCTGCGTGCTTGATCCGAAGGCCGGAACCGTCACCTACCGCATGAAGGAGTCCCAGGCACAGGTGCTTGAGGAAACCCTGTGCGCTGTCATTTTCATTCATGAGACACTCGCCGAAAAAGGACTGCACATCCAGTACATGGGACAGGATGCCCGCTCCTTTATCGACAACTGGGAGAGCGAGAAATACCGCAAGTCGCTGAGCCAGAAATAAAAGAATACGTAAAACCGCGAGGCGGAACGAAGCACCGGGCACCCATTCAGGGTGCCCTTTTTGCCCCATAGAATATTCCGGCGGAATTCCTCTAAAAATGCACCCCGTGCAGGATAAAAACGATCCCTGCAGGACGCACCAGCGTGATGAAAAGATGAAAATGTGCGAAACATACAAAAACGGGTACCCGAACAATACATTTATTTAAATAGTGCATACAATTATTTTGATATTGCATGTTCCCTTTCGGCTATATATCCTATAATTTTCTATTATACAGGAAAATATTAGCCTGTTTTACGGGAGGACAGAAAGTCTGACGATCCATGCGTCATGCAGGAAGGAGGGTCTATGACAAACCGGGAGAGAGAGCGGCTTACACTGAACTTCGGTAAGCCGGACAGAGGTTCGATCGAAGAAACGTTTTATCCCTGGGTTCTGACGACACAGCGGTTTAAGACCGAAGGGATGCCGGCCCACATTGCGGACGGCGCAAAGGATATTACGAATGACATTGTCGGAAAGGGAGAAAACGACAATCCGGAAAAGTACCTGCCGGTCGCCTGGGGCGAGGGCGTTATGGATTATGAGGGCTTTTTCGGGTTTGATCCGGTGCGCAGGATTCACTTTGTGCTTCCGTTCCGCCGGTTTGAGGAGAAGATCCTTGAAACGACGAAAACGCATCAGATCAAGCAGGATATCTTCGGACGCCACAATATTCGCCGGATCGACTCGGAGATCGAAATCCCCTATAAACAGATCGTGGAAAGCCGGGACGACTGGGAACGACTGAAGGAGCACGGAGAGAAGGAACTGGAGGAGCATTTTTCCGACGAGGCACTAAAGAAGGCGTACCTGCCGCTGAAAGAGGCCCATGACCGGGGGGATTTTCCCATCCGCCTGAATTTGGAGGGCTTTTTCTGGACGCCGAGAGAGCTGCTCGGAGACGAGGAAGAGCTGCTGGCGTTTTATGAGGATCCGGAGCTGATCCATGATATCAATGAGTACATCCTGAAGGTGTATCAGACGAAGCTGATGAAGGTGATTCGGATGATCGAGCCGGATGTTGTGTACTTCATGGAGGACTTGAGCGGAAAGAACGGGCCAATGATCTCCTGCAGCATGTTCGATGAATTTGTCGGACATTATTACCGGCAGCTGATTCCGATGATGCGGGAGGCTGGTGTAGGTAATGTGTTTGTGGATACGGACGGGGACTTCGACCTGATGATTCCGAGCTTTATGGCGGCTGGCGTCGACGGCTTCCTGCCTATGGATGTCAACGCCGGAATGGATATTGTGAAGGAGCGGGAGAAGTTTCCGACGCTGAAGTTCATCGGCGGCTACAACAAGCTGCGCATTCAGGAAGGAAAGGACGCGATCGACCGGGAGTTTGAACGGATCCTTCCGGTCGTAAGGGGCGGCGGCTATATTGTCGGCGCGGATCACCAGGTACCGCCTTCTGCCTCGCTGGAGGATTACCGCTATTATATTCGCAGGCTCAGGGAGGTCATGGCGCAGTGCGGCGCGGATCTGTGACCGGAGAACGGACAGGAGGCTGGCATGGATAAAACAATTTTGGAGCTGAAGGGGATTGTGAAATCCTTTCCGGGTGTGCTGGCGCTGGACGGAATCGATTTTGAACTGAAAAGTGGCGAGGTCCATGCGATCTGTGGCGAGAATGGAGCCGGAAAATCGACGCTGATGAAGGTCGTGTGCGGAGTCCACAAACCGGATCGCGGAACCATGCAGGTGAATGGACAGGAAGCACGCTACGAGAATCCTCTGGAAGCTTATCACAGCGGCGTGGCGATCATCTTTCAGGAGACCAGTCTGTTCGAGGAGATGACCGTTCTGGACAATCTGTTCCTGGGTCATGAAATCATGAAAAAGGCAGGCCCTGTGCAAGTCCTGGACTATCCTGCGATGGCGGAGCGTGCACAGGAGATCTTCGGAAGACTGAATGTCAGGATCGACCTGACGTCACCGATCCGCAGGCTCGGGATGGCGCAGAAGCAGATGGTGGAGATCGCAAAGGCGCTCACGTTTAATGCGAATATTATTATTTTTGATGAGCCGACCGCTTCCCTGACCGAACGGGAGGTAAAGGCCCTGTTCGGGATCATCCGGGGACTGAAAGAGGAAGGGCTGGGAATTGTTTATATCAGCCACCGCCTGGAAGAGATTTTTGAAATCTGCGACCGGGTGACCGTCATCCGCGACGGAAAGCACATTTCTACGCATCCGGTAAGTGAGATCAATAAGGATATCCTTGTGGCGGATATGGTAGGCCGTAAAATGGATGCTTATTATCCGAAAGTAGATACGCAGACCGGGGAAGCAGTGCTCGAAGTAAGTCATCTGTATGACGATGGCTTTCTGGAGGATATCAGCTTCACACTGTATCGGGGAGAGATCCTTGGTTTCGCAGGACTGGCAGGATCCGGAAGGACAGAACTTGCAAAGTGTCTGTGCGGTCTAAGCAGAAGACTGGCCGGAACCGTGCGGATGAACGGAAGAGAGCTGGACATCCATCGGTATCAGGATGCGAAAAAAGAAGGAATCGTGTACGTATCGGAGGACCGCGGAAAATACGGACTGATCACGGACATGAGCGTAGAGCAGAATATTACGCTGCCGCAGCTGGAGAACTTCGTGAAGCGGTGGAACCTTCTGGACAAGTCACTGGAGGACCGGATCGGAGAAAAGTATATTCGGGAAATTGATATCAAAGCACCGGATGCAGACTTCCTGGTGACGAACCTTTCCGGCGGAAATCAGCAGAAGGTATCGGTATCGAAAGCTCTGGCGCTCACACCGGCCATTCTGATCCTGGACGAACCGACCAGAGGTGTGGATGTCAATGCCAAGGCAGAGATCATGAAGATCATGAGTGATCTGACAAAACAGGGACTGACGATTATTATGATCTCCTCGGAGCTTCCCGAGCTGATCGGAATGTGTGACCGGATCTATGTCATGAAGGACGGGTATATCGGCGGATGCTTCGAACGAGCGGAGGCTACGCAGGAAAAAATCCTGAATGTGGCTCTGGAGGCGTCAAAGCAGGATCGCCGGGCAGAGGAGGCGAACGAATGAACAGACGGAAAAAAGCTTCCCTGATGTCAACGGAGTTTTTCCTTGCCGTATTTCTTCTGGTAATTCTGGTGTTTATGCGGATCGCGGCAAAGGAATTTTACTCGAAAAACAATTTTATGAGCCTGCTCAACACCTACAGTTATACGCTGATCGCATCGATCGGCATGGAGATGATCATCCTGACCTCCAACATCGATGTGTCAACAGGTGCGCTGATTTCGGTGGTATGCCTCCTTCTGGCGGCGATCGGTAAGCTGGGGGCTCCCTTCGCAGTCCTTTTGCCGGTGGCGATGGCGGCAGGGGCTTTCCTGAGCTTCCTCAACGGACTGCTGATCACAAAGCTGAAGATTCCGGCGATCGTTGCGACGCTGGCAACGACCCAGATCTTCCAGGGGAGCCTGAACATGGTTTCCGAGGGCTCGATCTATGATCTGCCCGCTTCGTATACATGGCTGGCGTTCAAGGCCAAGCTGCCGGGCGGAATCCCGGCCAGTGTGCTGATCTGCCTGATCTGTACGGTATTCGGGCTGATTTTTATGAAATACTCCCGTTTTTCCAGAAAGATCTATGCAATCGGAAACAACAAGACCAGTGCGAGGCTGACCGGCATCAATGTTGAGAAAACGATACTTGCCACATATGCGTTTGCCGGTGTTTTCTTCGGAATCTCGGCAGTGATCATCGGAACTGCCGGGCAGCGTGTCACAACGACAATGGGCAGTGGCCTGGAGATGACGTTTATCGCGGCGGTAGTGCTGGGAGGAACCAGTTCGGCAGGCGGGTCGGGAACCTTGCTGGGAACCGTTTTCGGCGCGTTTATTCTCTCCATGATCTCGCCGGCAATCAACTATCTGGGGATCAGCTCCAACTGGTCCGATGCCATTAAAGGCGCCGTGATCCTGATTTCCGTGCTGGTATCCGCCGCGAGAAATATTAAAAAGAAGAGAGTGATCCCGTCAGTGAGCGGAGGGGGTGTGTCATGAAGAAAAAAACATTCCGGATGACCTTTAACCTTGCACTGTTTCTCATCTGGATCGTGATCTTTCTGTTCATCGGGCTGCGTTCGCCGTATTTCTTCAAGCCTGCGTATCTGATCTCGACCATGCTGCGCAATATTGTGGAGATCGGCATGGTGGCACTGCCGATGACAATGATCATCCTGACCGGCGGAATCGACCTCTCGGTCGGCAACATCCTGGTGCTGTCCTGTATGCTCGGCGGAATGAGTGCAGCTGCGACAGGCAGCAGTGTGGTGGGAATTCTGGTGATCGCACTTGTCGGGCTGCTTTGCGGCTTCATCAACGGGATCGTGATCACAAAAGCAAAGATCCCGCCAATGATTACGACACTGTCCACCATGTATCTGTATCTGGGGATCGCCCGCGGCATTTCGCAGGGCAACAGCGTATACTCCTTCCCGGCGGCCGCCTGGATGGGGAATACGATCATCGGCTCCTACACCGATCCGGTACAACTGCCGGTACAGATCCTCTTTTATCTCGTTTTGGCGGTGGTGTTTGTGATCGCCGTGCAGAAAAGCAGCTTCGGTCGGAAGCTGTTTGCGATCGGGCTGAACGAGAATGCAGTGCGTTACTGCGGGATCGATACGGACCGGATCAAAATCATTGTGTACACCGTAAGCGGACTTGTGTGTGCACTTGCTTCGATCATCTGGCTCGGCAGATTTACCAGTGTGAAATATGATGCAGGCACCAGCTTCAATCTGAAGGTGATCACGATCGTCGTTCTGGGCGGGACCAGTATCAACGGCGGTGTGGGGGACATGAAGGGAACGCTGCTGGCGACCCTGATCATTGCGACCCTCAACAGCGGACTGACCGTCATGAACATTCCGATCGATGCGCAGACGATCATCCAGGGAGTCGTCCTGCTGATCTCACTGATCGCATTTTCCATTGCTTCCCAGAGGGCGAGGTCGAGAAAAGTGATCAAGGTCGTGTCGCAGGAGAAAGGATAATCATGCACCCGGGCAGGAGTGCATATTATAGAGAAACCTGTTGTGTTCCATGTTTCATTTATCTTTCTTAAGGAGGAGGTATTCAGATGAAGAAAAGGACTTTGAAATGGTTGTGTGCTGCAGTTCTCGGGGCAACCGCGCTGATCGGTGCGGCATCCGCGGCAATGGCGGATGATGTGACCATCGCCATGCTGCCGAAGTTCAAGGGCGAGAATTACTTTGACGCCTGCAAGGGCGGCGCGCAGGAAGCAGCAGAAGAGCTCGGAATCACACTGCTCTACGACGGCCCCTCTCAGGATCAGGCAACCAACCAGAAACAGGTTGACATTCTGGAAGGCTGGATCGCACAGGGCGTAGATGCGATCTGCGTATCTCCGAATGACCCGACCGCAATCGCGCCGACGCTGCAGAAAGCACAGGCAATGGGGATCAAGGTGATCACCTTCGATGCGGATGCCCAGGAGGACTCCCGTGATCTGTTCATCAATCAGATCACAGCTGATGCGGCGGCAGCAGGTCTTCTGAATGCGGCAGCACAGGATCTGAAGGCAAAAGGGTATTCCAATGACAATCCCGCGAACATCGCGCTGGTTTCCTCCAGCGGAACGGATGCAAACCAGATGGCATGGGAGAAAGCAATCGACGTTCTGCTTGCGACGGATGAGTACAGCTTCATGGTGATCAAAAACAGGGATACGGATGTGATCTATCCCGGAACCGACGAGACGAAGGTGAACAGCGAATGTGCAACCATGATCGGCAGGATGGGCGAAGGCGAAGATAAGATCCAGGCTGCGATCGGCCTTTCCTCCATGGCAACTCCGGCACTCGGCGCACAGTATGAGTCCGCTGCAGAAAAACCGGATGTGGAAAAGACTGCTCTGACCGGTCTTGCAACGCCCAACGCTCTGAAGACCTACATTAAGGACGAGACCAATCCGCTGAACTCCGGTGTACTCTGGAGCTGCGCAGATCTTGGCTATCTGGCCATTCAGGGTGCTTATCAGATGGTGACGGGAGACATCACCTCTGAGTCCACATCCATCGAGGCAGGACGTCTTGGTGAGAAGGTCATTGAGAATAAAGAATGTATTCTGGGTGATGCTTTGATCTTCAATGCGGAAAATGTTGATGAGTTTGATTATTGATAAAAATGGTTGAACTTCTTTTGAAAACAGTTCGGGGCTGCCGTGCGGGCACGACAGCCCCGAACTGTTTTCCGGATAAAAAAGCTGTACACTGCACGAAAAGCTGCGCACTGCACAGGATGGCATTCTTCCCGGGAAATGGTATAATCAGATAAACTGTAAACAAATGATGCAGCCTTACTCAGTATAAGCCGGCTGCATCCGCACGCGGGTGATACACTGCCGGGGGAGAGGGAGCATGAAGAGCATGCTGAAGCATATGGGAATTCGGACCAGGCTGTCCCTGGTATATACGATCGTGACGACCGTTGTGATACTGACGGTGATCCTGTTTATCTATAATACTTATATGAAGCAGGTGGAATGGGAGAGCGAGAACAACTTCCGGCAGATCGCAAAGGCGGTGATGGACCGGGTGGATAATCATCTGGATGCGATCGACCAGGTGACCATCGATGCGATGATCGCAAGAGATTTCCGGAATTGCTGGGAGAAGTGGAACAGTCCGGAGCATTCGGCGGAGGACGAGACGGCACTGCGTCGGATCCTGATCGATACCTATCGGACCAGGTCGAATATCCGGCGTGTCAGCGTTTATAATCTGGACGGAGATTATGTATGCACGAACAGCTCGGAACGCACCCGGGAGGAGGTCCGGAAACGCGGCCTGGAGATGCTTGAAAAATACAATATGAATGAGGTCACAAGCAGAGTATATCTGGGCAGCGCCGTGGATTTCTGGAATCCGTACAGAGGCATTCAGGTGATCACAGAGGTGAAGCCGATCAAAAACCATAAAACGGAGATCACCGGGTTTATTGAAGTACAACAGAATATCCGTTATCTGGATGAAGTGTGCAGGATGAAAATGAATGGTCAGGAGGTTGCGGTAACGATCCTGCTCAATGACCCGGAGGAGGTCCTTTTCAGCACGATGGAGAAGGGCTCCGCACTGGACATAGAAGGCATTGAACAGTTTACCAATCAGTACTCGCGGATCCATACGATCGGCTCCAACGTCGTGTTCATTACACCCTCCAACACTTATTATTGTGATACCGTCGCTGTGGTTCCCAGGAAGGTGTTTCTGGCATCTGCCAGCAACATGATCCGGGGGATTCTTCTGTTTGGACTGCTGATGATCCTGGTCAATATCATTTTCTGCCAGATCATGACCAGGCTGATTCTGCAGCCGTTCACGGAGCTGGTCCGCTTCATGGAAAAAACGGACCTGACGACGTTCGGGGAAAAGCCTGCCTTTAAGACCAGCATTCCGGAAACAGCGATCGTGGTACGTTCCTTTGAAAATATGACCGAACGTCTGCATCAGTCCCTGGAAAAGCAGAAAAAAATGGAAGATATTCAGACCCAGGCGGTATTTGATGCACTCCAGTCCACGATCGGTCCGCATTTCCTGTACAATTCACTGGGCGGAATCGCCAACATGTGTGAAGAAGGAGAGAACGAGGCGGCGGCGGACGCCTGCTACAGCCTGACGGAGATTCTGCGTTACGCATCGGGATACGTGGATGCGGAGGTAACGTTTCATGATGAGATCGATAACATCCGATCCTATCTGTCCATCATGAAAAGCCGGTACCGGCAGAGGCTGGAGTATGCGATCCATATGGATGAGGAGTGCGCTTATCAGATGCTTCCGAAGCTTACCCTGCAGCCGCTGGTGGAGAATGCCATCAAATATAGCCTGCTGGAGCAGGAAACCGTGATCGTCCGGGTGGACGTGCGCTGTCAGGGAAAGAAGGTATCGGTTGAGGTTGCGGACAACGGATGCGGGATCTCCGCTGAAGAAGAGCGCAGGATCGGGGAGGAGCTGGAAGCTTTTCGAAAGGACAGAACCAAGCTGTATGAACCGGAGAGAATCCGGTTCGGCGGAATGGGGCTTGCGGGAACCCTGATCCGCCTTTCACTTTTTTATGAGGACCGTTTCTGGTACAGAATCGATTCGGAAAATAAGGAAGGGGGAACGAGCATCTGGTTCGGATTTACCATATAACGGAGTGCAGATGCCAAGGGAGGTATGTATCACGTATTAATTGTGGATGATGAGCCTGCCGCGATTGCCAGAGCACGCAGGATCATTGAAAACCGGACGGAAGGCTTTACGGTCGCGGGGACGGCCCACGGCGTGGATGCGGCGCTCGAATTCTATCGGAGAGAGCGGCCGGAGGTGGTGCTCACCGATATGAAGATGCCGAAACGATCCGGTGTAGACCTCATCCGGGAGATCATGTCCGGAGAAGAGGGTCGAACGATCTGTGTTGCCATCAGCGGCTTTTCTGATTTTGATTATGTGCACGATGCGTTTTCGAACGGTGCATTTGATTATCTGCTCAAGCCGATCGATCCGGAGAAACTGGAACAGCTTTTCCGAAAGATGAAGGCGGAACTGGATAAAGTGTCGGAAAGAAGCACACCTGGACAGAGTACCGGTAAGATCAGTGATTCGGAAATGGTACGGCGGATCAGCCAGCATATCCGCGAAAACCTGAGTGGAAATAACAGTATTCCGGGGATCTGTAATGAATTCGGGATCAGTCAGCCTTATCTGAGCAGACTTTTTAAAAACGTACATAACTGTACTTATAATGAGTTTCTGACAAATATCCGGATCGAGGAAGCAAAAAAGATGCTTCGGCTTGAACAGTACAGTATCGGCCAGGTGGCGGAATATACCGGGTACAACAGCCAGTTCTATTTCAGCAGAGTTTTCAAAAGTGTGACAGGAGTTACGCCAACCGAATACAGCAGAAATATGCAAAAGGAGAAATTATGATCTATAAGGCATTTAAGATGAAGATAAAACCGGGAACAGAGCAGGAGTATGAGCGCAGACACAACCTGCTCTGGCCGGAGATGAAGGATATGATTCATGAATATGGAGGGAAAAACTACAGTATCTATCTCGATCCGCCAACACTGACTCTGTTTGCTTATATAGAGATCGAGGACGAGGATAGGTGGAGCGAAAGCGCCGACACGAAGATCAACCGGAAGTGGTGGGATTATATGGCGGATATAATGGTCACGAATGAGGATCACAGCCCTGTGTGCGAGGACCTGAAGCCGGTATTTCATCTGGACTGACTGCCAGCCCTCCGGATGAAGCGCCGGGTCAAGATTCCTGATTGTGGAAAAGAATGGAATGGGGTAAAATGAGTGTAATTGTTACACAGGCAGACCAGTGTTTCTTTTCCGGTCAGGAGGGCACGATGCTGAAGCGGTCAAAAAGCATGGATGCAAAAATGCGGCTGGTGGATGCAGTCGGAAGCTGCATGAGGCAGTATCCGCTGGAGAACATTACGGTAGATCAGATCACCAAGGAAGCGGGCCTTTCCAGGCAGACCTTCTACCGGCATTTCCGTGACAAATATGATCTGATCAATTGGTATTTCGACAGGCTGCTTCTGGAGTCCTTCGATCAGATGGGGAGCGGGCGGACCGTCCGGGAAGGGCTGGACCGCAAATTCGCTTTCATCGAGGAGGAGCATCTGTTCTTTTTCGCAGCGTTCCAGAATGATGATCAAAACAACCTGAAAGAACACGATTTTCAGATGATTTTTGATTTCTATAAGGATCTGATTGCCAAAAAGGGTGGAGTACTGACGCTGCCGCTGTCCAGACTGCTGGAGATGTACTGTCAGTCATCCGTTTACATGACCGTGCAGTGGGTGCTGCGAAAGGCGGACATCTCCGCGCAGGAGCTCACACAGCTGATGCTCGACGCAATGCCGGACAAGATCCGGAAGCTGTTTCGGGAGCTCGGCATTCTGGAGGAAGCGTGACAAAGGAGCTGGGGCAGGTGCGGGGGGGAGCCGGGGGGAGCCATGGGGACAGGTCCCGTGGTTCACAGGACTCTGTGAGACCACGGGACCTGTCCCCATGGCTCCCCCCGGCTCCTGTGACAAAGTGGATGAATTGTAACTTTCTTTCCTTATGAAAAGTTGTTATATTATTATCAAACAGCAGAGACGGCCGAGGGAGCACTCCGGCGGATGCCCTGCAGTGTGTAAGTGAATGTTGAAAGGAGAATGAACATGGCAAACAGAATTTCTTTGAACGGAACCTCTTATCACGGCGCCGGCGCGATCGCCGAGATCGTCAATGAAGTAAAGTCTCACGGCTTTCACAAGGCTTTCATCACCTCTGATCCGGATCTGATCAAGTTCGGTGTGACCGGCAAAGTTACGGCTCTGCTGGATGACGCATCCCTGCCTTATGAAGTTTATTCCAACATCAAGCCGAATCCCACGATCGAAAACGTGCAGAGCGGTGTTGCAGCATTCAAGGCATCCGGCGCGGATTACATCATCGCCATCGGCGGCGGCTCCTCCATGGATACCGCAAAGGCCATCGGTATCATCATCGCAAATCCGGAATTTGAAGATGTGAGAAGCCTTGAGGGCGTGGCTCCGACAAAGAATCCCTGTGTTCCGACCATCGCAGTTCCGACCACAGCCGGCACGGCAGCGGAAGTTACGATCAACTACGTTATCACGGACGTTGAGAAGAAGCGTAAATTCGTATGCGTGGATACCCACGATATGCCGATCATCGCTGTTGTGGATCCGGAGATGATGTCCTCCATGCCCAAGGGCCTGACTGCTTCCACCGGTATGGACGCTCTGACTCATGCCATCGAAGGCTACACCACAAAGGGTGCCTGGGAGATGACCGATATGTTCCATCTGGAAGCCATCCGTCTGATCGCGAAGAACCTGCGCGGTGCAGTGGCCAACACCAAGGAAGGCCGCGAAGGAATGGCTCTGGGCCAGTACATCGCCGGTATGGGCTTCTCCAATGTAGGTCTGGGCATCGACCACTCCATGGCACATACGCTGAGCGCTTACTATGATACCCCGCACGGTGTTGCATGTGCAATGTTCCTGCCGATCGTTATGGAATTCAACAAGGACTACACCGGCGAGCGTTATCGTGAGATCGCACGCGCCATGGGCGTAGAAGGCGTTGACGCCATGAGCCAGGAAGAGTATCGCCAGGCAGCGATCGACGCAGTCCGTCAGCTCTCTGTAGACGTAGGAATTCCGGAAAAGAACGAGCGCATCCGTGAGGAGGATCTTGACCAGCTGGCTATCGACTCCCTGAACGATGCATGCTATCCGGGCAATCCGCGCGAGGCTACCAAGGAACAGGTCATCGAGATGTTCCGCAAGCTGATGTAAGAATTAAAAAACAGAACAGAATCGGGAGGAGGACGGCGATCCTTTTCTCCGCAGCGGGCAGAGCATTCTGCCCGCTTTTTTTTGCGTGCTGCCGTTTTTTACATGCTGCCGGACCGTTTACATTTTGTTGACATTCTGCATTGAATCCGATACCTTAAATACAACAGAGAAGCTGCGATATCAGATTGTTGTAGAATGCAGGTGAAGGCACCGGAGAAAGAGAGAAAGCCGGTGCCAAGGCAGGTTGGAATAAGAAGGAGGACTACCATGAGATTTTCCATTCTCGGCGCGGGAGGAATTGCCCGCAAGCTCGCCGAAACGGTAAGAGGAATGAAGGACGTGCAGCTGTACGCCATCGCATCCAGAGATGTGGAAAAAGCCCGCGCCTACGCGCAGGAGTACGGCTTTGAAAAGGCCTATGGTTCTTACGACGATATGCTCGCCGATCCGAAGGTGGAGCTTGTATATATCGCGGTTCCTCATTCGCACCATCATCAGTGGACGATCGCGGCGCTGAACGCCGGCAAGCATGTGCTCTGCGAAAAAGCGTTTGCCGCAAGCGAGGCGCAGGCGCGGGAGATGCTTGCGGTGGCGGAGGAGAAGAAGCTGCTTCTGACGGAGGCGATCTGGACCCGTTACATGCCTTCCCGCAGGATGATCGACGATATTCTTGCAGGCGGAGCCATCGGCGAGATCTGCACGGTCTCCTCGAACCTGGGTTACCGGATCGACATGAATGAACGTATGGTGCGGCCTGAGCTGTGCGGCGGATGCCTGCTGGATCTCACCGTCTATACGCTGAACTTCTCCAGCATGATCCTGGGGGACGATATCCGCGAAATGCATGCCCACTGTGTGATGACCGACACCGGCGTGGACGGGCAGGACACGGTGACCATCGCCTACAACAACGGGAAGATGGCTTCCATGTTCACCACGATGTACACGCTGACCGACCGGTCCGGATACATCTATGGCCGGGACGGCTATCTGGAGGTCGTGAACATCAACAATCCGAGCGAGATCCGGCTGTGGGGCGCCGACCGCAACGCACCGGAGATCCTGAAGACCTGGGCGGTGCCGGAGCAGATCACCGGCTATGAGTATGAGGTCCTTGCCTGCAAAAAGGCCATCGAGGAAGGCCGTATCGAGTGTCCGGAAATGCCGCACAGCGAGACCCTGGAGATCATGCACCAGATGGATGCCATCCGGGCGCAGTTTGGGATCCGTTTCCCGGGGATCGACTGAGATCTGCATAAGTTCTGAAAACGGAAATGACTGAAAAGGAGGACAGAATGGAACGAATCGATCCGGGTAAGATCCCGATGCACGTACTTCCAGATGGAACGCGCATTCCCATGATCGGAATGGGGACCTTCGGAAATGACCGGTTTACACCGGAGCAGGTGAGCAGCGCTGTGAAGGGCGCTGCGCTGGCGGGCTACCGCTTTTTTGACTGCGCGGCGGCTTATCAGAATGAGGCACAGATCGGGCAGGCTCTGAAGGAAGCGATGGAAGAGGGAGCGATCCCGAGGGAGGAGCTGTTTATCAGCTCCAAGGTGTGGAACGATATGCACGGAAGAGGCGATGTGCTGATCGCCGCGGCAAAGACGCTGAAGGATCTGCAGCTGGACTATCTGGACGGGTATATGGTGCACTGGCCCTTCCCGAACTATCATCCGCCCGGCTGTGCGCGGGACTACCGCAATCCGGATTCGAGGCCGTTTATCCTTGAAGAATTCATGGAGACGTGGCGCCAGATGGAGCGGCTGGTGGACGCCGGTCTGGTGCGTTATCTCGGCGTTTCGAACATGACGCTTCCGAAGCTGAAGGCGGTGCTGCCGCTGTGCCGGATCAAACCGGTGTTCAATGAGGTGGAGATGCATCCCGGCTTCCAGCAGCCCGAGCTGTTTGACTTCTGCAAAGAGAACAATATCCTGCCGGTGGGCTTCTGTCCGCTGGGCTCTCCGACCAGGCCTGACCGGGATAAGCTTCCGGATGACGTAGCGGTGATGGAGATGCCGGTGGTGAAGCGGATCGCCCAGGCACATGGCGTGCATCCTGCGCTGGTGTGCATCAAATGGGCTGTGCAGCGCGGCCACATGCCGATCCCGTTTTCCGTATACGAGGCGGAATACTTAAGCAATCTGCGCTGCGTCACCGAGGATCCGCTTACTCCGCAGGAGATGGAGGATCTGAAGGCAGCGGACACGGGCCGCAGGATCATCAAGGCACAGAATTTCCTGTGGCCGGGCGCTTCCGGATGGGAGGACCTGTGGGATCTGGACGGCACCATCTCCCGGACCGGATGGAATGGATAGAGAGAAAGGGTATGAGTATGGGTAAGAATTACAGAGCGGAGCTGACCGGTGTATTCGGGGATCCGGTGGACGGCAACCCGACCGGTGTTATGACGGAAGCGGCCTATGAGGCGATGGGCCAGAATTTCCGTTATATTACGATGAAGGTGACGAAGGAAGACTTTCCGGATGCGATGAGGGCTGTGAAGGCGCTGCACATGAAGGGCGTCAACCTGACGATGCCCCATAAGATCGCTGTGCTGTCCTGGCTGGACGAGCTTTCGCCGGCGGCCTCCATCATCGGTGCGGTGAACACCGTCGTGGTGCGGGAGGATGGAACGCTTTTCGGTGAAAACACCGACGGCAAGGGCTTTATCCAGGCTCTGGCAAATGCCGGAGAGCAGATCGAAGGAAAGACGATCACGATCCTCGGAGCCGGCGGCGCCGCGAGAGCGATCGCGGTGGAGGCAGGTCTTGCCGGGGCGAAGAAAATCACGGTCATTAATCGCACCGAAGCGAAGGCACAGGAACTGGCGGAGCTTGTCCGCGGCAATTCGAAGGCTGAGGCTGCCGCTCTCGCGTGGGAGGATGGACAGAAGATCCCGGAGGATACGGATATCCTCATCAATGCGACGCCCGTCGGCCTTGCGCCGGACATCGGCAGCAAACCGGCAATCGATTATGATACGATCAAAGCCGGGATGGTCGTGAGCGACGTGGTGTTCAATCCGGCTGTCACGCCGTTCCTTACGGAGGCAGAAGCGCGCGGTGCAAAGACAGTGAGCGGACTGGGAATGCTGGCCTGCCAGGGGGCCCGCAACATTACGCTCTGGACCAGACAGGAGGCTCCGCTGGAACTGATGGAAAAGGTGCTGGCGCAGGAATTTGCGTAAGCGGACAAAACAGGACAGAAAAAGGCTCTTTACCGGAGCCTTTTTCTTTTTGCCTGAATATCCGCTGCAGGACCGCCGTATGGCGGGGACCCTGAATCATTACCGGCGCACTCCCCTGGCATGAGCCGTGAGCAAGCCGGTCAGGGTACCTGCGTCTGCCGGCCATGTGACAAACACAGGGAATTGTAACTTTTCATTCTGCATGAAATTTGCTAAAGTTGAACCAGATATTGGCACAAATGCTCCTTCTGAACGGAATTGGGAAGAATGGTATGGTGATAATATCCAGTTTTCACTGGAAAATCACATGACAGCAAGGGCATTTTGATGTATAATAACTCTGTTGTGAAGTACGTATGCAAAACGGATCAAAACACGGCAGACAGGGAGAGCACACGATGAGTGAAACAAAATATTATCTTGCGGTAGATATGGGAGCTTCCTCGGGACGCCACATCCTGGCTCACATGGAAGACGGAAAGATCGTTCTGGAGGAGATGTACCGCTTCTGGAACGGGAACGATAAAATCGAAGTAAACGGGGAGACGCACCGCATCTGGGATACGGACCGTCTGTTCCGCGAGATCAAGGAAGGCATGAAAAAATGCGCCGAAGCGGGAAAGATCCCGGTATCGATGGGCGTGGACACCTGGGGCGTGGACTACGTACTGCTTGATGAGAACGGCGAAAAGATCGAGCCCTGCTACGGTTATCGCGATCACCGCACGAACGGCATGAAGGAAGAGGTCTATAAGATCGTACCGGAGCGGGAGCTGTACGAGCGCACCGGAATCCAGTACGCGACCTTCAATACGATCTACCAGCTGATGGCTGCAAAGCTGCAGGAGCCGGAAAAGCTTGAAAAGGCACACACCCTTCTGCAGATGCCGGATTACTTCCATTACTGCCTGACCGGCGTGGCCCGTCAGGAGTACACGGAAGGGACCACGGGGCAGCTGATCAGCGTGAAGACCAACAACTGGGATTATGATCTGATCGAGACGCTCGGCTTCCCGAAGCGGATCTTCCAGGATGTATCGATGCCCGGAACACTGGTCGGAGAGCTCCGGCCTGAGGTGCAGGCAGAGGTAGGCTTCAACTGCAAGGTGATCCTGCCCGCTACCCACGATACCGGTTCCGCGGTGATGAGTGTTCCGTCCGAGGCGGAGAATACGCTGTACATCTCCTCCGGTACCTGGTCACTGATGGGCTGCGAACTGGAGAAGGCGAACACGAGCGTCGAAGCCATGGAAGCCAACTTTACCAATGAGGGCGGCTACAATCACCGGTATCGTTTCCTGAAGAACATCATGGGTCTGTGGATGATCCAGTCGGTGAAGCAGGAGCTCGAGGACGGCTACGCTTACGAAGGCCGCACCGATGCGGACGACTATTCCTTCGCGAACCTGTGCGACATGGCCTCGAAGGAGACCATCGATTCACTGGTATCGGCCAATGACGAGCGCTTCCTGGCGCCGGATTCCATGATCGCGGAAGTCCAGAAGGCCTGCGAAGAGGCCGGCATGCAGGTGCCCAGGTCTCCGTGGGAGCTGGCGAGAGTCATTTACCGTTCGCTGGCCATGTGCTATAAGGAGGCGACCGAGCAGCTCGAGGAGATCACCGGGAAGCATTTCGATACGATCAACATCGTGGGCGGCGGCTCCAATGCCGTGTGGCTCAATCAGCTGACCGCGCAGATCACCGGGCGGACCGTGCTGGCCGGACCGGGCGAGGCGACGGCGATCGGCAATCTGGGCTGCCAGATGATCGCGGACGGCGTGTTTAAGGATCTGTTCGATCTGCGCAGATGCGTTTACACATCCTTTGGCGTGAAAGAGTACAAGGCCTGAGCAGGGTCTGAGACTGCGACAGAAATTGATGTGACGATACTGTGGGATCCCGGAGGATCCGCAGAACAGGAATGCAGAAGAGGTATTCAGATGGAACGATATGCATTTGCGTTAAAGATCAGAGAAGGATGCTTCCATGCATTCCGTCAGACGGTGGGTGAAGTGTGGAAGGAACTTACTTCGCTTCTGGACGAGCTGGAGGTGCACAACTTCAGTCTCTGGAACATCGAAGAGCTGGTGTTCGGCTATTATGAGACGGGCTGCGTGGCGCCGGACGAGAGTGAAGCCGCGGCAGCGGCGCTTCTGGAGCAGAAGCAGCAGAAAGCGGTATCTCTTACGGATGCGCAACGGGCGGTCTGCACGGACATCATGAAAAGGCTGGAGAACCTGGCCGAGTGGATCAGCCCGCCGGACGCGCAGATGCACCTGATGTACCATGACTTCGGCATCGTGCGGGAGAACAAGGAGCTGATCCGGCACCGCGTGTTCGCCACCCGTCTGAAGGGAGATTATCAGGAAGAATACAAACGCCGTCATGACGCTCTGGTGGAAGCCCGGGGCGGAAAGGTCACGCCCGGCCCCGACAGCAACTTCTCTATCTGGAACGCGGAGCGCTATATCTTCGGATACGACGAGATCGACGTGACCATGGAGGAGGCTGAGACGGAAGAGTCGAGGCAGGGGACCATCGACTGGGAAGTGAAGATGCTTGAGATCATGGAGTGGTACACGGACGATGTGGACTGGATCTCCGGTGCGCATCATAAGCACATCCAGTGTATCGGACATCATAACTGAGAAATATAGAAGGATACAGCTGCTTACAGACAGGCAGTAACGATAAGAAGGGCAGTATGACAGGCAGCATTACAGGAAGGAGAGAGGCATGGCGGAAGAATATGTTCTGGAGCTGAAAGGCATCACGAAGATCTTCCCTGGCGTGAAAGCGCTGAACCGGGTGCAGTTTCAGCTCAGGCCCGGTGAAGTGCATGCTCTGATGGGAGAGAACGGTGCCGGAAAGTCCACCTTTATCAAGGTGATCACCGGTGTCCACAAGGCAGAAGAAGGAGAAATGTACCTTTACGGAAAAAAGGTGGATTTCAAAGGGCCGAAGGACGCCCAGGAAGCTGGTATCGCAGCCGTGTATCAGCATGCGACCTCCTATCCGGACCTGACCGTGGCGGAAAATATCTTCATGGGCCATGAGATCATCAAGCATGGCATGATCCAGTGGAAGACCATGAATGAGGAAGCGAACAAGCTGCTGAAGCGCATGCATGCCGAGTTTGACGCGACTGCGGAAATGGGCACGCTCTCTGTGGCGGAGCAGCAGATGGTGGAAATTGCGAAGGCGCTGTCCACCAATGCGAAGATCATCATCCTGGACGAGCCGACCGCGTCCCTGACCAAGTCGGAGTCGGAGGAACTCTACCGGATCGTGGATCAGCTTCGCGAATCCGGCGTATCGGTCATTTTCATCTCACATCGTTTTGAGGATATGTACCGGCTGGCCTCCCGCGTGACAGTGTTCCGGGATTCCCAGTATATCGGCACCTACGATGTGGACGGGATCACCAATGCGGATCTGATCAAGGCCATGGTCGGACGTGAGATCACCGATCTGTTCCCGAAGCCGCAGGTGGAGATCGGCAAGGAAATGCTCCGCGTCGAGCATCTGTCCCGGACCGGTTATTTCAAGGACGTATCCTTTACCGTGCATGCCGGTGAGATCCTGGGCTTTACAGGACTGGTCGGCGCCGGCCGTACGGAGGTCGTGGAGGCTGTGTGCGGCGTGACGCATCCCGACAGCGGAAAGGTGTATCTGGAGGGGAAGGAAGTCCACATCAAACAGCCCTCCGACGCGATGGATCTGGGTATCATCCTGCTGCCGGAGGACCGTCAGAAGGAAGGCCTGATCATGAGCTGGGGCCTTGGAAGAAACGTGACGCTGCCGGTGATCGGCAAGCTGGCGAAGGGCTTCTTCAATGATGAACCGAAGGAGCGCGAGATCTCCAAGAACCTGCTCGAGGAGGTGGACACCAAGGCGGTGGACATCTTCCAGCCGGCAAGCTCGCTTTCGGGCGGCAATCAGCAGAAGGTCGTCGTGGCGAAGGCACTGGCGCAGGAGATGAAGGTCGTGATCATGGACGAGCCCACCAAGGGCGTGGATGTAGGCGCGAAGGCCGAGATCTACAGCATCATGGGCGACCTGGCGAAGCAGGGCTACGCCATTATCCTGATCTCCTCCGAAATGCCGGAGATCCTGGGCATGGCGGACCGTATTCTGGTAATGTGCAACGGCCGCAAGACCGGTGAACTGAATAATGAAGAGGTAACTCAGGAGATGATCCTTGAGCTTGCCATGGAAAAAGGAACTACTACGGAAGGAGGGGCAGCGTCATGAAACAGAAATCCACACTGAAAAAACTGCTGGGCTCCCGTGAGTTCCTGCTTCTGGTGATCGTGATCGCCATGTTCCTGATCGTTTCCGCGATCAACCCGGCGTTTTTCTCCTTCAAGGCCATCTCGGACATGATGAAGAATAACGCGGTGACCATGGTCATGGCGCTGGGCATGCTGTGCGTCATGCTGGTGGGCGGCATCGATATTTCCTGTATGTCGGCGCTGGCGCTCTCGGCCATGTCTATCGGCATGCTGTTCAAATACGGCGGACTGACCAGCACGATCCTGGCATTCCTGATCGCCACCGCGATCGGCACGGCCTGCGGATTTGTGGTCGGCCTGATCATTTCCCGCGCGGATGTGCCGCCGATCATCGCGACGATGGGCTTTATGTACATCTGGAGAGCGCTGGGCTATCTGGTGTCCTTCGGCGGCGAGTGGGCAGGTGCGAACGTGCTCGGAGATTTCCCGAATTTCGGTACCGGTTCCCTGCTCGGACTGAATAATCTGGTGTGGGTGATCATCATCGCCTACGTGATCTTCTTTATCTTTATGAAATGGTTCCGCCTGGGGCGCAAGATCTACGCCGTGGGCAGCAATCCGGAGGCCGCGCAGGTATCCGGCATCAACGTGCGCAACATCAAGCTGCTGGTCTACACCGTCATGGGCGTACTCTCAGGCCTGAGCGGCGCGCTGTACGTGGCGACCTACGCCTCCGCACAGCCGAACATGAATGAGACCACCGGCGCCATGGACATCATCGCGGCCTGCGTAATCGGCGGCGTAAGCATGAGCGGCGGCCGCGGCACCGTGATCGGCGTGCTGCTGGGCTCCTTCATCATGGCAATGATCCCGAAGGCGCTGCCGCTGCTGCACATCGACGCGCTGTGGCAGAACACCATCAAGGGTGTGCTGATCCTTGTGGTCGTGGTCGTGAACGCAGTCCTGCAGAGAGTTGCGGACCGCAATGCACTGAGCAGAAGGGAGATGTGAGTATGGCTGGAAAATCCGGAAGAACAATTAACAATGTCCCTGAATCCTCAGCAAAGCGCATGATCCTTTCCTGGGAAGGCATCCTGGTGCTGGTTCTGATCGGAGTGAACATCTTCTGTGCGTTCTTCTCCGATGTATACAACGTGGCCAACCTGCTTCGTCAGATGCCCTACTATCTGGCGGAGATGTTCCTGATGATCATCATGGCCTATATCCTGGTGCTGGGTGAGATCGATATCTCGGTCGGCGCGACCGTGTGTCTGTGCGCGACGGTTTCCTGTATCGTGTGCAACGCCGGCGCTCCGTTCATCGTCGTGATCCTGGCTACCCTGGTCACCGGTACGCTGTGCGGAGCTTTGAACGCACTGATCCTGACTATCTTCACGGAGCTGCCGCCCATGATCGTCACCCTGGCAACGCAGATCATCTTCCGCGGGATCGCCGAGATCGTTCTTGGCAGCGGCGGTTCGATCTCCGCATCCAACACCCAGGGCTTCAAGCTTCTTTCGACCAAGGTCAATCTGGGCTTCGGAAAGGTTCCGATCATCCTGTTCCTGGTGCTGATCGTCGGCATCATTTTCGCGATCGTTCTGGGAAAGAGCACCTTCGGACGCAGGGTGTACGCCATCGGCACCAACCGCCTGGCGGCGCACTATTCCGGGATCCATGTGCAGAAGATCCGCTTCATCATCTACACGATGATGGGAACAGCAGCAGCGATCTGCGCGCTGTTCTACGTATCCAGCTCCTACGGAGCGAATACGACCACCGGCAACGGCTATGAGATGGACGCCATCGCAATGGCGGTATTCGGAGGAATTTCCTCCACCGGCGGCAAGGGCAATCTGGCCGGCGGCATCCTGTCCGCGTTCGCGATCGTGTGCCTGAGAGTCGGTCTGGGACAGAAGAACGTACATGCACAGGTGGTGCTGCTGATCGTCGGCGCACTGCTGGTGGCGGCGGTAGCGCTTCCCAATATTATCGGAAGCCTTCGCAGGGCTGTTAAAAAGTCCTGATCGAAAGACGCCCCTGTGTATCGTAAACGGGCATTATAATCAGATTTCAAGCCGCATGGAGCGGCATGAAATAGAAACATTTTTTTCAAAAGGAGGAGACACCATGAAAAAAACACTCATTGGAGCAGCTGTTGCAGGACTTATGGTTCTTGGCACCGCGGCTACCGCATTCGCAGGTTCCGCTGACGGAATGAAGATCGCTCTGGTAGGCAAGAGCGCCGGCAACGCTTTCTTCGAGATCGCTGCCAGCTCTTTCGTTGAGGCTGCAGAGGCTGAGGGAGCTACCGTTGACGTTGTTTATCCGGAAGCAGCTACCGCTGACGCACAGATCAAGGTTCTGGACAACCTGATCTCCCAGGCTCCGGATGCGATCTGCATCTCCGCAAACGATGTGAACGCTCTGCAGGCGAAGCTGGAAGAGGCTATGGATGCAGGCATCAAGGTTTCTTCGTTTGACTCCGCTCCGAACCCGGACAGCCGTCAGATCTTCATCAACCAGGCTGGTACCAAGGCAGTTGGTCAGGCACTGATGGATGCAGTCTGCGATCTGGCAGGCGGCGAAGGCCAGTGGGCAATCCTTTCTGCTACTTCCCAGGCAGCAAACCAGAACGCATGGATCGCTGTTATGGAAGATCTTGCAGCAAACGATGAGAAGTATGCGAACCTCGAAGAAGTTCCGATCGCTTACGGCGATGACGAACCGCAGAAATCCACCGATCAGACGCAGGCTCTTCTGGACAACTATCCGGATCTGAAAGTCATCTGCGCTCCGACGACCGTTGGTATCGCTGCAGCTGCGAAGCTTCTGCAGGATTCCGGTTCCGCAGTGAAGCTGACCGGTCTTGGACTTCCGTCTGAGATGAAAGAATACACCGGCGCTGACGATGCACACAGCTGCCCGTACTTCTATCTGTGGGATATGCAGGGCCTTGGAAAACTGTCTGCTCTGACCACGATCGCTCTGGTTAACGGCGACATCACCGGCGCTCTGGATGAGACCTTCACCGCTGGCGACCTTGGCGAATACACCATTACCGAAGCAGATGACGGCGGCACAGAGGTCGTTCTTGGCCTTCCGCTGGAATTCAACGAAGAGAACATCGAAGAGATGGCGAAGCTGTACTAATTTGAAAATGGTACTGTACAGAAACATAAGCATCTGTGCATGACTTCGGAGGAGAGGGGAGCACATGCGGCTCCCCTTTTCCTGTCTCATAGCTTCCGAAGAATTTTTTTGAGAAGGACCCTCCGGGGATGTGCAGCCCGCGGAGAGGAAGAGCACTTCGTGCTCCCGCTTGCGCGCGATCGGAGATCGCGATCTACATGAGTATCTGCCGAAGCAGATGGAAAATGCAGATGGAAATACTTCTATAAAGGCGAAAGTTCCCTGTTTGTATTTCAAACAGGTTTATGTATAATAGAGAACAGAGATTAGAAACAACTTATCACAGTATTTCACAGAGACTGTAAGAACATGACAGAAGGGAGAAAGAGCATGAGCGTAGATATGACAAAATGGCAGGAGATCGCAAAGGAAAAGATTCACGAGCGCCCGGCGGGACAGGGACGTCTGGCCGGAAAGATCACGATCGTGACCGGCGCGGCGCAGGGCTTCGGCAAGGGCATCGCAGAGGAACTCTATAAGGAAGGCGCGACCGTCGTGATCGCGGATATGAATTTCCCGCTGGCTCAGGAGGTTGCCCAGCAGATGGGCGAGCGTGCCTGTGCGATCGCTGTGAATGTATCCGATGAGGAAAGTGTCGCATCCATGGTACAGCAGACGGTGGAGAAATTCGGCGGTCTCGATATCATGATGGCAAATGCAGGCGTGGTGCGTGCCGGCGGCCTTGCGACCTTTGAGAAGAAGGATATGGATTTTGTGACCTCCATCAACTATACCGGTCTGTTCCTGTGCTGCAAATATGCTGCGATCATCATGGAAGCAGAGCATGAGGCGGATCCGGAGAAGACCTTCGATATCATCGCCATGTCCTCCAAGTCTGGTCTTGAGGGCTCTAAGAACAACTTTGCCTATGCAGGTTCCAAGTTCGGTTCCATCGGTCTTGTACAGAGCTTCGCACTGGAGCTTTGCGCCTACAACATCAAGGTCAATGCGATCTGCCCGGGCAACTATCTGGACGGACCGCTCTGGAGCGACCCGGAGAGAGGACTGTTCGTACAGTATCTCGCAGCCGGCAAGGTGGCTGGCGCCAAGACGGTGGAGGATGTTCGCAGATATTATGAGTCCAAGGTTCCGATGAACCGCGGCTGCCTGCCGCTCGACGTTGCCCGTGCCGTGATGTACTGCGTGGAACAGCAGTATGAGACCGGTCAGGCGATCCCGGTGACCGGCGGACAGGTGATGCTGAATTGAGGAGGAAAGCCTGATTATGATCGACATGGCAGTACTGGAGCAGCTGAATGCTCCGACAAAGGAAGAACGGCTGGAAAATCTGAAGCGCATCGCAGCGCAGACGACGTTTCCGCCTGAGGTTCCGCAGTATATCAACAACCACATTCACACTACCTACTCATTCTCACCCTATTCTCCGACGGCAGCGGTGTACGCAGCGCGCATGGAGGGGCTTTGCACGGCGGGGATCATTGATCATGACACAATCGCCGGCGCCAGAGAATTTCTCGAGGCGGCAAAGATCATCGGCATGCCGGTGACCATCGGGATGGAGTGCCGGGTGTCCATGAAGGGGACCTCTCTGGAGGGACGCAGGACCAACAATCCCGATCAGGTGGGCGTGAGCTATATGACCATTCAGGCCGTTCCGCATGATCAGATCGACCGGCTCATGGAATTCTTCGCCCCGTACCGGGAGGCGAGAAACCGCCGCAACAAGGCCATGACCGAAAAGATCTGTGAGGTGGCCGGCGTGGAACTGGATTTTGAGAAGGACGTGCTTCCGGTGTCCATGTGGGCGGACGGCGGTTCCGTGACGGAGCGCCATCTGATGTATGCACTGGCGAAAAAGCTGGTCGCACAGGTCGGAAAAGGCGAGGGAATGCTGCACAAGCTCGAGAGCATGGGCGTGAATCTTTCCGCAAAGCAGAAGGATCAGATGACGGATCTGGAGTATCCGTTCTATGAATACGATCTGCTTGGAATCCTCAAGAGCGCATTCGTGCCGAAGATCTTCATCGATGCAGACGAAGAGTGCCCGAAGCTGGACCAGATGGTGGCTCTCTGCAAAGAGATCGATGCCTATCTGTGCTATGCGTACCTCGGCGACGTAGGCGACAGCGTCACCGGCGACAAGAAGGCCCAGAAGTTTGAGGACGATTATCTGGAGGATGTGTTCGAGTGCCTGAAGGATGCGGGCGTTTCCTGCATCACCTATATGCCCACCAGGAACACGCCGCAGCAGCTGGAACGCCTTCGCGGACTGTGCAGACAGTACGGAATGTTTGAGGTGTCCGGCGAGGATATCAATTCCCCGCGCCAGGGTTTTGTGATCAAAGCCATGGAGAACCCCATGTTCGCCAATCTGATCGAAGCGACCTGGAAGCTGATCGAGCATGAAAAAGGCGCGCAGGCGTAAAGCGGAGCATATGACAGAGTATACAATAAGAATGGAGGAAGTTGCCCTATGAAAACAAAGGCTGTGAGGCTGTACGGAAAGAACGATGTGCGTCTGGAGGAGTTTGATCTTCCCGAGGTAGGACCAGATGACGTGCAGGTAAAGGTCGTTTCCGACAGCGTGTGCATGTCCACCTACAAGGCACTGCAGGAAGGCGCAGCGCATAAGCGTGTACCGAATGATGTCGCAACGAACCCGACGATCGTCGGACATGAATTCTGCGGTGAGATCATCGCAGTAGGCGAGAACTGGAAAGACAAATATAAAGTCGGCGATCATTTTTCCATTCAGCCGGCACATTTCTACAAGGGATCCCAGGAAGCGCCGGGATATTCCTATAAGTACTGCGGCGGATCTTCGCTGTATGCGAACATCCCCATCGAGACTCTTCTGATGGACTGCCTGCTGCCCTACAATTCCGATACCTATTTCTACGGCTCCCTGTCTGAGCCCATGAGCTGTATCGTCGGCACCTATCATGCCATGTACCACACCAAGGCCGGCAGCTATGTGCATGAGATGGGAATCAAAGACGGCGGAAAGATGGCACTGCTGGCATCGGTAGGACCGATGGGACTTGGCGCCATCGACTATGCGCTGCACAACAAGGATCGCCGTCCGTCCCTTCTGGTGGTGACCGATATTGATGATGCGCGTCTGGAAAGAGCAGCTTCCATTTACAGCGTGGAAGACGCTGCCAAAGACGGCATCGAGCTGCATTATGTGAACACCCGCATGGAAAATGCGACCGAGTATCTGCGCAGCCTGACCGGCGGCACCGGATACGACGACGTGATCTGCTTTGCACCGGTGCGTGCGGTCGTGGAGCAGGCCGGCGATATCCTGGGCTATGACGGATGCCTGAACTTCTTTGCAGGTCCGATGGATACACAGTTCAAGGCTGAGTTCAACTGGTACAACGTCCATTATCTCTACACCCATGTGGTAGGCACCTCCGGCGGAAATACCGATGACATGAAGGAAGCCATCCAGATGATGAACGAAGGCATCATCGATCCCAGCGCCATGGTCACCCACATCGGCGGCCTCAACGCAACCGTTGACACCGTCATGAACCTGCCGAAGATCCCCGGCGGCAAGAAGCTGATCTACAACCACATCGATCTGCCGCTGACCGCCATCGACGACTTCGAGGAGCTTGGAAAGACCGATCCGATGTTCGCCGAGCTCGACCGCCTGTGCAAGGCCCACAAGGGACTGTGGAACGGCGAAGCGGAGAAATACCTGCTTGAGCATGCGAAGCCCATGGTATAATTGTCAAACAGGGGACGGTTCTCTGTTTGAGTACCTCTGCTTCTGATTACCTGTACTTCTTAAAAGAATGAAATGCCGGAGAGACAGTGAACGGCAGAATGTCCCCCGGAGAGACCGCCAGGCATTGAAAACCTGGCTGTTCTCCGGGGGACGTTTTGTCATTCTTGTTTCTCCGGCATTTTTATTGGGTAGAGGCAGAGGATTTCAAACAGAGAACCGTCCCCTGTTTGAGATTCAGCACTTCTCGGGCGCCGGGTACTCCACGCCGAAGGTCTCCACGGTCATGGAAGCGATCCGCTGATCCTTCAGCGGGCGGTCACGGAAGTCGGTGGCTTCCTCTGCGATACGGTTGACGACATCCATGCCCTCCGTGATCTTTCCGAAGGCGGCATACTGACCGTCCAGATGCGGAGAGGTCTTGTGCATGATGAAGAACTGGGAGCCTGCGGAATCGGGATGCATGGCTCTGGCCATGGAGAGCACGCCCTCGGTGTGCGCCAGGTCATTGGCAAAGCCGTTGCGGGAGAATTCACCGCGGATGGAATAGCCCGGGCCGCCGGTGCCGGTACCCTTGGGGCAGCCGCCCTGGATCATGAAGCCGCGGATCACGCGGTGGAAGATGAGGCCATTGTAAAAGCCGGCCTGCACCAGGGAGATAAAGTTGTTGACAGTATTCGGTGCGATCTGCGGATAGAGCTCCGCTTTCATAATGTCGCCATTTTCCATTGTAATCGTTACGATCGGGTTCTGAGCCATGTGTGACCGCCTTTCTGATAGGATTTGAATTTTGAGAATCGGGCATGTGGCACGCCCGCAGATACTGTGTCTGACAGAAGTATTGTACAGGAAACCAGAAGATAATACAATCGCAGACTTATTTTTCCGGGGTGGACCCCAATAAGTCACTGGGTAAGTTGCCCGGGAAAAATCCACTGATCGGAAAAATGCTTATGAAAAGTGGGACAGAGAACTGTCCCCTGTCCCACTTTTTCTCAGGCCATCTCGAGGACCAGCGCCTGGTATCCTTCCAGGTGGAGGTCATTTCCGGTCACCGGCAGTGTCTTTATGTTGGTGATCTTCCCCAGATTATCGAGCAGGACGTCCTTCACCGCTCCGGGAAGGGGCAGGGTCTGCGGCTCCTTCTGGTAGTTGGCGATGACGAGGATGGTCTGCTGATCGGTCCGGCGCAGGTAGGCCATGACGTTGTGACGGTCCTCCAGCCAGGGGATGAGCTCGCCGTACACGAGGGTGTCGGCATAGGCCGGGTTTTTGCGCAGGCGGGTGAGTGCGCGGTAGTGCTGGTACACGGACTGCGGGTCGTTTTCCTGGTCCTTCAGATTGATCTCGTCCTTGTTCGGGTTGACTCTGAGCCAGGGCGTGCCGGTGGTAAAGCCGGCTTTTTCGGTTGCGTCCCACTGGAACGGCGTGCGGGCGTTATCGCGGCCGTACAGCTCGATCATGTGAAGTGCTTCCGGCTCCGGTACTCCTGCGGCCAGGGCAACCTTGTAGTTGTCGATGGAGGAGATGTCGTCCACCTCGTCGATGGAGTGGAGTTTGATGTTCTCCATGCCGATTTCCTGGCCCTGATAGATCCAGGGAAGGCCGCGCAGCAGGAAGTACACGGTCGCCAGCATCTTTTTGCTGGCCGGGCAGGCCTCTCCCTCGGGAATGTAGCGCGATACGCCGCGGGGCTCGTCGTGATTCTCGATGATGTTGGAGATGTAGCCGATGTCGGCGATCTTTTTCTGAGTCGCAAACACGCAGTTGCGGTAATCATCCGGCGTGATCGGCAGGGAAGCGTGCCAGCCGTCCCCGCTCTGGCCGAACACCGTCTCCGCAAAGTCGAACATGGAGGAGAAGTAGCCGTCATCCCCGATGAAGTCGGGCAGCTCTTCCTCTTTTTCGTTGAACACTTCGCCTACGGAAAAGGCGTTATGCGGCTTGAAGGTGCGGTCGCGCATCTCGCCGAGGAACACGCCCACGCCCTTTGCCTCGTGCAGCATGTTGTGAACGGAGCACAGGCCGTCGTCGCGGTCGGCGGGATAATCCTTGAAGGGAAGGGCTTTTTTGATGTTGATGATGGCGTCGATGCGGAAGCCGGCAAGGCCGCGGTCGAGCCACCAGTTCATCATTTTGTAGACCTCCTCGCGCAGCTGGGGATTCTCCCAGTTCAGGTCAGGCTGCTTTTTGTGGAACACGTGCAGATAGTACAGGTCATCGTGGCCCGGCAGCTTATCCCACACCGGTCCGCCAAAGTAGGAGCGCCAGTTGCAGGGAAGCTTTCCGTCCTTTACCTGCTCGATGTAGAAGTATTTCCCATACTGCCCGAAGGGATCCTCGCAGGCTTTGCGGAACCACTCGTGCTCATCGGAGCAGTGATTGACGACCAGATCCATGAGGATGTACATATCCCGCTTTTTCGCTTCTGCCAGGAGCTGGTCCATATCCTCCATGGTGCCGAAGCGCGGATCGATTGCATAGTAGTCGGCGATATCATAGCCCTGGTCGGCCAACGGTGAGACATAGCACGGAGAAAGCCAGATGATATCCACGCCCAGGTCCTTCAGGTAATCGAGCTTTGCGATCACGCCCTGCAGATCCCCGATTCCGTCGCCATTGGTATCGTAAAAGCTCTTCGGGTAGATCTGATAAGCGGTTTTGCCGTGCCACCATTGTTTTTTCATGTTGCGGTTCCTTTCTATATCATAGGAGATGAATGTATGCATGATGAATGTTTGCAATGACTGATGTGTACGCAAAAGCGTGACGCACATCACTTTCGGACAGCCGGGATACACGCCGGTATAAGTGGGCTGCAGTTTCCAAATTCCCTGGCAGATCCTCAGCGTCTGCCCGGCTCGCCGGGTGCCGCCTCTGTTTGCCGCTGCTGCCGGCGGTACTCCAGCGGCGATGCTCCGGTAACCCTGCGGAACTGCGTGATAAAGTGCCCCATGTTGTCGAAGCCGCATGCCGCAGCTACTTCGCTGACCGGAATGGCATGATCGGCCTCCTCGCACAGCAGCAGTGCAGCGTGCCGGATCCGAAGCTCATTGATGTAGGAGACCGGCGTTTTTTGAGTGGTCTTTTTGAAAAACCTGCAGAAATACTGCTCATTCATATTCATGATCTGCGCCAGGTCGTGCAGGTAGATCTTTTCGGCATAGTGCTCCTGAATGTAAAGCATCACTTTTTTCAGGGCATCTGCTCTGGGATCCGTACTCTGCTCGGAAACCCGGAGCAGATCATTTTCGGCCAGCGTGGCCAGAATGTTCAAAAGACAGGCACGCACCCGCAGCTGAGAGGCAGGAGTCTGCAGAATGATCTGATCAGCACGGGCAGCTCCCTGCCGGGAAAAGATCTGCTGCAGATGCATAAATTCGTCGCAGATTTCCTCAAAGCCTGTGTCCGACGCGGTCAGGAGCTGCGGAAAGTGCAGCCGGCCGCGCTGCAGCGGATCGATCAGCAGCTGTCCGGCTTCATCCGGATGCGATGCGGACAGAAAGAAGGGATCGAACAGGAAAGCATATTCCTCATACTCCTTCTCGCTGTAGATTGCATGGAGACTGCCGCTTTCCACAAAGCAGATGGTTTCCTGCGTGATGGTTACCGGTTCGGTGTTGACGGTGAGCGAAAAACTGCCCCTGCGAAAATAAAGGATCTCGATGGCATCATGCCAGTGGGGCTTTGCATAAAAGGGGGAAGGCTCCGCGTTCATCTGCGCATCCGCACAGTACATGGTGCAGGGGAAGGTGACGCTTCCCTGCAGCCTGGTCTCCTGCAGAGCCCGGGGATGATTATTTGATTCCGATCGCTTTTGTGCCATACTGCCGTGCCTCTAATTTGCTTTGGTGATCCTGCGCTATGTTTGCCTTAACCGGAGACCTTCTCAGAGGGAGCACTTGTAATTATTGTTTATTCCTGCTCCTGCAGCAGGACCCTTGCTTCATAAGGCGCAAGCACCCCGGCCTGATGTTCTTTGTAATTGGAGATCAGCTCCGTTCCGGAAAGTCCGTCAAACAGCGTACATTCCTGAGGCTGGTCAGTCCAGTTGCAGGCAACCGTGAGCACACACCCATCCAGCACTCGACGGTATGCGTAAACAGCCTCATTCTCCTCGAGCAGCGGCTCAAATACGCCGTACACGATCACCGGATGCGCATGGCGCAGACGGATGAGCTTCTGATAATAGTAGAACACCGAATCCGGGTCTGCCATCGCAGCTTCCGCATTAATCGTCGTATAATTCGGGTTCACCTTGATCCAGGGCGTGCCTGTGGTAAAGCCTGCGTTTGCGGATGCATCCCACTGCATGGGCGTGCGGGCATTGTCCCGTCCCACCGTGTTGATGCAGGCCATCATGACATCGCCGGAAACCAGATGATGCTCCTCCACATACTGGCGGTACGCATTCAGCTCTTCGATATCCCGGCACTGGTCAATGCCTTCGAACACTGTATTGGTCATGCCCAGCTCCTCGCCCTGATAGATGTAGGGCGTACCCTTCATCATATGCAGGCAGGTAGCCAGCATCTTGGCCGAGAGAACCCGCCATTTTTCGCTGTCATCGCCAAAACGCGATACCACGCGGGGCTGGTCATGATTGTCCCAGTACAGGCTGTTCCAGGCCTTGCCCTCGAGCTGCACCTGCCATTTGTTCAGGATGGCCCGTACCTTGCTCATGGAGGGTTTCTTTGTCGTCCACTTACCGATGACGCTTCCCTCGCCCTGCAGGGTGTCCATATGCTCGAACTGGAACACCATGCCCAGCTCGGTGCCTTCGTTGTTGGCGTATTTGCGCGCCTCTTCGATCGTCACGCCGGCAGCCTCGCCGACGGTCAGCAGATCGTAGTGGGAGAGGACGCGGCGGTTCATTTCCTGCAGATACTCGTGCACCCGCGGACCGTTGCATACATAGGGATTCAGATCGCCGTAAATGCCGTCCTTATCGGGCCCGTCCGGGAAGCGCTGATCCTTGGAGATCATGCTGATCACATCCATCCGGAAACCGTCGATTCCCTTTTCGCACCACCAGGTCATCATATCGAACACTTCATCGCGGACCTTCGGATTCTCCCAGTTCAGATCGGGCTGCTTTTTGGAGAAGCAGTGCAGATAGTACATACCGGTGGCATCGTCCAGCTCCCAGGCGGACCCGGAAAAACAGGATTCCCAGTTGTTCGGCTCCTTGCCGTCACGGGGTTCCTTCCATATATAATAGTCGTGGAAGGGGTTGTCCTTTGACTTGCGGCTTTCGATAAACCAGGCATGCTCATCGGAGGTATGATTCACCACCAGGTCCATGACGATTTTGATCCCCAGGCTGTGCGCGGTGGAAAGCATCTCATCAAAATCCGCCATGGTGCCGAAATCCGTCATAATATCGCGGTAATCGGAGATATCATAACCGTTATCATCATTGGGCGAGCGGTACACCGGCGAGAGCCAGATCACATCGATCCCCAGTTCGTGCAGATAAGGAAGATGCTGTGTAATGCCCGGAAGATCGCCGATCCCGTCGCCATTGCTGTCGGCGAAGCTGCGCGGATAAATCTGATAAATGACGGCCTCCTTCCACCAGGTCTTTTTTTCCACTGTTTGCATAGGATTTTGCCTTTCTATATAACATGAATGACGATAGGTTTATCAAGGATTGTGCGTACATTATAAACGCTGCATCGGAAAATGTCAGCACGGATATTGACGTAATTTTACGGTATTTTGACTTTTCATGGGATTCGCTCACGGAAAGTTGCAGGATCAGGAGGTTTATGGTAAGGTACGATACAGGGTCAAACAGGGGACGGTTCTGTGTTTGATGAGATAAGGGATGGTTTTTATCTGAAGAAGTGACGATGATATAGCAGAATACATGCGAAAATCAACGCTTCAGGCGATTACACAAAAAGAAAGATGAGTGGTTTATGAAGAAGGGCATCATTTTTGATCTGGACGGTACACTTTGGGATTCCTGTGCCGGGATCGCGGCGGCCTGGGATGAATATGTGCGGTTGTATGAACCGGACTGGTATGCAAAGGGCGTTCGTGTGCGGGAAGAGACGGTTCGCGCTGCCTGTGGGAAAACCATGGACATTTTTACAGCCATGCTGCTGCATCAGCTCCCGGAGAGTGAGCAGAAACGCCTGTATGAGCCCTGCTGCTCCTACGAGGTGGAATATCTGAAGCATCACGGAGGAAATGTTTATCCGGATGTGATCGAAACGCTTAAGGAGCTTTCAAAGACCATTCCGCTCTATATCGTCAGCAATTGCCAGGAGGGTTATATTCAGGCCTTTGTCTCCTGGGCCGGCCTGGAGAATGTCATCCTGGACACGGAGGACTATGGGACCACCGGAAAAATGAAGGCGGAAAATATCCGGCTGCTGATGGAACGCAATCATCTGGAAGAGGCTGTCTATGTGGGGGATACCCAGGGGGATTATGAGAGCGCGAAGGCGGCCGGGATCCCGTTCATCTTTGCCGCTTACGGCTTTGGAGAGGTGGATGCCGAGGTGCCCGTGCTGAAGTCCATCAGGGATCTTCTTACGATGCACATTTTTTGACACAGCAAGGAAGTCCCCCACCGGGGCGTCGCGGAGACGTAGGTGGGGGTCAGGGGACTTACTTGTGTCAGGTGGAGTTCAAGCTCCACCTGACAGTCCGCGAAGCGGACATCTGGGTTAGCCGCAAGTAGCGAAGCGGATTGCGGATGACCTTTGTCGAAATCCGAAATGGATAAAACGATGAAATGGGTAGCCAGCGCTGCATTTCCTGCAGCGCTGTTCGTTTGTTCTGGCTTATTCTTGTGACAGAATAAAAAGTGTGATAGGATTACGGTACGTGTCCGGACAGGAGATGAGCTGCCCGGAAGTGGAAAGTACCGTCAGGATTCATGCGCAAAGTGGAAGCAGAATGAAGCAGCAGGAAAAAACAGAAATAAAGAACAGAAATAGCGAAGAGAGTGAACCCATGAAAGAGAATGTAAATGGTTCCGCCGTAAAGTATATTGAGGAGCTGTCCCTGAACGCCTGGCCGTCGCACAAGATCGAATTGTATGACGGGTGGCTGATCCGCTTTTCTCATAACTACACCTATCGTACCAACAGTGTGGAGCAGGTGGGTGCTTCCACCATCCCGGTGGAAGAAAAGATTCGTTACTGTGAAAAGATTTATCACGATTTCGGGACGCCCTGCAATTTCAAGATCAACCCGCTGACCCAGCCGGGTTTTGACGCGCTGCTCTCCGAGCGGGATTACCAGATCCGTCATGTGACGGAAGTCATGACAGCGGACCTTACAAGGATGAATCTGCTGGAGCCTTCTTTGCGGGAGTATGAGTTTGAGAACCGGCTGGGCCTTCCCTCTGCGGTACATTACCTGTTCGATGAGGGGAGAGAGTACCAGGGCTCTTCTTCGGGGATTACAGAGATCGCAAAGCGGTCAGAGGTCACGGTGATGCTGCAGCATGTGATCACTGATGAATGGATTCAGGGGGTATTTCATCTGAATGGTACCTGCGAACCGGTGCTGCGCAGGATCGTCCCGTCCATGTTTAAGGCAATCCCGAAGAAGACCATCGTGGCCAGTGTGGAGATCGACGGCCGGATGGTGGCATCGGGCCTTGCAATCTGCGACCGGGAATATGCAGGGATCTATGCAATTTATGTATCTCCGGGATCACGAAGACGGCATTATGCCAGAGCGGTCTGCTCCACGCTCCTGCGGGAGGCTAAGGAACAGGGAGCGCAGAAGGCATATCTGCAGGTGGTGAAGGGAAATACCGCCGCAAAAAATCTGTATCTGTCGCTTGGATTTTCGGATTTTTACACCTATTATTTCCGAAGCAGGGCGTAAGACGATGCGAAGGGTGACGCGGCAGGAGCTTTCTATTGAGGACGTGCGGAAAAGGCCTGAATAACTGAATAAATAAAAGAAGCGGCCGAAACAAGGAAGGCCGAAGAAGGAAAATGATGGCAGGAAAAGAACAGTCAATACGAATTGAGAATGAAACAAACAGAACACTGCTTCACGGCATCCTTTCAGCTGCGCGCGGGGCCGGTGCAATCATGGCCGGTGCTTCTCCGCATGATGAAGATGTGATGAGCAAGGGCGGCCGTGCAAATTATGTGACCGTCTACGATGAGAAGGTGCAGGAATACCTGCTTGGAGCGCTTTCAAAGGTGCTGCCGGAGGCTCACTTCGTGGGAGAAGAGGAGGGACAGGAGGTTTTCCTGCCGGAATACGAGCACGGCTACACCTTTGTGGTGGATCCGATCGACGGCACCTCCAATTTCATGCGAGGATATCATCCGAGTGTGACCTCGATCGGACTGCTCCGGGACGGGAAGCCCTACATCGGCGTGATTTATAACCCGTATACGGACAGCCTGTTTTACGCGGAAAAAGGCTTTGGTGCCTATGAAAATGGTAAGCAGATCTTCACCAGTCCCGATCCGCTCTCGCACAGCCTGGTCAGCATGGGGACAGCGCCCTATTATGCGGAGGAGGTAACGGAAAGCGCATTTCTCCTCGGAAACTGGTACCTGAAGCGCAGCATTGACATCCGCCGCAGCGGAAGTGCAGCCTGGGACCTGTGCCTGATCGCCTCCGGCCGGACCGGCCTCTTTTACGAGCCAATCCTGTGCCTGTGGGATTATGCAGCCGGTGCCTGCATCGTGGAGGAGGCCGGCGGAAAAATCACCGACATGCATGGACGCTCGCTGACCTACCGCGGGAAATCCTCCATCCTTGCTGTAACGGCTGGCGTTGCCGGCGAGGATTATCTGCCGCCGCAGGAGCTGATGCGCGTATAGTGCCATGAGGGCCA
>CAMOSN010000008.1 GCA_946624935.1 uncultured Lachnospiraceae bacterium | reverse complement strand
TATAAGTTTATCCTTGCAACCCGGCCGAAAGTTCCTTATGATGATACAGTACGAGTATGTTAAGATGAGGGCCATGATATGATGAGCAGTTTTAAAACACGTAGTATAGGTTTCTTTCGGGCACTGTGTGCTTTTCTGTTCTTCTTTTTGCTGACTGGCTTTCCGGCCCAGGCAAAATCCACTAAGGCGCTGCGCTGGACGGTGACGCAGTATGGAAGGGCAGATGCTGCGAAGCAGTCGATGTTTTATACGATTCGAAGCAGCAGCGGCAAGCTGATGGTGATCGACGGGGGCTGGGAAAGTCAGGCGGACTATGTGCGGGAAGTGATCCGAAGCCTTGGAAATAAGGTGGATGTGTGGATCATTACGCATCCTCATCCCGATCATGTCGGTGCTCTGAATGCAATTCTGAAAAATAACGATACCGGAATACGCATCAAACGGATTTATACGACGAAGGTGCACGCCGGCAGATATAAGGCAACGAAGCAGCCCTGGGATGAATATCAGGTTTATGAGGAGTTCCGTGCACTGACGAAGGAGATGAAAAAGAAGAAAAAGCTGAGGTACCTGAAGGAGGGCGATGAACTGAATGTGATCGGTCTTCATATGACGGTATTCAACAGCTGGGACAGCACGGTGGATAAGCTTTCCGTGAATCTGTGCAATCAGGGCTCCCTGATGTTTAAGCTGGAGGGGAAAAAGAAGAGCATATTGTTCTGCGGCGATGTGGGATCGCCCAGACAGAAGCGGATTCTGAAGCGGTATAAGAAGCAGCTGAAGGCGACGTATGTGCAGTGCGGGCATCATGGAAACTGGGGGCTGACGAAGGCATTCTACAGGCGTGTTGCTCCGCAGGCGGCTTTTTTTGATGCGCCGGCATCGATCACCCAGAATACGACTGGATTTTACGATGCGCCTGCGCTGATCGCCTATTTCCGGGATAAGAATGTGAAGGTATATACGTTCGGAAATGGGACGAATTCCGTGAAACTGAAATAAGCCCGCAAAACCATTACAGGAGATTGTGTGTAACATGAAAAAAGATCATACCAGTCTGTTTCTGGCACAGTCCTATCAGGATGCCTGGGAGGATTATCAGCGTTCCTTAAACAGACCGTCATTTCCGGTTTGGGATTATGTGTTTCTCACAGCATCGGACGAACATCAGGCAGAAGGCTTTCGTGCACAGCTTGCCTCAAGGAAGGAGATGCTTCCGGCAAGAACGAAGTTTGTTGTGCTGCCGGATGAAGGCGGTGTGCGGGTCGGCTCGGGCGGGGCGACCTTAAGTGTGCTGCGCGCTCTGAGGGAGAGAGAGGACCGCTTTGACGCGCTGCGGATTCTGGTGATCCATTCGGGGGGAGACAGCCGCCGGGTGCCGCAGTATTCTGCACTGGGAAAGCTGTTTTCACCGGTGCCGCACTGCCTTCCCGACGGGCGCTCCAGTACACTGTTTGATGAGTGCATGATCACCGCCAGCTCCGTGCCCGGTCGGATTCGGGAGGGAATGCTGCTGCTGTCGGGAGATGTGCTGCTGCTGTTCAACCCGCTGCTGATCGACTACAGTGGACGCGGGGCGGCTGTGATCAGCTTCAAGGAGCCGGTATCAACGGGGAAGGAGCATGGCGTATTTGTACGTGCACAGAATGGGAATGTCGGATCATTCCTGCATAAGCAGCCGGAGGAGGTGCTTCGCGCCGCAGGGGCGGTCAACGAGGCGGGGGCAGTCGATATTGATACCGGGGCTGTGATCTTCGGAGTGGATGTATTGAATGCGCTGTATGGGCTGATTTCGACAGAGGGCCGGCCGGATCCTGAAAAGTACGCTGCGTTTGTCAATGAGCGGGTGCGTCTTTCCCTGTACGGGGATTTTCAGTATCCGATGGCGGAGGATTCAACGCCGCAGCAGTATGAACTAGAAAAGCCGGAAGGGACGTTTACGCCGGAACTTTGGCGCGCACGCAGGGCTGTATGGGATGCGCTGCGGCCTTTTCGCATGAAGCTGCTCCGGCTGGCTCCGGCCAGGTTTATTCATTTCGGAACTACCCGGGAGATTCTCGGGCTGATGCGGGAGGATGTGGAGGAATTTCGCCCGCTCGGATGGAGTGCACAGGTCAACTGTGCTGCGGATGAACGCTGTGCGGGCTATAACAGTGTCCTCTCGCCGAAGGCTTCCGTGGGAAAGGGATGCTATCTGGAGGTGTCCTATGTACACAGCGGGGCGAGGATCGGCGGGGGGAGTGTGGTTTCCTGTGTGGATGTTCATGAGGGGGCTGTGATCCCGCCGGATGTGGTACTGCACGGCCTGAAAACGGAGAATGGCCGGTTTGTATGCCGAATCTTCGGGACGGCAGATAATCCGAAGGAGGGCCGGCTGTTCGGCTGCTCTCTTGAGGACGCTGCCGGCCGGCTTTCGATCGCGCCGAACAGCCTGTGGCAGGATCAGGAAGAACATTCGCTGTGGAATGCCAGGCTGTATCCGGAGTGTGAAACCATCCGGGAGGCCGTCGATTGCGCGGTGCAGTTGTATGCCATGCTCCGGTCGGTGCAGGGAGATCCAGCCATGGAAGCCAACGCATCGGCAGTCGGCATGGCCGGGAACGAAAGCAGAATGCTTATGGAGCAGGCGCAGGAGGAGCTCTCCGAGAACGGAGCACTTGAGCGCTGGCTCAGCCGGCCGAGGCAGTCGCTTTGCTCAGGCTTTCATGATGCGGACCCGGAAGCGCTTCTGGCCTGGAACCGCCGCATGCGGGAGCTGGTGCAGATGAATCATATCGAGGCGCTGATCGAGAAGGGAAGTCCCGCCAGGACGGCCGCCGGAAGTCTTCCGTCCGGGCTCTCTCCCGTTCAGGAGGAATGGCTTGAGAAGCATCTGGCCCGGGCGGATTACAGCGGGAAAATGCGGCTTCATTACTATATCGGGACTGCACTTGGCGGTGCACCCGGAGAGCAGCATATGGCTGCTGCGTTTGATGCTCTGCGAAGCGCGATTCTTCAAAAGACCATGGATGAGCTGCGCAGAAATCCGCAGGCACGGATCGCCTGTGAGGAGCATGCGGTACATCTGCCGCTGCGGGTGAACTGGGGCGGCGGCTGGAGCGATACACCGCCCTACTGTAATGAGAGGGGCGGCTGTGTGCTCAATGCTGCGATTCTTCTGGACGGTCAGTGTCCGGTGTCTGTGACACTTCGCAGGCTGGAGGAGCACCGGATTATTCTTGAAAGCCGTGATATGGATGTGCACGGTGTGTTTACGGATATTTCGCAGCTTCAGAAGGTCGGCGACCCCTTCGATCCTTTTGCACTTCATAAGGCAGCACTGCTGACCTGCGGGATCATTCCTGCACAAGGAGGCAGCCTGGAGGAGGTGTGCTCACGCCTGGGAGGCGGCTTTTCCATGAACACGCAGGTGTCCGGTGTGCCCAAGGGAAGCGGACTGGGAACCTCCAGTATTCTGGCTGCGGCGTGTGTGCGTGCACTGTTGGAGTTTACCGGAGGCAGCTGCGAAGAGGAGGAGCTTTACCGCCGCGTACTCTGCATGGAGCAGATCATGTCCACCGGAGGAGGCTGGCAGGATCAGGTGGGAGGTGCGCGCACCGGTATCAAACTGATCACCAGCAGGCCGGGGCTGATCCAGCAGCTGAAGGTAGAGCAGGTCAACCTGGACCCGGATACGCACAGGGAGCTGAATGAGCGGTTTGCATTGATCTATACGGGACAGCGCCGGCTGGCGCGCAACCTCCTGCGGGATGTGATCGGACGATATATCGGGAACGAGCCCGATACCCTGTATGCTCTGAATGAGATCCAGCGCAAGGCTGCGCTGATGCGCTTTGAACTGGAGCGGGGCAATGTCGATGCCTTTGCGGTGCTGCTTGATGAGCACTGGGAGCTGAGCAAAGCAATCGATGCCGGAAGCACCAATACCCTGATCGAGCAGATTTTTGCCTCCGTGGAGAATCTGGTGGACGCCCGGATGGTATGCGGCGCCGGTGGAGGAGGCTTTCTGCAGGTGATCCTGAAAAAGGATGTGTCAAAGACGATGCTTGCGGCGCGGCTGCAGGAGGTATTCGGCGATTCGGACGTCCGGGTGTGGGATGCACAGCTGCTTTTGTGAGGGCTTTATATGACGGAGCAGCCATAAATGTGAAATTTTTCTTGAATCTTGAAAGATAATACTTTATAAATAGGTAGGATAGCGATATTGTACCTGAACGGACAGTATTGTGCTGCTCAACCGCAAAACCGAAGGGTCGTTTTGTGCGGTTGCAGTTTTTAGAGGTTTTATTTGCAGGTTTTTTAAGGGAGGAAAGAAAATGAGAGTTGTCATTCAGGATAATTACAGCAAAATGTGTCAGTGGGCAGCCAATTATATTGCAAAAAAGATCAAAGCACACAAGGAAGACCGTCCGTTTGTGCTGGGCCTGCCTACCGGATCTTCACCGATCGGTGTGTACCAGGAGCTGGCCAGAATGAATAAGGCCGGGGAGATCACCTTCAAAAATGTGGTGACCTTCAACATGGATGAGTATCTGGGACTGCCCAGAGAGCATGACCAGAGCTACTGGTATTTTATGCATGACAACTTCTTCAATCATATCGACATCCCGGCGGAGAACATCAATATCCTCAACGGAATGGCTGAGGATCCGGTTGCAGAGTGTGCACGCTATGAGGAGAAGATCGCTTCCTACGGCGGTGTGGATCTGTTCCTCGGCGGAATCGGTGTAGACGGACATCTGGCATTCAACGAGCCGTTTACCAGCCTGACTTCCCGCACAGGTGTACGTGATCTTACAACGGATACCAGAATCGTAAACGGCCGTTTCTTTGAAAACGATCCGGAGAAGGTTCCCGCCCAGGCTCTGTCTGTCGGCATCGGGACTGTCATGGATTCCAAAGAGGTCCTGATTCTGATCAGCGGTCACAATAAGGCCAGAGCACTGGCAGCCTCCGTTGAGGGCGGCGTGAGCCAGAAGTGGACCTGCTCCGCACTGCAGCTGCATCCGGCGGCGATCATTGCCTGCGATGAGCCGGCCTGCGGTGAACTGACAGTGGACACCTATAAGTATTTCCTGGACATCGAGCGGAAGGAACGCCTGTAAAGGAATGTTTATTATGAAGCGGACCGGTACGGGAACGCTCGTACAGTGGTTCAATATAAGGATCGGGAGAGAGTAATGATGTATACGATCAAGGATTTATTTGACCTGGAGCACACGCTTGCAAAGGATTACCTGGAGGGATTTACCTATCCCTGGGAAGCACTGAAGGGAATCAAGGATTTTATCCTGAAGCTTGGCCCCACTCTGGGAGAGGACTATGAGGAGCGGGAGGAGCACGTGTGGGTCCACAAGAGTGCCAAGGTATTCCCCACGGCTTATCTGGGTGCGCCCTGTATTATCGGTCCGAACACGGAGGTCCGCCACTGTGCGTTTATCCGCGGCTCAGCGCTGGTCGGTGCGGACTGCGTGGTGGGAAATTCCGTGGAACTGAAGAATGTGATCCTGTTTGATCATGTGCAGACGCCGCATTACAACTACGTGGGCGACAGCATCCTGGGATATTACAGTCATATGGGTGCCGGTTCCATTACGAGTAATGTGAAATCGGACAAGAAGCTGGTCGTGGTACACAACGGGACGGAGCACATCGAGACCGGGATCAAAAAGTTCGGCGCGATGCTCGGCGATTATGTGGAGGTGGGCTGCAACAGTGTGTGCAATCCGGGTACCGTGATCGGCCGGCACAGCAATATTTACCCGACCTCCTGCGTGCGCGGCGTAGTGCCGGAGAACAGTATCTTCAAGGATAACGGCGTGATCGTCGAGAAGCATGAATGACAGGGAAGCAGACATGGTGAAGGAGTTTTGAGTTATGGGAAAGTATTTTGGAACAGATGGTTTTCGCGGTGAAGCGAATAAGACACTGACCTTTGAACATGCGATCAAAATCGGTCGTTTTCTCGGCTGGTATTATGGTGAGAGAGAAGGAAAAAAGGCGAAGGTTGTGATCGGAAAGGATACCCGCCGTTCTTCCTACATGTTTGAATATGCACTGTGTACAGGTCTGATGGCTTCAGGAGCGGATGCCTATATTATGCACGTGACGACCACTCCCTCCGTGGCTTATATTACCCGTGTGGATGATTTTGACTGCGGCATCATGATTTCCGCTTCTCATAATCCCTTCTATGATAATGGCATCAAGCTCATCAATTCGAAGGGTGAAAAAATGGATGAGGAGACCATCCTGAAGGTCGAGGAATACATCGATGATAAGGTGGAGATTCCGGTGGCGGACGGCATTGAGATCGGAAGAACCGTCGATTACGTGGCTGGCCGCAACCGCTATATCGGATATCTGATCTCCATGTCCCGTTATTCCTTCAAGGATGTGAAGGTGGGTCTGGATGTGGCCAACGGCGCAGCCTGGCAGATCGCCAAGGGCGTATTTGATGCGCTCGGAGCGAAGACCTATGTGATGAATGCGGAGCCGGACGGCTACAATATCAATACCGACTGCGGCAGTACGCATATCGAGCATCTTCAGAAGTTCGTCGTGGAGAAGGGCCTGGATGTAGGCTTTGCCTATGACGGCGATGCGGACCGCTGCCTGGCCGTGGATGAAAAGGGCAATGTGATCACCGGTGATCATATTCTGTACATTTACGGGGTATATATGAAGGGCAGAGGAAAGCTGCTCAATAATAAGGTGGTCACCACCGTGATGAGCAATTTCGGACTGTACAAGGCGCTGGACAAGGTCGGAATCGAATATGAGAAGACGAAGGTCGGCGACAAGTATGTGTACGAGAACATGGTGAAGAATGGTCACCGTATCGGCGGAGAGCAGTCCGGCCATATCATCTTCTCCAAGTACGAGACCACGGGTGATGGCATCCTGACCAGTCTGAAGCTGATGGAAGTGATGCTGGCAACCAAGAAGCCCATGAGCGCACTGGCTGCGCCGGTGGTGTTCTATCCGCAGGTGCTGAAGAACGTGCGGGTGAAGAGCAAGCCCGATGCCCAGAATGATCCGGACGTGCAGGCAGCTGTAGCGAAGGTTGCTTCCGAGCTGGGAGACGAGGGCCGGATCCTGGTGCGCGAAAGTGGTACGGAGCCGGTGATTCGTGTGATGGTGGAAGCCGGCAGCGATGAGGTGTGCGAGCAGTACGTCGATTCGGTCATTGATGTGATCCGTGCGAAGGGTCATATCGCATAAACGGTTTACAGAAAGCGGATGCTTCGTTTATAATGGAACCCATGGAGGGTGCTGCTCCAGAGATTGTTGCTTTTCATCTGGGCAGCACCTTCTGCCGTGTGAGCGGGAGCGTATTCTTTCAGCCAATGAGCGCGGGCGTGTTCTTTCAGCCGATGATCGTGAGCGGAATGTTTGGACAGGAAAGTATCGCGCCGTGCATTAAGTGCCGGCCGGTGGACACAGCGTTTGTGAGAGAAGGGAAGGAAGCACCGGAAGGCAGAAGGATGTACTTGGAACAAGGCCGCCGGTAAGGTACGCAGATGGATGGGAGGAGAGGAACGGGAAGATGAAAATGGATAAGGAAAGGCTGGAAGGGATGATTCGTCGACTTGGAAGGCTGGGGCTTCTTGCGATGCTGACACTGCTCCTGGGTGTGGCACCATCCGGGAAGGTATTTGCGAAAAAGGCATACGTGAAGGGGAAGACCGTGACGGGCGGCGTGATCTCAGCTTCGAAGATTCCGGTCTCCTACGGAGGAAAGTTCAAAAAATCCGGTGCCAAATACAAATATGTGTATCCGGACGGGACAAAAGCAGTCGGCTGGAAGAAGATCGGTACAAAGGTATATTACTTTTCATCGAAGGGGAATACCTATAAGGGAAAGAGAAAGCTCGGAAAATATACCTACTGCTTTACCAAAAAGGGCGTACTCCGGACCGGCTGGATCACGGTGGACGGGAAGAAGTTTTACTTCCGGAAGAATAAAAACGGTGCCGCCGCGAAGGGTTATACGAAAATCGGATCGAATTATTATTACTTTGACAAGAATTGTGTGCGTATTACCGGATGGGTATACCGCAAAGAGCAGTACATCTATTTCAAGACCTCCGGGAAGCAGGCGTTTGGATGGGTCACGATCAATAACAGCCGATATTATCTCGATCCGGACAATGGCGGCGCACGCGTGACCGGGAAGAAAACGATCGACGGGCGGGATTACTATTTTGACAGTGAAGGTGCGCTGGTATCGGTGGACCGGCCCGATTTTGCTTCCATGGATACCACTCCGTCCGGCGGGGACAGCTTTTATGTGGATTCCAGCGGAAACCGCCTGCAGCGCTCTACGATCAAAAGGCTGCTGCAGACAGCGATGAAGCCGGTGGGTTCTACGATGTATGTGTGGGGCGGCGGCTGGTCTCCTGCGGGAACTGCGGATACGGTTACCCGTTCGATCGGTGTGCACTGGCAGTGGAAGAATTATTTCGATCAGCAGAATGCCTCCTATAATTACAAGAATATGCCGTCCTATAATGATAACGGACTGGACTGCTCAGGCTATGTGGGCTGGGTGATCTACAATACCTTCAACCGCAGCAGCGGACATTCCGGCTATGTGATGGGGGCGGAGTTCCAGGCACGGACCTTTGCAAATTACGGATGGGGATCCTATACGCCTTATTACAGCGTGGGCGATTATCGTCCCGGTGATATCATGAGTCTGGCGGAGGGGCATGTCTATATCGTGCTCGGGCCGTGCTCGGACGGCAGCGTTGTGCTGCTGCATTCCAGCCCGAACGGTGTGATGATCTCCGGAACCACGACGCGCAGCGGCAGCAAAGACAGTGAGGCGATCGCTCTTTCCGACCGCTACATGCGTTATTATTATCCGGCGGCTTATCAGAAATTCAACACGACGGAACGGCACATCTGGCGGGATGAGGAATACCTCACCAGCTACAGCAGGATGCGCTGGTATCTGGATGGACCGTCCTCGATGCTGTCCGATCCCGACGGGTATGCAAGCATGAGTGCTGCCCAGGTGCTGAGGGATCTGTTTGGCGAGTAATCATCGGATCGGAAGCGGGAAGAATGCGTCGGGAACAGGATAATGCAAAAGGTTCGAATATCATCCGAAAAGGGAGTTTTCGCTAAATGTTCATTTTGTTGAAGCTTTATCTGAATAGCTTTTTTGTGACCTTTATTGTGGAATTACTGGGAAGGCAGTCTTTTGCGGATGCGTTTCATTTTCTGCGCAGGTCACCGCTGAACTTCCTGTGTAATTTTTTCATTATCAGTCTGACGATGACCCTTGCGCTGCTCGCTTCGAAGCGGCGGCGCTTTTTCCAGGCGCTGATTGCAATTTTCTGGGTCGCACTGGGCACGATCAACTGTGTGATCCGGATCTATCGGATGACACCGTTTTCAGCGGAGGATTTCCGACTGATTCCGGCACTGATGCTGATCCTGAAAAATTATGTCACGCCGCCTGCCATTGCGGCACTGGCGGCACTGGTGGCCGCGGTGCTGGCGCTGATCGTTATTCTGTTTCGGAAGCTTCCAAAGGAGAAGCGTACGGTAAAGCAGGTCCTTGTGATGTTTGCTGTGGGCGCGGCGATCAGCGGCGCAGGGGTGGGGATCACCACTGCGCAGATCAATCGCACCGGCTCCCTTTCGGAGAATTTTCAGAATCTGGCCGAGGCTTATGACGATTACGGCTTTGCCTACTGCTTTATCAAAAGCATGATGCACAGCGGCATCCGCAAGCCGGATAATTATTCCGCGCGGAAGATGTCCGCGATCGCCGAAACGCTGAAGGAGAACGGAGGCACGATCGTTTCCAGGCCTGAGGAAAATCAGCCGGATATTATTATGATCCAGCTGGAATCCTTCTTCGATCCGATGTACATGCGCAGTGAGTTTTCCTTCAGTGAGGACCCGATCCCGTTTTTCCGCTCTCTGAAGGAGCATTATCCGGAGGGCTTTCTGTACGTACCGGTGGTAGGCGCCGGCACCGTGAACACGGAGTTTGAGATTCTCACGGGCATGAGCACGGAATTTTTCGGTGCCGGTGAATATCCTTATAATACCGTGCTGCGCACCACTGCGGTGGAATCCATCCCGAACCTACTGGCATCGCGCGGATATGAGAGCACTGTGCTGCACAACAACACCGGAACCTTCTACAATCGGGTGGGTGTGTTCTCGCAGCTGGGCTTCAACCGCTTTGTTCCAGAGGAGTATATGTATGATCTGTCCTACACGCCCACCAACTGGGCGAAGGATGAGGTACTGACGGGACTGATCGCAGATGTACTGGAGCAGTCGGAGGGACCGGATTTCATCTATGCAATCACTGTGCAGAGCCACGGACGATATCCGACGGAGCAGGTCCTTGAGGATCCGCTGATCACCGTGACCGGGCCGGAGGATGTGAACATCTATCCGGTGGAGTATTACGTCAATCAGCTGCGCGAGGTGGATGAGATGATCCGTGCACTCGTGGAGTATCTGGAAAAGCGGGAGAATCCGGCGATTCTGGTGCTCTATGGCGATCATCTGCCATCGTTGGGGGTGGATGAGGAAATCCTTCTGCAGCCCGACCTGTACGCGACCGAATATGTGATCTGGAGCAACGTCGGCGCGGAATCGATCCGACGTGACCTGCAGGCCGAGGAGCTCTCCACGTCCGTTCTGGAGGCTGCAGGCATTCCCGACGGAATTCTGCCGCGGGTGCACCGGGTGTACGGCGGCACCGACGAGTACACCAATGTGATGCATCTGGTCGAATACGACATGCTGTACGGACAGGGCTACATCTACAAAGCCTTTTCATCCGAGCTTGGCGTAGAGCGCAGAAAGGACGGAACCTACCGGTCCTACTGGCGGTCCGACCTGAAGCTGGGACTTGCGCCCATCACAGTGGAGCGCTGCCGTGAGGAGAACGGAGTGTGGACCGTGACCGGCGACGGCTTCAATGAAAGCAGCCGGATCGTCATCGATGGGAAAATACTGGACACGGAGTACGTCGACCGCAACACACTGGTTCTTGCGGCAGACATGCCGAAGAATGCTGCAGCCCTATTCGTGGCGCAGTGCGATGAAAACCTGGAAATCCTCGGAGAAGGTTCCAATACAATAGAGCTTTAAATAAAAAAATAGGAGATTTACGATATGTGTGGGATTGTTGGATATGTCGGACATCAGAGTGCGGCGCCGATTCTGCTGGGCGGGCTGGCGAAGCTGGAATATCGCGGATATGATTCTGCAGGGATCTGTGTGCGGGATGGCGAAAATGAGAGTGTGATCGTAAAGGCGAAGGGACGGCTGTCCTCCCTGGTGTCGAAGACAGACGAGGGCCGGGCGATTCCCGGAAGTGTGGGTATCGGTCATACGCGCTGGGCAACGCACGGGGAGCCTTCTGAGAATAATGCACATCCGCACATGTCGGATGATCGCAATGTGGTCGGCGTGCACAACGGGATCATCGAAAACTATCAGGAGCTGAAGGTGAAGCTTCAGAAGAACGGCTACACCTTTTACTCGGAAACCGATACGGAAGTAGTGGTGAAGCTGATCGATTATTACTATAAAAAGTATAAGATCGGCCCCGTGGATGCCATCAATCGTACGATGGTACGTGTGCGCGGTTCCTATGCGCTGGCGATCATGTTCCGGGATTTTCCCGAGGAGATTTATGTGGCGCGTAAGGACAGCCCGCTGATCGTCGGGGTGAACCCGGAGGATTCCTATATCGCATCCGATGTACCGGCGATTCTGCAGTACACCCGAAATGTGTATTATATCGACAATCTGGAGATCGCAAGGCTGCGCGCCGGAGAGGTTGCATTCTTCAATCTGGACGGTGACCAGGTGACGAAGGAATCCGTGGAGATCAAGTGGGATGCCGAGGCGGCGGAAAAGGGCGGCTACGAGCATTTCATGATGAAGGAGATCCACGAGCAGCCGACCGCTGTGGAGCAGACGCTGCACTCTGCCGTGACGGACGGGAAGATCAATCTGGATGCCATGGGGATCACCTCGGAGGAGCTTTCGCAGATCACCCAGATTTATGTGGTGGCCTGCGGGTCGGCGGCGCATGTGGGATTTGCCGCCCAGTACATCATTGAGGATCTGGCCAAGGTCCCGGTCAGAGTGGAGTATGCCTCCGAATTCCGCTACCGTGAGCTGCCCTTTGCAGAGCATTCGCTTGCGATCATCATTTCCCAGTCAGGGGAGACGGCGGACACCCTGGAGGGGCTGCGCAAGGCGAAGGCAGCCGGCGTGAAGACCATGGCCATTGTAAACGTGGTGGGTTCCACCATCGCCCGGGAGGCCGATCATGTATTCTACACGCTTGCCGGACCGGAGATCGCCGTTGCAACGACCAAGGCCTACAGTGCGCAGCTGGTATCCATGTATGCCTTTGCCATCGCACTTTCACAGGCAAAGGGGACCATTTCCGGGGAAGACGCCGCGAACCTGATCGACGAGCTCTGTTCTATCCCGGATAAGATTCGCAGGATCATGGAGCATGAGGAACGCATACAGTGGTTTGCGGCAAAATATGCCATGGCCCGCGACATTTTCTTCATCGGCAGAGGCATTGACTATGCCACCTGCATGGAGGGCAGCCTGAAGCTCAAGGAGATCAGCTACATCCACTCCGAAGCGTACGGCGCCGGAGAGCTCAAGCACGGAACGATCAGCCTGATCGAAAACGGAACGCTTACCATCGGAGTACTCACTCAGCCGGCACTTGTGGAGAAGACCCTGTCCAACATGGTGGAGGTAAAATCCCGCGGCGGATATCTGGCAGCGTTCACCGTAAACGGCAACTACAAGATCGAAGACAGTGCAAGCTTCGTATTCTATGTGCCGAAGATCGACCCGCATTTCGCAGCTTCCCTCACCATTATCCCGCTGCAGCTGCTGGCCTATTACGTGGCAGTGGCCAAGGGCCTGGATGTAGACAAGCCCAGAAACCTCGCCAAGAGCGTGACCGTGGAATAAAATGGGACAGGGGACGGTTCTCTGTCCCAAATTCAGGATTGACAGAATCGCTTTATCGTGCTAAAATCCATACAAATCCTATAGGAAATGGAGGTATTTATTATGAAAAAGAAATCTGTTGCTGCACTGCTCGCCGGAGCCCTTGTGCTTTCCCTTTCTCTGAGTGCTTTTGCCGAGGAGGATAAGACGATCACGATCGCCGCTTCTCCGACACCGCATGCCGAGATCCTTGAGAAGGCGAAGGAAATCCTTGCGGAAGAGGGCTGGGATCTGGAGATCACCGAATTCGAGGACTATGTTCAGCCGAACCTGGTCGTGGACAGTGGCGAGATGGATGCCAATTATTTCCAGCACATTCCGTATCTGGACAACTTCAATGAGGAGCAGGGCACGGATCTGGTAAATGCGGGTGGCATTCATTATGAGCCCTTTGGCATTTATCCGGGTACCAAGAGCAGCCTGGACGAGCTCGAAGAGGGCGACACCATTGCGGTTCCGAACGACACCACCAATGAAGCGCGGGCCCTTCTGCTGCTGCAGGATAACGGTGTGATCACCCTGAAGGCCGATGCAGGGCTTACCGCTACGGTTTATGATATTGAGGAGAATCCGCTGAACATCCAGATCGAAGAACTGGAGGCAGCGCAGGTGTCCCGCGTGAAGGATGAGGTTGCATTTGTCGTGCTGAACGGCAACTATGCACTGGAAGCCGGCTTCTCGGTAGGCCAGGATTCCATCGCTTATGAGACCTCCGATTCCGAGGCGGCAAAGACCTATGTGAATGTGATCGCCGTCAAGAATGGCAACGAGAACAATGAAGGTATCGTTGCACTTGTAAACGCGCTGAAGTCCGATGAGATCCGTTCCTTCATCAATGAGACTTATGACGGCGCTGTGATCCCGTTCGAAGAGGCGGAAGAAGAGACCGCTCAGACAGAGTAAAAGACAGGATCTGTGTTTTGCTTGCGCCTGTCAGGGCTTTGTTGTACAATTGAACAGGTATCTGGCAGGGAAACAGGGACTGCTAATAAATCCGCAGGTGCTGCCTGCGGATTTTTATGTACCTGTGTACTGTATAATTGATACTGTACAATCGATGAGGAAACGAAAAGTCAATCCGGTCCGCACCAGGCGGGACCTTGGGGGAGGATACATATGGAACCGATCATTAAGGTGGAGCACTTATGCAAGTCGTTTCAGACGAAGGAAGGCACGGTCGATGCGGCGAAGGATATCAGCTTTTCCATTGAGAAAGGGGATATTTTCGGAATCATCGGCCTTTCAGGTGCGGGAAAGAGTACACTGGTGCGCTGCCTGAATCTGCTGGAACGGCCTGACAGCGGCAGCGTGAGAGTGAACGGGCAGGAGCTGCTTTCCCTTTCCGAGGGTCAGCTTCGCAAAGCCCGCCAGTCCATCGGGATGATCTTCCAGCATTTCAACCTGCTGATGCAGCGCAATGTGCTGGACAACATCTGCTTTCCGCTGGAGATCCGCGGGGTATCGCGCGGGGAAGCACGAAAGCGTGCCTATGAATATCTGAAAACGGTGGGGATGGAGGAGAAGGCCCGGGCCTACCCGGCGCAGCTTTCCGGCGGCCAGAAGCAGCGGGTGGCCATCGCGCGTGTGCTGGCCAATGAGCCGCAGATCATTCTCTGTGACGAGGCGACCAGTGCGCTCGATCCGCAGACGACAAGGTCGATCCTCTCTCTGCTGCAGCAGATCAATAAGGATTATGGCATTACGATCGTGGTGATCACTCATGAAATGGCCGTGATTCAGCAGATCTGCACGCATGTGGCGGTGCTCGATCATGGATCTTTGGTGGAGCATGGCACGGTCCGCGAAATCTTTGAGAGCCCGAAGACCGAGGCAGCCCGGCGGCTGATCATCGGCTCCGGCAGCAGAGGAGTGGACCGGATGACCGGCCGGCGCACGATCCGTATCGTATTTGACGGTCAGTCCTCCTACGAGCCGGTCATCGGCAATGTGACACTGGCGTTCGGAACGCCGGTGAATATCATGTATGCGGCCACGAGAGATCTTGGAGGCTCTGCTGCCGGGGAGATGATCCTGCAGCTTCCGGAGGACCGGGAGATCGGAGACCGGATGATCACGTATCTGCGGGAGCGCAAGGTGATCGTAGAGGAACTGGATGATATGCCAGGTGACGAACTGTCCGGGGAAACGGAGGAATAAGCCATGATCAGAGAGTTTTTCAATCAATACGGGCCCATGCTGTGGGAAGGTACCCTCGATACGCTATATATGACACTGGTCTCGACCTTTTTCGGGTACGTTCTGGGACTGCCGATCGGCATCATTCTGACCGTCACCGATCAGGACGGGATTCATCCGAACAAGGTGGTTTACCGGGTGCTGGATATCATTGTGAACCTGCTGAGGTCGGTTCCGTTCCTGATTCTGCTGATCCTCGTGATCCCGCTTACGAAGGCCATCGTGGGTAAGAGCTACGGATCGAGCGCGACGATCGTTCCGCTGGTGATCGCGGCGGCGCCGTTCATCGGACGAATGGTGGAATCCTCCCTGAAGGAGGTGGACCGTGGTGTGATCGAGGCGGCGCAGAGTATGGGCGCCGGCACCTTCACGATCATCTTCAAGGTGCTGCTGGCGGAGGCCAGGACTTCTCTGCTGGTAGGGGTAACGATCGTTACCGGAACGATCCTCGGATATTCGGCCATGGCAGGAACCGTGGGCGGCGGCGGTCTGGGCGATATCGCGATCCGGTTCGGCTATTACCGGTATCAGACCGATATCATGATCGTGACGATCGTGATTCTGGTGGCGCTGGTGCAGGTGCTGCAGGCAATCGGGATGTATATTTCCCAGAAGCTTGACCACCGGAAAGCCTGATGCGGTTTCTTACAAGGACAGGTGCATAACAGCAGGCGGATCGTCTGGTGATGACCGGAGAGGCTTTTGCACAGCAGTTTTTTATAAAGAAGAGAAGAGGAAAGCGGCATGAAGAAACAGGACTTTGCAGATCTTGCCGGAAAGGGAATCCTTTATCTGGACGGCGCGACCGGATCCAACCTGATGAAGGCAGGCATGCCCAGGGGAATGAGCACGGAGGCCTGGGTGCTGGAGCATCCCGATGTGCTGGAGAAGCTGCAGCGCGAATATGTGGAAGCAGGATCCCGGATCGTTTATGCTCCCACGTTCGGAGCAAACCGGCACGTGCTTTCCGGCTTTGGCCTGGACGGAAATGTGGAGGAGATGAACCTTCGCCTGGTGGACATCTCTCAGCGCGCGGTCCGGGGGAAAGCACTGGTTGCAGGGGATATTGCACCGACCGGAATGCTGCTTGAGAGCATAGGCGGCGACTATTCGGACGACCAGATGTTTGAGGTGTACCGGGAGCAGACTTCCATTCTGGCGTCTGCCGGGGTGGATCTGCTTGTGTGTGAAACCATGATGTCTGTAGAGGAGGTGTGCATCGCGCTGGATGCAGCGCATGCAGCCGGCGGCAGTCTGCCGGTGATGTGCACCATGACAGTCACTGCCGACGGTCGGGCCTTTTACGGCGGTACGGCAGCGGAGGCCGCCGAGACTCTCACGGAGATGGGGGCCGATGCGGTGGGAATCAACTGCTCGACCGGACCGGATCAGCTTGAGGCGATCATAAGGGGGATCCGGCAGGTCACCCATCTGCCGGTGATTGCAAAGCCGAATGCCGGCATGCCGATGATCGATGAGGCCGGAAATGCAGTCTACAATATGGGACCGGAACAGTTTGCCGGGCACATGAAAGCACTGGTCAGAGCCGGGGCGTCGATCGTGGGAGGATGCTGCGGAACCACGCCGGAGTACATCCACAAAATGCGAGTTTTGCTTGACACAGGCGCCAACATTTTGTAAAATAATATCAGTGTAAATATGACACGTCAGGTGAAGCAGGATTATATCCTGCTGAGAGGGAATCAGGTGCAAGTCCTGAGCGATCCGGTCACTGTTAGCAGGGAGCGTCCTTCATTATTCCATTGCCTGCCCGTTATTCGGCGAGAAGGAGAAGCGATGCATCGATCTGCAGCCAGGAAACCTGCCTGACGGAAGAGATGGGTCTCCGAGTAAGGCCTTACATCTGCGGAGCGGTTACTGGCATAGCTGCTTCGCTGACTGCTGAGGGTAAGCAGTTTTGCGTGTCCATCTGCGAAAAGCGGTGCGGCAGGCAAACCAGAAGATGAATTCTCGTGTTCTGTTCGTGATTTGCGGCAGGATGTCATAGGAACACAAACATACCTCCTTGAACTCTCGTATCCCGCAAGTACGAGAGTTCTTTTTTGACCAAACAGGGCCAAACAGGGGACGGTGAAATTTTGTGAAATATTGGTGGCAAAATATGCATGAAATGGGAATTGTGCTGCATCTGGCAAAGACGCTGGAGGAAACAGCCAAAGAGGAGAATATTATTAATATCGGATCGGTGACGTTGGAGGTGGGGGAAGTGTCCGGCATCATGACCGATCTGTTTACGGACTGCTGGGATTATTTCAAGGGCAGACATCCGGTACTGAAGGATTCGGTGCTGAAGCTGGAGACGATACCGGCCGTCACTTATTGCTCAGGCTGTGAACGAACGTATGAGACGGTCAAATATGGAAAAGAATGCCCCTACTGTCACAGCGGGGAAACCTGGCTGGTGCAGGGGAATGAGTGCATTATCAAAGAAATAGAAGCGGAAACGGAGTAAAGGCAGGGCCGGAGACCACGGAGAGCCATGAGCTATGGGGACTTGTCTCCATGGCGCATGGCTCTCTTTAGTCTGTCCTGCTCAGCAGGTCAGTCGCATCCGGAATACGGGCCGCTCGGTCTCGCCCGAAAAATAGAGGCTTCGCTTGTCTTCCAGGAAGCGGAGCTTCAGTGTTTCCTGATAGTGGGCTTCGGCGGTATACTCCATGAAGATCTCGCGGATGTTCTTTTTTTCCAGTGTGCCGGCCGCCACATCGGTGACCAGATCGAAATAGCGTGCGTTGTTCATGTGACCGTTCAGGTCCACATAGCTGTAGGGTACGGAAAACGAATGGACGACGGGCGCTTCCTGCGCACGGATCCTGGCGGGAAGCGGAATGCTTGTGCCATCGCTCATGTCGGGAAGCTCGACCCCGTATTCCTCCGGGAAGGTAAGCCGGCGTGTGTGTGCATCCATCAGGCCCCATAGAGAAGAGGCTTCAATGATGATGTCACCGCGCTCGTCGAGGATCTGCCAGTAGCGTGGAAAAAACAGATGCATGGTTTTGCCCGGCCACGACAGGATCGTGAGCGTTTCGTCATATCCTGGCATGCGGGCAAAGGACACCGACTGTTGTGTCACGACCCAGAGAAGACCTTTGTCGAGGGTTTTTTCACGGCCTGCGCCAAGCTGCTGTGTGTGCTCGATCGCTGCTTCCTGCAGCTGTGTGAAGAGGGCGGACAGCTTCATCCGGCGGTGCATATCTGCCTCCGATGAGCGAATCTTCCATTCCTTGCGATAGATTTCCATTCGATGTATATTCCTTTTCTCTGACCGGTTCTATTCTTTCCTTACTTTTTCCTGACCCGCTTTTCAATGGCGTCCACAACATCCCCGAAGGTGGAAAGCTTTGCCCATTGCCGGTTGGGAATGCGCACGTCAAAGGTGGCTTCCAGCCGGCAGATGACCAGCGTAAAGCCCATGGAATCGATGGCGGTATCGGTGTTGATGACAGTATCCTCATAAATGGGGGTTCCCTCCAGCTCGGGGACACATTCGTAGATGACGTCCCGGCAGGTGGATGCGATTTGTTCTCTGTTCATGGTATCTCCTGATCGTATGTGGATTTTGGTGTTGCTGTTTTCGTGATGATTATCGTATGATAAGCTTTTTTGTATCGGTTGGACAGTTACTTCCGGGCAGTGGGGCTGTGTCCTGTTTCCATTTGAGAAAATGGGACCTGGAACCGTCCCCCTGTTTGAAGTTCCCAGCGCCGCACTTTTCCGGTTGAGGTGCGCGGCAGAGGGGCATCCCGGAAGAGGATGTCATGCAGCTGCTGACCGCGGGGGTACCTCGCCATTGCGGCTTTGAGCTTTTGCAGCAGGACCGGGCGGCTGGCAGGATCAGCATGGATGACCAGCACGGGCTGCTGGTTCTGTTCGATCACGGCGAAATCCTGCTCTCCGATGGCCTGGGAGATGGCTGCTTCGTACTCCGGCAGAAAGATTTTGGTGCCGTCGCTCAGGACGATGATCTCCTTTTTTCTCCCGGTGATGTGCAGCCGGCCGTTTTCGTCGATCCGTCCGAGATCTCCGGTGTGCAGGGTCCCGTTTTCAAGCACTGCGGCGGTCATTTCCGGCTGCCGGTAGTACCCCTTCATCATGCAGTCCTCCGATCGGACCAGGATCTCGCCGTCGGGTGCGATCTGTACCTCGTTCAGCGGACAGATGGTAAGTGCGTATGGATCGCCTTCAATGCTCAGCGCGATGCCGGAGCTGGTTTCGGTCATGCCATAGCCGAAGCATACGTGCAGGCCGTTTTTGCGGGCAAGCTCCAGGATGGAAGGCGGGCAATTACCGGCCCCTACCAGGACGGTGCGAAGCTGCGCATTCAGTGCATTGTGCCGCAGCAGAAACGCGAGCAGCGCGGGAACGGCCGACAGCACAGTGGGGGAAAAGAACACAGGGTCATCTGCATAATGCCGGGCGCCACGGCCCAGGGAGACGCTTGCTCCGCAGGCCAGTCCCCACAGCAAGCTGCATACGAAGCCGAACACATGGTTAAGCGGCAGCATGCAGAGGAGCCGGTCCTTCTCAGCCAGCGGCAGAATACAGCTTCCATTGTACGCACTCGCAGTGAGCGAACGGTCTGAAAGGACAACTGCTTTACTGCGGCTGGTCGTGCCCGAGGTAAAAAACAGAAGATCCCCGGCGGTTTCGGGAAAGTCCCCGGACGCGGGAGCATGTGGCTGGCTGCCTGAGCAGGCAGAAGATACACCGAAAGAGCTTCCGTCGGCCGGGTTTCCAATCAGTTCTTCCAGAGCACGAAAGCCAAGCTCCTGCGCCAGCTCCGTATCTCCCCAGAGCGTGTCCGCCTGTGTATCGTGCAATTGCCGGGCAAGCAGCTCTTCGGAGGCACTTTCCTCCAGAAGAACCGTCTGGATTCCCGCGAGGACGGAGGCGAAGATGGTGATCACACATTTTATGGTACCATCACAGAGGATGCCGATGCATTGGCACCCGGTTGACCGGATCCGCCGGGAGGATGCCTGTACGGCATCCCGAAGCTGCAGGTAGCTGAGCGTGTGGATCCGGCCCTGCTGCTCATATAAAAGTGCAGGCGCGTCCGGATGTGCATCAGACCGGCTGTTCAGCAGATCGGCAAAACCATCATATTTTTTCATAGTAACTCCGATATTATTGCAAGGGCTGCATTTCACGAAAAATGCAGCAGAACGAGCCTGTATTGCGGCAGACGCTGTTTCGCTGCTTAGTATAACATTTTCCAGCCTGAAAATCTATCCTGAAACGGTAAACGTTGTTTCGTAAATTTTTGCTCCCGGAGCATAAGAATAACGTGCTTTTTACAGGAAACTGAGATATAATCGTTCCAGAAACAATTGAACGTTCACGGAGGGAAACACATCATGGACAAGAGCACAAAGATTTGTATCATCGGCGGCGGCCCCGCCGGATTATCTGCCGGGATGTACCTGGAGCAGAAAGGATATGAGAACTATACGATTCTTGAAAAACAGGATCGTGTCGGCGGCAAGTGCTGGTCGCCTTACTATAATGGAAGACGCTACGAGATGGGCGCCATCATGGGCGTACCGTCCTACTATGCGGTGCACGATGTGGAGGAATTCTGCGGCATCACTCATGACGGTCCGAAGCTGAACCGTAATTATAAGGACCGCGCAGGCAATGTGATCGAGCCGTTCGAGCCGAAAAAGAATATATTGAAGATCCCGCGTCTGCTGAAAATGAAAAAGCAGCTGAAGCGTTTCGGCGAGCTTCTTGAGACGAAATACAAGGGCTATGACATCAACGGACACCGCGGTGTTGCCCAGGGCAGATACGATGGCTTCTCGGCTGCGAATGCTAAGCGTGAGCCGGTGAGCGGCGTGAATCCCAATCTGAAGGATCTTGCGCTTCCGTTTTCCGAGTTCTGCAAGCTCAATAAGGTGGAGCTGATCCAGGACATCTGGATCGGACCGTTCACTTCCTTTGGCTATGGTTACTTTGATGAGATTCCGGCTGCCTATGTTCTGAAATATCTGGATTTCCAGACCTGCATGAATTTCGTGAAGATCAACCTGTGGACCTGGAAGGATGGTACCCAGTCGATCTGGGAGGCCCTGAACGATCATCTGAAAAATCCGGCCCGCCTGAACAGTAACATCTCCTGCGTCGAGCGTAAGGATGGCAAGGTGTATGTGACCGTGAACGGCGAAGTGGAGGAATATGACAAGATCATCGTGACCTCGCCGCTGTATGTACCGAATAAGGAAGGCCGTGACGACGGACTGGTGGGCATGGTGGATTATTTCGATGCCCGCGAGGATGAGCGCAAGCTGTTCTCCAAAATCGAGTACGAGCGTTACGACGTACTGGCCTGCGAGACGAAGCCGGAGGATCATCCGGAAATCTCCTACTACGTATTCGATAACATGGTTCCGGCCCGCCTCGGTCATCTGATGGTGTATTACCGCCGCTGGAGAGATACGGTGGAGCAGGTGATCACGACCTATGCACTGCGCAAGCATAAGAACTCCGAAGAGGTTCCGTATGAGAAGTGCAAAAAGATGGTGCTGCGTGACCTGAAGACGATGAAAAACCCGGCATCGAATGTGATCAATGAGTGGAGTGTTTACTATTTCCCGCATGTATTCTCGGAGGCCTACAAGAGCGGCTGGTACGACAAGGTTGAGGCCATGCAGGGCAAATATGACACCTACTATGCCGGTGAGATCATGAGCTTCGGCGATATGGATGAGACCGCCGAGTACTCCAGGGAACTGGTGGAACGCTTCTTCTGATGCTGTTGCGATCAGGTTGAATTCGCATCGGAGGTGCCCTCCTCATCGTGTGATAATCTCGGCAGCTGTCTGCCGGGAGTGCCTGTCCGGATGACTGCAGGAATGATATGGGATCCCTCACTGAGCGGATCCCATTTTGGCCGTACAGATCATGTGATCATTTTCGGGACAGTTCCCGGGAAGAACAGGAAGGGTTCTGCACAGATGCAGAAAGAACAGAGAGTGTGTGATGAAATATTATAAGGATCATTATGACGTGATCGTGATCGGCGGCGCACTGGCCGGGTTGTCCTCCGCACTGATGCTGGCGGACAAGGGCCTGGATGTGCTGGTGCTGGAACGGCACAATCTGCCGGGAGGGATCGCTACAAGCTTTGTGCGCGGCGGCATTGAGATCGAGGCTGCGCTGCACGAAATGATGTCCATCGGTCCGAAGGAGAACCGCCTGAAGGTCGGGAAATTCCTGGATGATATGGGCGTCGATATCGACTGGCTGCAGGTTCCGGAGGCTTACCATGCAAGCCTGCCGGGCGTTGAGGTCACGCTGCATCCGGGGCTGGAGCGCTTCTCACGCGAAGTGGACGCCCAGGTTCCCGGAACTTACGAAAAGGTGCTGAAGCTGCTGCAGCTGTGCAATACCGTGTTCAATAGTGTCAATGAGCTTTCCATCCATCCGATGAGCAAGCCGCAGATGCTTTTGAAGCACGAAGCGTTTGTGAAAACGGCCGGCTATTCGACAAAGGAAGTGATCGACACCTTTGACCTGCCGCAAAAGGCAGTGGATCTGCTGGCTCCGTACTGGATCTACGTGGGCAGCGGCTTTTCGGAGCTGCCGTTCACGATTTTCTCCGTGCTGATGGCGGATTATATCGGATACGGCTCGATGATCCCGCGTAAGCTCAGCCATGAGATGAGTCTGAAGATGGCAGAGCGTGCTGAGGCGATGGGTGTCCAGATCGAGTATCGTCAGCAGGTGGACAAGATTCTGGTAAAGAACGGAAAGGCATATGGCGTGCGCACAGCACGCGGCGATGTGATCCGCAGTGACTATGTGATCTCATCCGCTTATCCGAATGCCGTGTATTCCCACATGATCGAGCCGGCCCGGGAGGTGCCGGAGAAGGCTACAAAGATGGTAAATGCCCGCCGGTTGAGCCTGACGGCGTTTTCCGTGATCATGATTCTGGACAGACCTGCCCAGGAGCTGAACATCCACGATTACAGCATCTTCCGCGGGGATACCATGGATACAGATGTGCTGTATGAGAACCTGGCAGGCCTTGGACCGTACCGTTACCTTACCTGCATCTGCCACAATTACGGCAATCCGGATGTGACGCCGGAGGGGACCTGTTCCTTCAGCATCACCGTGCTGCCCAGAGTGGATGGCTGGAAGAGCGTCAGTGCGGACGATTATGACCGCGTGAAGCACGAGGTCGCAAAGCAGCTGATCGATGATATGTCGGCGTATTTCGGCGTAAACCTTCTGGATCACGTCCTGGAGATCGTGATCGAAACGCCGATGACGGTAGCACATTATACCAAAGCATGGAATGGCTGCATTTACGGTTATGCGCATACGATGCAGGACCATATCATCGCAAGACTGCAGACCGGCAATGAGGAGCGGCTCATTCAGGGGCTGGAGTTTGCAGGAGCACACGCGATCTCGGGCGACGGAATGGGTCCGCAGGTGACCAACGGACGGAAGGCCGCCAAAAACATCCTGGATGACATTGCAGCAAAGGAGGCAGCGAAGAAATGAAAATAAAAAATTTTCTCAAGGACGTAGGCGGGGCCTCCCGTGTGACCAAAGCGCGTCTTGATGCCTTTGCAAATGCATCTCCCTCCCTTGAAACCGTGGATCCCATCGGGGACGTGGCCAGAGAGTGGCATCCGGGAAGAATCGAACTGGTGATCACCGATATCCGGGATGCCTGCAGGACGGCAAAGACCATCCGGCTGGAGCGTCCGGACGGAAAGAAACTGCCACCGTTTTATGCCGGACAGTATATCGTCCTCGATTTCGAGATCGGGCAGAGTCGGATCTCGCGCCCGTATTCCATCTCCTCAGCGCCGTATGAAGCGAGAGGGGAGCATCCGTTCGTAGAGATCACGGTGCGCCGCTCCAAAGGGGACGGGTTCATCTGCGACTATGTAAACAGCGAGCTGAAGGTGGGAGACCATCTTACAGGAACCCTTGCCTGCGGCCAGTTCTATTATGAACCGCTGCGGGACGCCCGGAATGTTGTAGCACTCGCAGGCGGCGTCGGCATTACGCCTTTTGCCTCCATGGCCAAGGAGATCGCCGCCGGGAAACTGAACGTGGACCTGACCATTCTGTACGGCTCTGTATCGTCAGACGATATCGTCCTGAAGGATGAGCTGGAGCGGGTATGCGAAGAAGCTGGAGTAAAGAATGCTTCGGGAGATGAAGGAAAAGGCAGCGTACGGATCGTCCACGTACTTTCCGGCGACGAACCGGACTGGAAGGGAGAGCGCGGCTTCCTGAGCGCAGAGCTGATCCGCAAATACTCCGCGGAGGATACCACCTACTTCATCTGCGGCCCGCAGGTGATGTACACCTTCCTTCGCAGGGAACTTCAGAAGCTCGACATTCCGAAGCGCAGAGTCCGTTTCGAGGTGTTCGGACAGGCAAAGGACATCACGGCCTTCCCGGGCTATCCGATGGAGGTGAAGGATAAGACCTTCCGGCTTACCGTAGTGCAGGGCATCGCCCGCCAGGAGATTCCGGCAAAAGCCACCGAGAGCCTGGTCGTCGCACTCGAACGCGCCGGCATCCGGATCGAGACAGGCTGCAGAAGCGGCGAATGCGGATTCTGCAGGACGAAAGTCCTCTCCGGAAGCTGCTATGTGTGTCCCGAGAACGACGGGCGCAGGGAAGCCGACAAAGACTTCGGATATGTGCACGCCTGCGCAGCATATCCCACAAGTGACATGACGATCAAAATTCCGATCAGCTGAGAAAAAGGAAGATGTTTTTCCTCGGTGCAGAATAAGGTTGTTTCTTTGTTTCAAACCGGACGGCACGTACGCCCGGCGGGGGCGGGGATTATTACCGTTCGACCCGGACCCACTCCGCTGAGCTCTCGCCTAACTTCGACTAGGGGTCCGAGGCATTCGCGCATAGCACTGAACGCTCTTACCTCGGCCCCCAAGTCTACGTAAGGCGCATATCTCAGCTGCGTTCCTGTCCTAATCGTCTCACTGTAAATAATCCCCGCCCCCCGCCGGGCGTACATGCCTGATTATGGCAGGCGAAAGACTGCGAAGTAAAGTTTTCCTAATTAATGCCATAGTTACAGATGGCGTTTTACATGGTACAAACGCAAGGTATCCTCCGCCTGAAACCACCAGAAATGCCCCCTGCCCCTCCGGCATTTCGTCCGCTTAAGAGAATAAAGAAACGTCAAACAGAGAACCGTCCCCTGTTTGAGGCACTGCGGAAAAACATATACGATTTGCCCATCACGCGCATTCATTTCTTTTACTGAATCCCCCAATTAAATTCAATCAATAACTACGCAGCCAGGTACCTTCGCATTTCAGTACAATTAACAGTTGACAATTTGTTTAGGAATACTATAATCAGACACGTGGGTTAAGTAACACGTAATCGGAAGTTTAGAATTGGACATTCACTTTCGGAGGAAAACGATAATGGAAGCAGACCTGATCAATAAACAGATCGGAAGCAGGATCAGAGATCTTAGGAAGCAGATCGGTCTCACCCAGCAGGAGCTGGCGGACCGCACGGAACTGACGAAGGGTTATATTTCACAGCTGGAGAACGGGATCGTGGCGCCCTCGGTGATTACGCTGCTGGACCTGATCGAATGCCTCGGGACGACGCCGTCCGAGTTTTTCAGGGAAGCGCAGACGGAACCGGTCGTTTTTTCGGATGAAGGCTTTTTTGAAAAGATCGACGAGGGAGGAAACAGTATTCAGTGGATCGTCCCCACGGCGCAGAAGAACCAGATGGAGCCGCTGCTTGTAAAGATCCGTCCGCATCAGAAGGTGGCGAGTGTTAACCCGCACGAGGGGGAGGAGTTCGGATATGTGATTTCCGGAAGGATACGGCTTCATCTCGGCGAAAGAACGTTTATTGTGAAAGCGGGAGAGAGCTTTTATTTTAAGGCGGATTCGACGCATTATATTGAGAATACAACGGCGAACCCTGCGCAGTTTGTGTGGGTGAGTACGCCGCCGAGCTTCTGAGTATGCGCCGTGAGGCATATAGAGTTTTATAGAATTGGGAGATCCGAAATATGGCAAATCAAAATGAAAAAATCATCGAACTGAAAAACATCACCAAGACCTACGAGGACGGCTTTACGGCGGTGTCGGACTTTAACCTCTATGTCCGCCGCGGTGAGTTCGTTACGTTTCTGGGGCCTTCGGGATGCGGCAAGACGACGACGCTTCGTATGATCGCGGGTTTTGAACTGCCCTCCTCCGGTGAGATCCTGCTCAACGGACGCAATATTTCGGACCTGCCGCCTTACCAGCGGCCGATCAATACGGTCTTCCAGAGGTACGCGCTGTTTCCGCATATGAATATTTATGAAAATATTGCCTTCGGTCTGCGGCAGAAGAAGCTGCCCGAGGATGTGATCACCAAAAAGGTGAAGCGCGTTCTGGAGCTGGTGGACCTCGAGGGGTTTGAGGGACGGAGTGTGAGCACGCTTTCCGGCGGTCAGCAGCAGAGGATCGCGATCGCCAGAGCGGTGGTGAATGAGCCGGAGATTCTGCTTCTCGACGAGCCGCTCGGAGCGCTGGACCTGAAGATGCGCAAGGAGATGCAGATCGAGCTGAAGGAGATGCACGAGCGTCTTGGCATTACGTTCATCTATGTGACGCATGATCAGGAGGAAGCCCTGACCATGTCCGATACGATCGTTGTCATGTCGGAGGGCAGAATCCAGCAGATCGGCAAGCCGGAGGATATTTACAATGAGCCGAAAAATGCTTTCGTTGCCGACTTTATCGGGGAAAGCAATATCTTCAACGGCATCATGACCGGACATCTTAAGGCCCGCTTCTGCGGGGGTGAATTTGACTGTGTGGACGATATTGAACATGGTACGCACATTACGGCTGTGGTGCGCCCGGAAGACGTGGAGATCACGCAGCCGCAGGAGGGAACGATCCGCGGAGTGGTTACCTCGGTGATCTTTAAGGGAATGCATTACGAGATCACGGTGCAGTCCGGAAGGAATGAGATGGTCATCCAGTCGGTCAATACGCCGAAGGTCGGCGAGACGGTCGGAATGAAGGTTGCTCCGGACAATATCCATATCATGATCGCTGAGGATAATACGAATTATTTCACCGCGGACATCAATTCCGATTTCCGCCTGGAATTCAACGGCAAGGTGCTCGATACCAGTGTGACCAGGATCATCAAGGGCAGCCACCGCAATGAGGACGGAACGCTTGTGGACGCGGCAGGCGATACGATCGATCCGAGACGCAACCGCATTATTGTGTCGATTCAGCCGCAGGATATCCGCATGACCGACCAGGTAGAGGAGGGTCTTGTGGACGGCTATATCAGCAATCTGATCTACAAGGGCGATCATTACAGCTATGTTATTCATACCGATCTGGAGCAGGATTTCATCGTGGATGACGAATACCTCTGGAACATGGATGACCATGTAGGTCTTGTGATGCCGGTCGAGAAGATGTCCTTCCGGCTCAAGAAATGACCCGTCTGCAGATAGAGAGATTTAAGAAGTAAAAGAGGATACAAGAACATGCGCGTTTTGAAATTTTCCAGAAAGAGCCTCGGAATACCCTATGCCGTATTCCTTGTCCTGTTTGTGGCTCTTCCGCTCCTGGTGCTTTTGTATTATGCCTTTACGAACGGACAGGGGCAGTTTACCGTTTCCAATTTTGCCGGATTCTTTACGGATCCCAACACACTGGGAACGCTTTGCTACAGTCTGGCGGTAGCCTTCGTTACAACGCTGGTATGCCTTCTTCTGGCCTATCCGGCAGCCTATTTTCTTGCGACGAGCCACATGAAGCGCAAGCAGGTGCTGATTCTGCTGTTCATCATGCCGATGTGGATCAATTTCTCTCTCCGGATCACTGCATTGAAGGAGCTGCTCACGCTCTTCGAGGGCAATCTTGCCCGATATCCTTTTATGAATGCGGTGATCGGCATGAGCTACGATTTTCTTCCGTTCATGATCCTTCCCATTTATAATACCCTGTCCCGGCTGGATATATCGCTGATTGAGGCAGCCAAGGATCTGGGCGCGAACGATGTGAGCGCATTTCTGAAGGTCACGCTGCCGCTGTCCGTTCCCGGGATCGTGAGCGGAGTATCAATGGTTTTTCTGCCGGCGATGACCAACTATGTGGTACTGGATATGCTGTATAACAGCACTTATATTATGGGCAGCCTGATCGGGAGCTATTTCTCCGCCTACAACTGGCACGGAGGTTCCATGATCGCGCTGATCCTGCTTGCAATCATCATTGCGTTTACCCTCCTTACCCGCGGGATGGAGGATGATAATCAGAGAACGGTCGGAGGTGCACTGCTGTGAAAAAAGGTTTTAGGAGTTTTGTGATCCTTTTTGTGCTGGTGTTCCTGTACGCTCCGATTCTGATCCTGATCCTGTACAGCTTTACAAATGCTACTACGATCGGAGCTTTTCGCGGGTTCTCCCTGAAGAATTTTGTCACGCTGTTTACGACGCCTGAGCTGCGCAGTATGATCCTCGGAACGATCGTGCTTGCGGTCGGGGCGGCATTTCTGGCGACCGTTCTGGGAACGATGGGAGCGATCGGCGCGTTCTATTCCTCAAGAAGGGCCGGTACGCTGATCAATTCACTCAACGAGGTACCGGTGGTCAATGCGGACGTTGTGACCGGTTTCTCGGTGTGCATCCTGCTGGTGGTGGTCTTTGGCGTGAGCAAGGACACGTATATCCCGCTGGTGGTCGGCCATGTGGTGCTGTGCGCCCCGTTTGTGTATCTGTCGGTGACGCCGAAGCTGAAACAGATGGATTCGTCGATCTACGAGGCGGCGCTGGATCTGGGTGCTACGCCGGCCAGAGCGCTGCGCTCCATCGTGATCCCGCAGATCTCTTCCGGTATTGTATCGGGCTTTGCGCTGGCGATCACGCTTTCCCTGGACGATTATTTTATCGCGACCTATACGAAACCGGCTACCTTTGATACGATCAGTACCTATGTGGTAAATGCGACCAAGGGTTCCCAGACGGCGATCAAGACCGCTCTGTGGGCGCTGTCGGCTGTGATCTTCGCGGTGGTCGTGGTGATCGTGACGGTCGTGAATATCCGTGGGGCAAAGGATGCAGGGAAAGAGAGGGCCGGGGTATGAGAACGTTTTTTAAAGAACATCAAAGATCCGGAAGGCCCGGGATGTCCCGTCAGGCGGGCACCGCAGCACTTGCGGCAGCCCTTGTTCTTTCCGGCCTGGCCGGCGTGACGTACGCTGGGACAGAGCAGACGGAAGAACCGTCCACCTCCGCTCCCTCCGGGAAAAAGGTTGTGCTGCGTGTCTGCAACTGGGAAGAGTATATCGACCTTGGAGAATGGGGCGAGGACGAAGTCATTGATCTGGAGAGCGGAGATATCTTCGGTGAAAACTCCATGGTCCAGGATTTTGAGGACTGGTATTACGAGACCTACGGAATCGAGGTAAATGTAGAGTATTCGACCTTCGGCACCAACGAAGATCTTTACAACATGCTTACCCTTGGGGATGTGTATGACCTGGTATGCCCGTCTGAGTATATGTTCATGAAGCTGATGGCGGAAAAGCAGCTCGTGCCGCTTTCCGACGCCTTCAAGGACAGCTCCGATCCGTACAATTATTATACGAACGGAGTCTCTCCCTATATCCGCAAGGTGTTTGAGAACCATGAGATCAACGGGGAAAAGTGGAGCGACTACGCCGCCGGATATATGTGGGGCGTGACCGGGATCGTTTACAACCCTGAGGCCCTCACCCATGAGGAGGCGTCCACCTGGAAGGTCCTGGGAGATCCGAAATATGACCGTCAGGTCACCATCAAGGATAATGTCCGCGATTCGTATTTTGCAGCGGTCGGCGCGCTTAAGTCGGATATGCTGCTTAGCGAAGAGTTCCGGTCGCAGGCGGATTATCCGGTGCGGCTCGAGGAGGAGATGAACGACGTATCGCCGGAGACGATCCAGGAGGTACAGGATTATCTTCAGGATGTGAAGGATAACGTGTACTCCTTTGAGACGGATTCCGGCAAGGCGGATATGATCACGGGCAAGGTGCTTGCCAATTATCAGTGGTCCGGGGACGCGGTCTACACCATGGACCAGGCGGAAGAGGATGACTATTATCTGAATTTCGCGATCCCGGAGGAATCCACGAACATCTATTTTGACGGTTGGGTCATGCTCCGCAGCGGCGTTGAGGGAAATGCAGACAAGCAGCATGCTGCGGAAGCCTTCATCAATTTCTGCTCACGCCCGGACAATGCGGTGCGGAATATGTACTACATCGGATATACCTCTGTGATCGCCGGAGGAGACGACAGCCGGATCTTTGAATATGCCGACTGGACCTACGGTGCAGAGGAAGACGAGGAGGAGGTTGTCGATTACCCGCTGGGCTACTTCTTCTCCGAGGACCCGGAGAATGAGGATTACACCCTGACCGTTCCCGCCGAGCAGCTGATCCGTCAGCTCGGAGCGCAGTATCCTTCGGAGGAAGCAATCAGCCGGTCCTCGATCATGGTGTTCTTTGACGGGGAAAAGAACGATACCATCAATCAGATGTGGATCAACGTGCGGTGCTTCAATATTCTGGATGTACCGGTATGGATATGGGTGATCACAGTGCTGGCCCTGGCTGCGCTGCTGTACGTGTACCTGAGTGCAAGGCACAGACAGAAGCTGTATCTCGGTTCCTCCAAATAAGGGAGAAAGCCCCTGTAGAGAAATGCAGAAGACAAGACTCACATGCGTGTCTTGTGCGATGAAGAATAATAAAATGAAAAGCGGATCGAATTCGATCTGAAAAAAAGAACGCTGAGAGCGGTGTGCCTGACTGGGATCAGGACATGCTCTCAGCGTTTTATTCTCTCATAGGAAATCACAACGATTTTCTTATGAGAAGATGGTGATATTCTACTTAACGGTTACTTTTCTGCCGGCGTTCGCCTTTGTGAAAACCTTTTTGTATTTCTTCACCCAGGCAGCGTTCACCTTTTTCGTGCCTGGCTTTACCAGGATCTTACGCACGACCGAGCTCTTCAGGCAGTTCTTCACGGAAGCTTTTGTCAGTTTCTTTGTTTTCAGCTTGACGGTCACAGCCTTGCTCTTGCGGAATGCATACTTTGCGATCCGGGTCACATTTTTTTCAATCGTAACGGAACGGATCTTCACGCCCCGGAAGGCATCCGCCTCAATCGCGGTCACGAGATAGATCCGGCCGCTGATCTTCACGCTTGCGGGAACCGTGACAGCCTTTTTGTTCGCAGCGGTCTTCAGAGAAACCGTTCCCTTCTTTCCGGAACGGGCCAGCTTTGTGACTTCGTATTTCTGACCGGAGATCTTTTTGATGCTGCCCTTCTTAAGAGAAGTTGTAGTTTTACTCACAGAGCTGCCGGAAGCAGAAGAGGTTCCTGTATTGCCGGAGGAGGATGATCCGTCTGCCTGGCTGCTGGTGGATGTAGATCCGTCTGCCTGGCTGCCGGAGGATCCCGACCCGGTTTGCGACGCGTTCTGCTTCAACGAGATCGAATAGAGCCCTCCGCGGCGATACAGGATATTCTGGCTGGGATCGGCTTCCTCATAGGAAATGCAAAGATAATAGCGGCCTTCCTTCAGTTCGTTTTTTACTGGTTCATCGGTAAGAGCATCATAGAGGGGCTGCTTTTCTGTCACGATAGCGCCGTTCTCATCGTAGATCGCGAAGGATAGTCTGCCCTCGCCCAGCCGCTCCGCGGTGAGTACGGCTCCTTCCGCGCCTGCGTCAAACACATACCAGTCCGCGGGATCATCGCCAAAATAGGAGAGGTATCCGTTGGCGCTGTCTGACAGCGCGGCAGCGCTTGTCCGGGTGTTGTTCGATCCTTTCAGATCGTCCTCCTGAATCGGATAGCCGCAGGAGAATTCAGTCGTGAGTTTTGTCTTCAGAGTTGTATAGCAGTCGCCATTGTAGAAATGGTGAAGCCGCAGGTAGTAGGTGCCGGCCGGAAGCACGCCACGGAAAAGCATCAGATAGGTCGCTTTGTAAGCCTCGAGAGATCTTCTGTGGGAACAGATCACAGTCTGCCTGTCGGATGTGAGAAGGTCATAGCTGATGGCAGAATAGCTGGTTCCTCTGGTGATCATGGGAAGATCGATTCCGAGCCACACCTCGGAGGTTTTCGAAAATGTCAGACGGGCATAAACTTCCGTAGGAATTGCCTCATCTCCGGAGCTTTGATGGTGGTAGCCGGAAACGATATCTTCCTCCTCCATCCGGATCGAAAAGTCCTTGGAGTACATCCTGCTGTAGTCATCGCCCTGATTCACCGGCACATCGACCACTGTCTCAGCATATGCCGGAAGCGGGGACGTCAGAATTACTGCGGACAGGATCAGGATGAACATAAGATACAGAACGCATTTTGACTGGTTCATTCGGAAGCTTTCATAATTACGGTATTTTGGCATCGTAATGCTCCTTCCATATACGGGATACATGCTTTGATTCTATTATAATTGGAACGCCCCCGAAATCAAGTGAGAATACAGGCCGTCCCTTTCCGGCTGCGCGGATACCCAGAAGGTGATGGCCCCCTCCTCTATAGGTGGGGGAAACAGAAGTTTTCTCAGGAAAGGTCTTTCAATCCAGGAACGGTCTTCCAATCCGGGAAAGGATCCCCCGGTAACGTGTGGACAGGACAGCATCATGCGGAATATAATAACATGTAAGATCGAACGTATAACGTGAGGTGAAGGATATGCTGATACTTCTTACAGTGATTTTCGGGTCGTTCAATATGGTGGATATCATTTCCGAGATCCTGTTTTCGGCGGCTCTGTTTCTGCTGTTTCCCGAGTGCGGAGTGAAGCGGTACTGGGCACTTGTTCCCTTTGCACGAATCTATTACCTGGGCAAATGCGCAGACCGGGTTCCGGAGGGAAAGGTGACTGCCTGTGTGGATATCGTGCGGGCCGGACTGGGACTTGTGTTCTACTATATGAGCCGGGGGACAGCACTGTATTATCTGGCCGGGACCTTAAGCGTTATGGCCGCAGTGATCGGTGTGATCTACCGCATCCGGATCTACAGCGGCATCTGTGAGGTTTACCAGGCTTCCAAATGGTGGATTCTGCTCTGGTTTACCTTCCCGTTTATTCCGGCGGCTGTATGGGGGTTTTCCCATCGATACGATCCGGTCTGGACCGTGAAGGAGATGGAGGAGGAGAACGTCGCCAGGATTTCCGGCACCTATCTGACCAGCATGGGGGACGGATTGACCGTCAATCTGGAGGAGCGTACTGCACGGAAGATTTTTGATAAAAAGTATCTGCTCAGGGATATCCACATGGTCATTCCTCCGGGACACATGGTGCTGCTGCTTGGGGGATCCGGGGCAGGAAAAACGACCCTGATCAACGCAATCAACGGCTATGAAAAAGCCAGAGCCAGCGTGCTCCTGAACGGAAACAATGTATATAAAAACTATAAAACGATCCAGTATGAGATCGGATATGTGCCCCAGAAGGATCTGATGCGGGGAAATGACACCGTGCTGCGGACCCTTTCGGATGCAGCCGCGCTCCGTATGCCGCTGGCAGCCGATTCACAGACGCGCAAAAGGCAGGTGGATGAGGTGCTTGACATTTTCGGACTGGAACCGGTGAAGAATTCTCTGGTGGAGAAACTGTCGGGAGGGCAAAGAAAGCGGCTGTCCATCGCCATGGAATTTGTGGCGAATCCCTCTCTGTTTATCCTGGATGAGCCGGATTCGGGTCTGGACGGAGTGATGGCCAGGTCGCTGATGAAGCGGCTGCGGGAGATCGCCGACAGCGGTAAGATCGTCATTGTCATCACGCACACGCCGGACCGGGTGATTGACCTGTTTGACGATGTGATCGTTCTGGCAAAGGATTCCCATCTGACCGGCCGCCTTGCTTTTTACGGCAGTGTGGAGGATGCGAGAAGCTTTTTCGGTAAAGAGAAGATGGAACAGATCGTCATGAGTATCAACCGCAGGGAGGAAGGCGGAGAAGGCCGGGCGGATGAATTTGTGGAGAGATATCTGGAGGTGCAAAATGGCTGAGAAAACCCGGAAGGCAACCCGGAAGACCCGTTACCGGGGCCGGATCGAACAGGTCCAGATCGTGCTGGGGAAGTTTTTTCGCATGTTCGTTTATCAGAGCGACTGGAAAGTGTTTCCTATGGCAGCACTGATTGCCGGCCTTCTTGCTTATGTGATCCGTACCGATTTTATGAAGACGATGGAGGGAACGCTGAAGGGATCCTTTGCCATCGCCTGCGTGGGGCTGTGGAACGGATGCTTCAATTCGATACAGGTGATCTGCCGGGAAAGGGATATCGTCAAACGCGAACACAGGTCAGGACTGCATATTTCTTCCTATATTATTGCGCATATGATCTATCAGGCAGTCCTGTGCCTTGGCCAGACCGTCATTCTGCTGTATGTCTTCCGGCTGCTTGAGATCCGGTTCCCGGAAGAAGGCTTTCTCACACCCTGGTTTCGGCTGGATCTGGGGATCACAGTCTTTCTGATCACCTATGCAGCGGATATGCTGGCGCTTCTGATCTCAGCCGTCGTCCGGACCACCACCGGTGCCATGACGGTGATGCCCTTCATTCTGATCTTCCAGCTGGTGTTCTCCGGGGGAATCTTTTCACTGCCATCCTGGACAAAACCGGTCACAAAGCTGACTTTGTCCAATTACGGGCTGCGGTGTATCTGTGCGCAGGCAGATTACAACAGTCTTCCCATGGCGTCTGCCTGGTCGACGATCCGGAGAATGAAGGATCTTCCACTCGAAGGGTCCCTGACCGCGGGAGAAGTGCTGGATCTGATGGGAGAGGATACCTCCACCCGAAGTGAGGTGATCAGGGAACTGCGGGAGATGCCGCTGCAGCGGAAAACAAAAACAGGAAATGAGCTGCTGGCAGACCGGGACGGGAAGCCGGTGACGATGGGAGATGTGATCGACTGGGCAGCGACCGCTCCGGAGCTTGAGGTAAGCCGTCAAAAAGAGTATCACACTTCCGTGACGATTGGAGAAATCATTGATATCTTCGGAGAGGATGAGGTAAAAAAGGCAGTCCTGGAGAAGTCGGCAAAGGCCGGTCAGGATCCCAGGTACGAAAGAGATCCATTTCTCATTACCGACTGCTGGATGATACTGGCCGGGTTCGCAATGCTGTATGCGCTGGCGGCAATGATTGCGCTGGAGTTTATCGATCAGGACAAGAGATAACAGACGGCTCAGGAAACAGAATAATAACAGGCAGCCCAGGAAACAGAATAATAACAGGCGGCCCCGGAGACAGGATGTGATATCCTGTTTCCGGGGCCGTTTCACACACAGCCTGCTGTGCTGTGAATGAGAGTCATCACAGCCGCCAGCCCTGCGTATGAATGTCATTACTGCATCGTCGGATAATCCGGTTTTCCGGTGATCTTGCGTTTTACGATTTTAAATCCACGTTTGAGCGCATAGGGTCCGACACATTTCATCATTTCCTCTGCAGTGTGCATATCGGATGCATGCGGCAGATCTCTCGAAAGATGGATGGCGTCGAATTCGCATCTGGTGGTGCACAGGCCGCAGCCGATGCACTGGTTGAGATCGACGACGGTGGCGCCGCATTTGAGACAGCGGTTTGCTTCGGTGCGAACCTGCTCCTCGGTGAGCGGAAGCCGCAGATCGCTGAAGGTCTTCGCGGGGTCGCCGCTCCTCAGGCCCGGTGCCTGACGATCGGCGGTATCGTAGGAATCGATCCGGATGTCGTCGCGGTCGAGCTCAATGAACTGGCGCAGGTCACGGCCGATGGTCAGGGACTGACCGGGATGGACAAAGCGGTTGATGGATACCATACCCTGCTTGCCCTCGGCGATGGCATCGATGGCGAACCGGGCGCCGTGGTAAATGTCTCCGCCCACAAAGATGTCCGGCTCCCCGGTCTGGTAGGTGACGGGATCCGCCACAGCCGTGCCGTTCGGGCGTATCTTCACCTTCGAGCCGGCGAGAAGGTCGCCCCACTGGGCGGACTGTCCGATGGCCATCAGAATGTTTTTGCAGGAAACCGTGATCGTCTGTTCCTCATCGTATTCCGGAGCAAACCGGTGTTCGCTGTCGAACACGCGCACACACTTTTTAAAGACGATGCCGGTGACGCGGCCTCTGCTTACAAGAACCTCCTTCGGTCCCCAGCCGTTCTGAATGTCGATTCCCTCAGAGAGCACTTCTTCGATCTCATCCTTTGCTGCGGGCATTTCCTCCCGGGATTCCAGACAGAGCATGGTTACCTTGCCATCCGTGGCGCGCAGTGCGGCCCGGGCAACATCGGCAGCCACATTTCCTCCGCCGACAACAACGACATCCCCCTTCAGCCGGAGGGAGTTGTCCTGGTTGATCCTGCGCAGGAAGGAGACGCCCGATTCCACACCCTTTGCGTCCTCGCCGGGTACGCCTGCAAGCCGTCCGCCCTGAAGGCCGATGGCGATGTAGAATGCTTTGTAGCCCTGAGCGCGCAGCTGATCGAGTGTAATATCTTTTCCGACTTCGACGCCGCAGCGGATCTCGGCGCCCATCTTTTTGATGATGTCGATCTCGGTTTCCACCACGTCTTTTTCAAGACGGAAGGAGGGGATGCCGTTCATGAGCATGCCGCCGGGACGGCTTTCCTTTTCGAACACGGTCACAGGATAGCCCTCGGTGCGCAGATAGTAGGCAGCGCTCAGCCCTGCGGGGCCGGCACCGATGACGGCGATCTTATAATCATCCCACTGTTTGCCTACGCCGTTTTCGCAGATGGGGATGAACTGCTCGCTTTCATCCATCTCGCGCAGCGCCAGGAACTTTTTGATCTCATCGATCGCGACCGGACGGTCGATCAGGCCGCGGGTACAGCGGTCCTCACAGCGGCGGTTGCACACCGCGCCGCACACGGCGGGGAAGGGGTTGTCCTGGCGAA
>CAMOSN010000007.1 GCA_946624935.1 uncultured Lachnospiraceae bacterium | reverse complement strand
ATAATATGGCTTCATGGTATCACATCCAGCCTGAAACGTAAACATAAGTTTCAAATAAAAGCAGAAAAGATTATGAATGAAAGAAATCGATTGACTTTTCAGGGTGAAATGTTATGATACAGAAAAGAAACAAACGGGGCAAAGGGGTATAACTACATTGAGAAACAGCTTATTAGTGCAGAAATAAACAGGTCAGGAAAGGATATCAAGTATTATGAAGAACGTAGAACATTTTGGGGATCTGACTGCGAGAATGAACACCTTCCGGGAGGCGGTGCTGGATAAGAAGCCGTACATCAGCGCAGAACGTGCCATGCTTGCGACGGAGGTTTACCGGGCCAATCAGCACCAGCCCAGTATCATGAAGCGGGCACTGATGCTGCAGCATATTCTGGAGAAGATGACGATCTATATTGAGGATGAGACGATGATCGTCGGCAATCAGGCAGAGTCCAATAAGGATGCGCCGGTCTTTCCGGAATACACGATGGAATTTATTATCAAAGAGCTGGATCTGTTCGAAAAGCGTGATGGAGATGTGTTCTATATCACGGAGGAGACTAAGGAAAAGCTGCGCTCCATCGCTCCGTTCTGGGAGAATAATAATCTGCGCGCCAGAGGCGGAGCTCTGCTTCCGAAGGAGGTAGAGGTCTATATGGAGACCGGTCTTTTCGGAATGGAGGGAAAGCTCAATGCCGGCGATGCGCATCTGGCCGTAAATTATCAGAAGGTGCTGGAAATCGGCCTGAAGGGCTATGAACAGCGGGTGCTTGAGCTGAAGGCTGCGCTGGATCTGACAAAGCCCGAAAGCATTGACAAATACGTATTCTACAACGCGGTGCTGATCGTGATCGATGCGGTGAAGACATTTGCAAAGCGTTTTGCAGCGCTTGCGCTGGAGAAGGCACAGGAGCGGACAGTCACGGCGCAGCGGAAACAGGAGCTGGAGCAGATCGCCCGGATCTGCAACCGTGTCCCCTATGAGAGGGCAACCTCTTTCCGCGAGGCGGTGCAGTCGGTGTGGTTTATTCAGTTGATCCTGCAGATCGAATCCAATGGGCATTCTCTGTCCTACGGCAGGTTCGACCAGTATATGTATCCTTATTTTAAAAAGGACATCGAGGAAGGAACGATTACCGAGGATGAAGCAGTGGAGCTGCTCGATAACCTCTGGATCAAAACACTCACCATCAACAAGGTACGCTCCCAGGCGCATACCCTGTCCTCCGCGGGCAGTCCCATGTATCAGAACGTGACCATCGGCGGACAGACCACCGATCATAAGGATGCGGTGAACCGCCTCAGCTTTCTTGTGCTGCGCTCGGTAGCACAGACCCGTCTGCCCCAGCCCAATCTGACCGTACGCTACCATGCGGGGCTGGATCCGGCCTTTTTTGATGAGGCGATCGAAGTGATGCGGCTCGGCACGGGAATGCCGGCGTTCAATAATGACGAGGTCATTATTCCGTCCTTTATTGAAAAGGGTGTGAAGGAAGAAGATGCCTACAACTATTCCGCCATCGGCTGTGTGGAGACGGCAGTCCCGGGGAAATGGGGCTATCGCTGCACAGGCATGAGCTACATCAATATGCCCAGGCTGCTTCTGACGGTCATGAACAACGGCGTGGATGTGACCACCGGAAAACGGTTCGTAAAAGGGTATGGATATTTTAAGGATTTTGAAACCTTTGACCAGCTGATGGATGCCTGGAAGAAGTCTCTTGAGGAGCTGACGCGGGCAAGCGTGATCGTCGAGAATGCAATCGATCTTGCTTCGGAGCGGGATGTTCCGGATGTGCTTTGCTCGGCACTGACGGATGACTGTATCGGCAGAGGAAAGACCATCAAGGAAGGCGGAGCAGTGTATGATTTTATCTCCGGTCTGCAGGTGGGAATCGCCAATCTGTCCGACTCGCTTGCAGCAATCAAAAAGCTGGTATACGAGGAGAAACGGATCACAAAGGAGGAGCTGACCGAGGCTCTTGCGGATAACTTTGAAAGTCCGAAGAATCAGTTGATCCAGAAGATGCTGATCAATGACGCACCGAAATACGGCAATGACGATGACTATGTGGATCTGCTCGGTGTGGAGGCCTATGCGCCGTACATTGATATGATCGGAGATTATCCGAGCACACGCTACGGACGGGGCCCGATCGGCGGCATCCGTTACGCAGGCACCTCGAGTGTGTCCGCAAATGTGGGACAGGGACTTGGTACCGCTGCAACGCCTGACGGAAGAAAGGCATTTACTCCTCTTGCGGAGGGATGCTCACCGGCCCATTCGATGGATCAGAGTGGTCCGACCGCAGTGTTCAAGTCCGTTTCGAAGCTGGACACACACAATATTACCGGGGGAGTACTCCTCAATCAGAAGGTCACTCCGGCGATGCTCTCCACCGAAGAAAACAGGAAAAAGCTGGAAATGCTGATGCGCACCTTCTTCAACCGTCTGGAGGGATATCATGTTCAGTATAATGTGGTGGACCGTCAGACCCTGCTGGATGCACAGGCGCACCCGGAAAAGCATAAGGACCTGATCGTACGGGTAGCCGGATATTCCGCATTTTTCAATGTTCTTTCCAAAACGACGCAGGACGATATCATCGGACGCACAGAGCAGACGATCTGATGCGAAAAGAAAGGCACAGAAGATGGAGAAGAAAACACAGACCCGGGTCTGAAATCGAACAGATGATCTGCATGGATTTGACAGAGCCGCCGGATTACGTTATTATAAATCAAAACAGAACCTGATTTTGGTGTGTAAGAGCGAATGATAAACCGGATCTATAAGGAGGCATTATGAAAACACGCAGAATCCGATTTTGCTGTATGCTGGTATTTCTGGTGACAATGCTGTCTGTGCCGGCTCTGGCAGAATGGAAAAAGAACAGTTCAGGAAAATATGTTTATTACAATGACAACGGAAAAGCCCTGAAAAGTACCTGGGTTTCCTCGAAAAAGGCAGGAATCGTAACCATTGACCAGGAGCTGTACTGCTATAAGCTGGACGGGACCGCTTATCTCGGCTTCATCGATGTGTCCGGTACCAAACGGTATTTTGCGGATAAGAATGGACATATCCTGAAGAAAAAATGGATCAGCCTGAAAAACTCCTCCGGGACAGTGAAGAAATATCGTGCCGGAAAGGATGGCATGATCTATCGCGGGAAGATCGTTAAGGTGGGGAACTACATCTACGGCTTTACGAAAAGCGGTGTGATGGCTGCCGGAAAGAAAAAGTACGGGGCGAATTATTATTACTTTAATGTAAAGAACGGCCATATGGTGACCAAAAAGCATATCGTCACGGACGGTAAGCGCTACTATGCACAGAAAAGCGGAGTGCTGGCCGTGAATAAGTGGGTAGGTCGTTATTACTTCGGGAAATATGCAAAGGCCCTCACCAGCGGCTGGGTCGGGGACCGCTATGTCGGCAGCGACGGGAAGTATTTAAAGGGCCTGAAAAAGATCGGTTCTTATTTCTATTATTTTGATGACAGCGATGGGAAGAAGGTCACAAATACTTCGAAAGCCATTCAGGGAAACACGTTTTATTTTAATGCAGAAGGACGTGCAACCGGAAACAGCCGTCTGGAGGATCAGTATTATTCGGATCCGTCCGTTAGCGACGAAGCGCTGCTTGCGGCAATCATCTACTGCGAATCCGGCAATCAGCCCTACTATGGACAGCTTGCGGTTGGTCTGGTCATCACAAATCGTGTGCGGAGCAGCCAGTTCCCGTCCACATTGAAGGAAGTGATCTATGCAAAGCAGCAGTTTGAGCCTGCGCGTACAGGAGTGCTGACCAATTGCCTGGAGAACCCCTCCATGGTCACAGACAGCTGTAAGAAGGCCGCGCAGAAAGTGCTTTCCATGTACAGAAATAATAAGTACACGATCACCGTAGACAAGAAAAAGGTCAACCTGCAGAACTATCTGTTCTTTATGACACCGGCAGCTTATGCACGCCTTGGCCTTTCCAGCCAGGTGCTGAAGCTGGAGGGACATGTGTTCTTCCAGAACTGGAGCTGATATGTTTGCGGTCGTTACCGGCGGCAGCGGGAGCGGGAAATCGGCTTATGCGGAGCAGCTTGTCGGCTCCTTCGCCGCGGATGAAAAAATTTATGTCGCAACCATGATGTGCTTTGATGAAGAAAGCCGTGCCCGTGTGCGGCGGCACCGGAAAATGCGGGAGGGCAGGCACTTTGCCACCGTGGAACGCTATGTGAACCTGAAGGAACTGTCGCTGGGAGAGCGGCATGGCAGAAGAGCCGTACTGCTGGAATGTATGTCCAATCTGGCAGCCAATGAAATGTTCGATCCCGGTGGAAGCGGCAGAAATGCGCTCCCCGAGATTCTGGACGGGATCGATGTGCTGCGCAGCCAGTGTGACCTTCTCGTTGTTGTGACCAATGAGATCTTCTCGGATGGATACACCTATGATCCGTCCACGGTGCAGTATCAGCAGCTGCTCGGAAGGATCAATCAGGAAATGGCGGCCAGGGCGGATATGGTGACGGAAGTGGTTTACGGAATCCCTTTGTGCCTGAAGGGAACCTCTCACGGCTGATGTTATGAAATGGATGAAAATAATTTGGAATAATATGCTTGTGGCGTTTGCCATGTACTCCCGGCTGCCTGTGCCGAAGGCAGACTGGGAGGATGATAACATGAAATACTGTATCTGCTTTTTCCCGCTGATCGGTGCGGTGAGTGGACTGCTCTCTTTTCTGTTGTGGCGTCTGCTTGTCCTGGCCGGAGCGGGAATACCTGTGCAGGGAAGTTTGCTTGCGGTGCTTCCGATTCTTGTGACCGGAGGGATCCACATGGACGGCTTTCTGGACACCTCGGATGCGATCGGCTCGTGGAAAAGCGTGGAGGAGAAGCTGGAAATCATGAAGGACAGCCACTCCGGTGCATCTGCGGTGATCTGCGGTCTGTGCTATATGGCAGTGTATACGGGGGCGATGTGCTGTGTCGGTCAGAAGGCAATGCTCCTGATCGGAACAGGCTACATCCTGAGCCGCGCTTACTCCGGATTTGGACTGATCACGCTGCGAAAGGCAAAGAAAACAGGACTTTTGCGAAGCTTTTCGGACCGGGCCAGCGCGGACCGCTGCAAATGGATCATGCTGGGATGGATCGCACTGGTGTCGGGATCGATGATCGCAGTCGGAAAACTTCCGGGTCTGGTATGCGCATGCTGTGCGCTGCTGGTGTTTTTGTGGTACCGACATATGGCCTATGCAAAATTTGGCGGCATCACCGGGGATCTGGCAGGATACTTTCTGCAGATGTGCGAACTGATCGTTGCACTTGCGGCAGTGACCTCATGCCGGTGAAGCCGGATCGGGAGGGCAGAAGAAGAATGATTTTAGTAGCAGGCGGTGCATTTCAGGGGAAGCTGCAGTTTTCACGTGAGCTTTTTAGAAAGATTTCTGCCGGAAACGGGCAGCAGGGCGACTTCCGTCCGGTCATTGCGGATGGAGCGGTATGTACACCCGAGGAAGCGCAGAAGGCAGACATCCTGAATCATTTTCATGAATTGATCCGGCGCTTCCCTGAGCTTTTCACGGACCCGGCTGCGTTCGTGTCCGAATGGGAAGCGAACTGCCCCGATCAGGTTCTGGTAACAAATGAACTTGGTTACGGTGTGGTACCGGTCGATCCGGAGGACCGCCGCTGGCGGGAACAGTGCGGAAGAGTGTGCACAGCGCTTGCTGCACAATGTCAGCAGGTGTATCGCGTCGTGTGTGGGATTGGAGTGGCACTGAAAGCTGAATGAGAACCATCATAATTGATCTGATCCGTCATGGAATGACTGGCGGAAATGCGCTGAAGCGGTATATCGGTCGTACGGACGAACCACTCAGCCCCGGGGGAGAAGCGCAGGCGGCTTCTCTGGGGGAATGTGATGCGGTGCATACCTTACTGGCAAAGGATTCCCAAAGCCTGCTTGTGGTAAGTCCGATGCTGCGCTGTGTGCAGACTGCCGCCTGTATGCTCGGACTGCGTTATGGACCGGATGACGGGGCCGGCCATGTCCTGGAAGAGATTCGCTGTGCGCTGCGGATGCGCAGAGGCAGCGTGTGTGATGTCGTTGTCTGTGATGATCTGCGCGAATGTGATTTCGGGGATTTTGAGGGGAAAAACTATCGGGAGCTTTCCGGCTCCCGGGCTTACCAGCAGTGGATCGACAGTCAGGGAACGCTTCCCTTTCCCGGGGGTGAGGATCCGTCCGCATTTCGGAGCAGAACTTGCAGCGCATTTGAAAATCTTCTGCGGGATACGATCCCGCTTCCCGGTCATATCTGCATGGTGGTACACGGTGGGACGATCATGAGCATTCTCGAACGCTGGGGTGTGGACGAGAACGGAAATACCAGGGATTATTACGGATGGCATGTGGAGAACGGCTGCGGAGTGCGGGCGCTGGCCACATGGGAGAACAATGCCGCATGTATGCGGCTTGAGGTGTTGAAAAGGATCGATTCGCGGGAAAGGATCCATCTTCTGGAAAGGACAGACCATCAGATATGATTACATTTTTGACCGGCGAGATCGTCTCGGTTTCGGAAAAGCAGCTGATCCTGGATGTAAACCATGTGGGCTTCCGCCTTGCGATCTCGGCAAGAGATGCAAGGAAAATGCCGGATCCCGGGGAAGAGATCACGGTTTTTACCTACATGAGCGTGCGTGAGGATGCGATCACACTGTTCGGTTTCCTGTCCGAGGAGGATCTGGAAATCTACCGTCGGCTGATCACGGTGAGCGGGATCGGTCCGAAGGGCGGTCTTTCGATCCTGTCTGTGATGGATGCAGATGAGCTGCGCTTTGCCGTTCTGGCAGAGGATGCCAAAGCGATCTCCAAAGCTCCGGGCATCGGATTGAAAACGGCACAGAAGCTGATCCTCGAGCTGAAGGATAAACTGGACCTGGAGGATGTGCTTCAAAGACGCATGGATAAGTCATCCGGAAGCGGACAGGGCGGGGACGCTCTGGAGGCGGAGAAGGCCGAGGCGATCGAAATGATGACTGCTCTGGGCTATACAGCGTCGGAGGCGATGCGTGCCGTGCGTGGCGCACAGCTGACGGAGGGAATGCGTGCGGATGAGATCCTGCGCGCCGCGCTGCGGGATTCCATATAAGGAGAGCCGGTCTGCATGGCGCTTTATGCCTGCCACAGGAGCGGTATGAGGCCGCATTACTATTGAAGAAACGATCAGGGGAGAGAAGCGTTCATGGCAAGACGCATTTTAAATACGGGAAAAACGGAGGAGGAGAAGCGGTTTGAGACCTCCATCCGGCCACAGCTTTTGAAGGATTACATCGGACAGCAGAAAGCCAAAAACACCTTGCAGATCTATATCGAGGCGGCAAAGCAGCGCGGAGAATCGCTGGATCATGTCCTGTTTTACGGCCCTCCCGGACTGGGGAAGACGACGCTGGCCGGGATTATCGCCAATGAACTCGGCGTAAAGATGAAGGTCACTTCGGGTCCTGCCATTGAACGGCCCATCGATCTGGTAAAGGTACTGATCAATCTGGCGCCGAACGACGTGCTGTTCATCGATGAAATTCACCGGCTGAACCGGCAGGTGGAGGAGGTACTCTATCCTGCAATGGAGGATTTCGTGGTGGATATCGTCCAGCGGGAGGGAGGCAGCGGTGCGTCCAGAAGGATCCCGCTTCCGCGGTTTACCCTTGTGGGGGCGACGACCCGTGCGGGACTTTTGACCGCACCTCTGCGGGATCGCTTCGGTGTGATATCCCATCTGGAATTCTATACAGAACAGGAACTGAAGACCATCATCCTGCGCTCGGCGAAGGTGCTGGAGATCGAGATCGATGAAGAAGGCGCTCTGGAGATGGCGCGCCGGTCACGCGGAACCCCGCGTCTTGCCAACCGCTTCCTCAAACGGGTGCGCGACTATGCACAGGTGAAGCATGACGGGGTGATCACAAAGGAAATCGCCGCAGCCGCGCTGGATTTTCTGGAGGTGGACCGGTACGGGCTGGATGCCACGGATCGTCTGCTGCTGACCACCATGCTGGACAAGTTTTCCGGCGGACCGGTGGGGCTGGACACCCTTGCCGCAGCAGTCGGAGAGGACTCCGGGACCATTGAGGATGTCTACGAGCCCTATCTGATCAAGAACGGCTTTATCAACCGGACACCAAAGGGAAGAGTCGTGACTGAGCGGGCAATTTCTCATCTTGGATTGTCGTAGTGTCTCTTGTTTTTTTGTGGATTTCGGGTTATGATACCTTTATCAATCATACAATGAAAGGCAGGATGCCTTATGGCAACAAAGAATGTTACGCAGGTTCTGATCGGCGGAAAAATCTATACGCTCAGTGGATATGAAAGTGAAGAGTATCTCCAGCGTGTAGCAGGCTATCTGAACAATAAGATCACTGAGATCCGTACACTGGACGGGTATGCCCGGCTGACACCGGAAATGAAGAGCCTGCTTCTGAACCTGAATACGGCCGATGATTATTTCAAGCTGAAAAAGCAGGCGGATGAACTGAGCGACCAGATCGCGCATAAGGATAAAGAGCTTTTTGAAGTCAAGCATGAGCTGATCTCCGCACAGATGAAACTGGAATCCGCACAAAAAGCGCTTGCTGCCCTTCAGGAGGATGAGAAGGAGGAGCAGAAGCGTATTGCCGTACTTGAAGCGCAGCTGAAAAAATCCTGAATGAATGACGAAGCAATGAGCCAGGGAGATTCCGGAAGGAGCTTCTCCGTGGCTTTTTTCATATTCATCACCTGCGGATGGATGAACAGCGGGCCTTTTGAATATGTGTATTTGAAAAACCGGAAACGGAAAAACAGAAACTACAGTAAAGGATACCTATGAAACAAAGAGAAATCAGCAGACCGGAGCTGCTCGCACCCGGCGGATCCGTGGAGGGCATCCGCGCATGTATCGCGGCCGGAGCGGATGCCGTATATACCGGCGGCAGGCTGTTCGGGGCCCGGGCGTACGCCAAAAACGCAGGGGAAAAGGAACTGATGGAGATGATCGATCTGTGCCATCTCCATGAGAAGAAACTGTATCTTACTGTGAATACGCTCCTTCGGGAGGATGAACTGGAGGGGATGCTGTATTCGTACCTGGAGCCCCTCTATGCGCACGGCCTGGACGCAGTACTGGTGCAGGACTTTGGCGTGTATGCCTTTTTGCGCGAGCAATTTCCGGAATTGAAGCTGCATGCCAGTACGCAGATGTCTGTCAGCTCCGTGGCAGGAGCCGCACTTCTTCATAAGCTCGGCTTTTCACGTATCGTACCGGCCAGAGAGCTGACCCTGGAGGAGCTGGCGCGAATCCACAGGGAGGTTCCGGTCGAGATCGAAACCTTTATACACGGCGCCCTCTGCTACAGCTATTCCGGGCAGTGTCTGATGAGCAGTATGATCGGCGGAAGAAGCGGGAACCGGGGCAGGTGCGCCCAGCCCTGCCGGCAGCGGTATACAACTGACGGAAAAGAGGCCTGCCTGCTGAGCCTGAAGGACATCTGCACGCTCGAACTGCTGCCACGTATCCTGGAGGCGGGTGTATGCTCTCTGAAAATCGAAGGAAGGATGAAACGCACGGAGTATGCGGCAGGCGTGACCGCGATCTACCGGCGCGCGCTGGATGAGCTCCTTTCCAGACAGCAAATCGACACCGCCAGGCAGGAACTGATGGATCTGTACAACCGCGGCGGCTTCTCTGAGGGATATTATACCGGGAAAAAAGGACCGGATATGATGGCGATGGACCGGCCGAACCATGCCGGAACGCCTGGCGCGGTCGTCCTTGCGGGAGGAAAGCTGCGTGCCCTGGAGGATCTCCATAAGGGAGATCTGCTCGAGGAGGAGGCGCGCGGCGGAAGCGAAAGTGTACATCTGCAGATCGACCGGACGGTTCCTTCCGGCACCGTGTTCACACTGAAGGGTGCCGACGTACGAAAAAAGGGGCGGATCCTGCCCCGCGTGCGCAATGAGGAATTGCTCGCGCGGATTCGCGAGAATACGGATGTGCGCCAATGTAAAGTGAAAATTAAGGGAAACTTGCAGATTTGTGCCGGAAAGCCCGTTATACTGGAGGCAGAGTGTGTCCGGGAGGGCAGGAAGGTGAAAGCCTTTGCACAGGGCCCGGAGGCGGTCATGGCCACCGGCGCGGGCATGCTGCGCCGGGATTACGAAAAACAGCTGTATAAGACCGGCGAAACACCATTTACCTGGGAGGAGCTTGTCATCGAGGCACAGGAGGGACTGTTCGTCCCGGTTTCCGCGCTCAATGCGCTGCGCAGGGAGGTGCTTGCACAGCTGGAGAAACAGATTGTCGGTTCGTACCGCCGACCTGCAGCCGTTCCGCAAAGGAATGGGAAAACATCCGAAGAAGCAGTGAACCTCGAAACGGAATCACCCGAAAAAACCGCCCAAAAGCCCTATGTTAGTGCGGCGGCCGAGACAGGGGAGCAGCTGGAAGCGCTCCTTTCCTGCGAAGAAGTGGACCGTATTTATGCGGACTGGGCAGTGTGGTGCGCCATCGGCGTGGATGGACGCTCTGTCATAGAGCGTGCAGCGCAGCTTCCCGGCCAGGAACCGGTGTCCGGACAGGTGCCGCCTGTGCAGAATCGTCCACAGCTGTGGCTGATGCTGCCCCCGGTGTGGCGGGAAGACATCCGGAGCAGGTTTTTGAAGGCATTCCCCCAGTCAAAGCTTGCCCTTTTCGACGGGATCATGCTGCGCAGCTGGCAGCAGCTTGGGGAACCGTTCCTGAAGCAATGGGAGGGCAGCCTGGCAGCGGACGAGTTTTTGTATACCTGGAACCGGCGCAGCCGTAAATTGTTTGCATCTCTTGGCATTGGCACGGACACCACTCCGGCAGAGTTGAACCGGAAGGAACTGTTCGAGCGTGGCTGCACAGGAAGCGAGATTCCGGTGTACGGCCGGGAAGTAATGATGACGACCGCACAGTGTATCCGGAAAAACACCTCCGGGTGCACAAAAGACGAGCCGGTCGTGATGATCAGGGACCGGTTCGGTGCGACGTTTCCGGTCCGCTGTATCTGTTCGATCTGTTCCAATCGTATCTATAACAGTCTGCCGCTGGATCTTTCCGGAAAGCTTGACGAGCTTGGCCAGCTTTCCCCCTGCGGCGTGAGAATGCGGTTCACAACAGAAAATGCCCGGGAGACGAAGAGGGTCGTACAACATTTTGTACACTGTCTGTCCGGGAAAGCACCATGTGCTGCAATGGAGGGAACGACCCGCGGACATTACGGGAGAGGAGTTGAGTAATTACGGAAGAGATCTTTTCGAGATTACCGGAAATCGGGAATCTGGTCACACTGACCAATGTGTCCGGTGTGCTGATCAGTGTGACCCGTTATCTGCTGATCTTTCTGATGGTGCTGTATACGCTTCAGTGTTTTACGGTGCTTCGGGTGCATAACGGTGCGCGCCAGAAGGTCATTTTTCTGCGTCAGAATATTTCCATGTTCATCTTTCATTTTACCGCTTTCGGGATTCTGTTCCTGGAGCAGATGAACCTGCAGATCGTTGTATTTTACGCGGTTCAGGCAGTATTTCTGCTGCTGAGCCTGATACTGTGGTGTACCTTCTACCCCCGGGCATCGAGACTGCTGATCAACAATATGATGATGCTGATCACGATCGGACTGGTGATGCTGACGAGGCTGTCCTTTGATTCCGCTGTGAAGCAGTTTCTGATTCTTGCCGGCGGAATGGCAGCAGGACTGGTGATCCCCGTGGTCGTACGCAGAGTCATCGTCCTGACGCGGATGACCATGGCCTACACGTTCGTCGGGATCGGCCTGCTCGGCCTGGTGCTGGTTGCAGCGCGGGTGACGAACGGTGCGAAGCTGTCTCTGGATATCGGAGGATACTCCTTTCAGCCATCGGAATTTGTAAAAATCATTTTTGTATTCGCAGTCGCAGGCCTTCTTACAAGAGCCAGAGATCTCAGGCATGTGATGATCGCTACCGCACTGGCGGCTGTGCATGTGATGATTCTGGTCGTATCCAGGGATCTGGGCAGCGCCCTGATTTTTTTCATCACTTATCTGGCAATGCTGTTTGCGGCCACACGCAATCCGTATCTGGTGCTGGCCGGGCTGTTTGCAGGCTCAGCGGCCAGTGTGGCAGCCTATTTTCTGTTTTCGCATGTCCGGGTCCGTGTACAGATCTGGCAGGATCCCTTTGCGGATTATTCCGGGACCGGGTATCAGATCAGTCAGTCCCTGTTTTCCATTGCAGCCGGCGGCTGGCTGGGAACCGGGCTTGGAAAGGGCTCTCCGGGTGCAATTCCGTTTGTACAGCAGGACATGATGTTTTCGGCGATCACTGAGGAGCTGGGCGGCATTTTTTCCATCTGTCTGATTCTGGTGTGTCTGAACTGCTTCATCATGTTCATCAATGTGGCCATGCGGCTGACAAACCGTTTTTACCGGCTGGTTGCGCTGGGCCTGGGAACAACCTATGCGGTACAGGTGTTTCTGACTATCGGAGGCGGCATTAAATTGATCCCGCTCACCGGTGTGACGCTTCCGCTGATCAGCTATGGCGGAAGCTCGGCGCTATGTACGATCGGAATGTTTGCCATCGTGCAGGGCCTGTATATGCTCCGCATCGATGAGGAACGCATTCAGATGCCGACTGACGATGCATCTGCACAGAAAGAGTATACGTATGTTCAGGAAGAAAAATGAAGAGGACAAAGAGATCCGGGAAGCCGGTAATGGAAGAGTACGGGTTCGCGTCGTTCATTTGAATGAGGAAGAAGAGGAAAAGCCGGTTCTGCCGCCCGAGACACAGCAGCCGCAGACAAGGCGCGGGAGAAATACGGAGCTGGCGATTCTGACATGGATATTTTCCCTTCTGTTTGTGTCCCTGGCAGGATATATGGTGTGGTTCAATGTATCCCCGAGGCGGACCTCGCTTTTGAACAATGCCTATAACACCAAGCAGGACACATCCTCCGACCGGATCATCCGGGGACCGATTCTCACGGAGAATGGGACCGTGCTTGCATCTTCGCAGGTAGACTATACCGGAAATGAAGTACGGACCTACCCTTATGCAAATATTTTTGCCCACACAGTCGGCTATGCCACGAACGGAAAGGCCGGACTGGAGGCCTCATGCAACAGCATTCTGATGAGTTCCCATTCATCGCTGCTCAATCAGCTGAAGAATGCGCGGGATTCACAGAAGGTCCGCGGCGATTCGCTGATCGTGACACTGCGGCCCGATCTGCAGCAGGCGGCTTACTACGCGCTGGGCGGTTTTAACGGAGCCGTCGTGGTTATGGAGCCGGACAGCGGCAAGATTCTGGCAATGGTGTCCCGGCCGGATTTTGATCCCAATTCGATCGCATGGACCTGGGAGGATATGGTGTCGGACAGTTCTTCGAGCGCGCTGCTCAACCGTGTATGTCAGGGCCTCTATCCGCCGGGATCGACCTTTAAGATTCTTACGGCGCTTGCTTATCTGCGTTCCACCGGAGGCAGTTATGAGGACTTTCTGTATGACTGCACCGGCATTCTGGAGCGCGACGATGTAACGATCACCTGCTACAACAGCACGGTGCATGGGCAGGAAACGCTGCGCACGGCGTTTGCCAATTCCTGCAATACTGCCTTTGCAACGATCGGCCTGGAGCTGGATAACACAGTTTTTCGCAGAATCTGTGAGGATTTCTACTTTAATAAATCCCTTCCGGTGGATCTTCCGCAAAGCCAGAGCGTATTTGCCCTGCGAAAAGGATCCGGGGAAGGGGATCAGATGACCACTGCCATCGGTCAGGGAGAGACCCTGGTCACCCCCCTGCACATGGCGATGATCACCTGTGCGGTGGCAAATTCCGGTGTTCTGATGAAGCCGTATCTGGTTTCCAGGGTGGAAAGCCCCGAAGGCAATGTCGTATCCGAGACCAGACCGGAGATCGGCAGTGAACTGATGACGATCGATGAGGCGGAAACGCTCAGTGAACTGATGCGCGCAACCGTCACGGAAGGAACCGGGCAGGCGCTGTCATGGAACAGCTATACTGTGGCAGGAAAGACGGGTTCGGCTGAATATGACGCCAACGGGGTGACCGGGACGCATTCGTGGTTTACTGGTTTCTCCAATGTGGATGATCCGGACATTGTTGTGACCGTGATTGCGGAGGACGGCGGTACCGGCAGTGCAACTGCGGTTCCGATCGCACAGCAGATCTTCGATGCCTATTACAGTGCACAGTAATTCCCCGGACAAACATTTGTTGCATGCGTTTGTGATTTGTCGTATACTGAATGACAGTTAGAAGTGAAAAACGTAAAACACAACGCTCTGGAGGAATTATATGATCGAGGCAACAAGCTGTGGCGGTGTGGTGATTTTTCGGGGAAAGATCCTGTTGCTGTTCAAAAGCTACAGGAACAAGTATGAAGGCTGGGTTCTGCCAAAGGGAACAGTAGAAGAAGGCGAAGAATACAAGGATACAGCGATCCGCGAGGTAAAAGAAGAGACGGGGGTCGATGCGAGGATCATTTCATACATCGGGAAGAGCAGATATACTTTTAATGTACCGGACGATACCGTGGAAAAGGATGTACACTGGTATCTGATGACATCGGACAGCTATTACAGCCGCCCGCAGAGAGAAGAATACTTTGTGGATTCCGGCTATTATAAGTATCACGAAGCGTATCATCTTCTGAAGTTTTCCAATGAGAAGATGATCCTGGAAAAAGCATATAATGAGTATCAGTCCCTGAAAAGGAGCAACCAGTGGGCAAGTGCCTGTACTGGTTCTGCAAAGCATTCGTAGAAGAATCATTCCATAAACGTCGGGAGAAAACGATCGGCAGGCAGAAAGTATGTTAATGAATTGGTATGACCAGGTATATACCGGACAGCATCCGGCTAAGGATGTGGCAGACATCAGAAGGCAGCTGGAGGAGGGGGATTACCCGCGCTCCTTATGGCTGATTCTGACTGCGGCAAATGGCAGGGATCTGTTTGACATCCGCCCTGCTGCTGATTTGAGGAAACCATATTTTAAGGACCGGGCGGTTTATGTGGTGGGCGTGGCACGCAGCCGGGCTCAGGCAGTGGCCATGATCGGGCAGGTCGTTCTGGATTATATGGCAGGAGGAGAACTGGCACGCTTTGTGGAGTATGCCGGAAGGCACCCGCGGGTGGCTAATGGACCGCAGGAAATGTAGGAGAGGGTTTCATTGCATATTATATTGACAATTCTGGCAGTGATCGGGAAGGTGCTGCTGTTCCTCCTGCTTTTCGTACTTGTGCTTCTGATTTTACTGCTGCTGGTGCCGCTGCGGTATGAGCTGCAGGCAGAAAAGCATCCTGCGAAGGGGCCCGAGGGACGGTTCGGGGTTTCCTGGCTGCTCCGATTCATTCAATTGTATGGCAGTATATCACAGGATCGTTCCCTGCTTATCTGCCTGAAGGTGTGCGGATTTACGCTCAAGCGCATTCAAAAAGGCGGAGGCGGCGGACACGATCAGGGCAGTGATCCGGAAGAAGCAGATGCCGCAATATCCGAACTTGAAGGCGTGGATGGCGCATCGTCACAGGATGGAGGCTCAGAAACTGCAGCGTTCGAATATGACGGCTCTGATACAGCAGTGCCGCCGGATGGGGGTTCGGATGCAGCAGAGTCTTCAGGCGGGGGCCCGGATGCAGCAGAGTCCTCAGACGAAGGACCGGATACTGCAGCATCCTCAGGCGGAGGCCCGGATGGTTCAGTCCCCTCAGATGCAGCGGCGTCGCCGGATGAAGGCTCTGACGCTGCAACGTTCGAATTTCAGGGCTTTGATACTGCGGTGCCGTCGGATGAAGGCACAAATGGCACAGCACATGGTCCGGGAGCATCCGTTCCTCTGGCAGAGCGCATCAACGATCTGCTGCAGAAGCTGGTGGAAAAACTCGGTGATGCAATGACTGCGCTGTGGGACGGCATCTACCGGGCGGAAGATACGCTGTCAAAGGGAGCCTCGAAGGCCGGTCAGCTGGAACGCACCTATGACAAATGGGTCACAGGACCGCACAAGGCTGCAGTCCGGCATATATTCGGCCGCCTCCGGATCCTGATCAGGCACTATGTCCCGCGCATTGTGAAGGGATTTCTTCACTTTGGAACGGGGATGCCGGATATCACAGGATATCTCACCGGTCTGATCAGTGTGATCCTGCCTGCCGGCGCGGATGCATATGAGGTGACGCCGGAGTTTCATGAACGTATGCTTGACACGGATACCATGATCAGGGGGTATATTCGTCTGATCCATGTATTCATCGCGGCAGCTGCACTGCTGCTGGATAAGAATTTCAGAAAGCTGCTTCGCAGTATGCTGCGTGCACGCAAAGGAGGAAAGAATGGCTGAGAATTTCCAGAACAATATCAATTCCCTTTTCCGCGGAATGGAAGAATTTATCACCACAAAAACGGTCGTCGGCGAGCCGATGCATGTGGGAGATGCCATTCTGATTCCGCTGGTGGATGTTTCCTTCGGTATGATGGCTTCCGCAAAGGCAGAGCCGCAGCATCATAACGGAGGCGGCGGTATGGGCGGAAAGATGTCGCCGACGGCAGTCCTGGTGATTCAAAATGGCTCGACCCGCGTGATCAATATTAAGAATCAGGACGGGATCAGCAAGGTGATCGATATGGCGCCGGATCTGATCAACCGTTTCATGCCCGGGAAAGGAATTGATCCGGAAGTAAAGCAGGCGGCAAAGGATCTTTCTGGGAAAGAAGAGTCGTTTTCCTCCACAGAAAAATAAGGTACGCGGCCCGCAGAAAATATTTCTCCGGAGATGCAAAATAGTACTTGCATTTGCCGGGGTTCTCTGTTAGAATTGTTAGCGTTGCAGGTCTGTCAGTGTTGGGCGGACTTAGATTGTCTGAAGGAGGTGCTGGCATGGCTAGATGCGCTATTTGTGACAAAGCCGCTCATTTTGGTAACAATGTGAGCCATTCTCATAGAAGAAGCAACAGGATGTGGAAGTCCAACATCAAGCACGTTAGAGTTAATGTTAACGGTGCTGCCAAGAAGATGTATGTATGTACTTCTTGCCTTAGGTCAGGCAAAGTTGAGCGTGCTTAAATCTGAGAATGTATGAATGATCAGGGCGTCGGGGGTTACTCCGGCGCTGTTTTCATATCTGTCAGAGTATTCTGGTTGATTTTTAACGGATTTCTGTTACAATCGTTAATGTTCAGAGGTCAGAGCCTGAATGAAGAAGATGAGATGGCGTATCCGGTCCGTAAGGATCCGCGGATACAAAACGGAGGAATACTATGAAAGGACGTATGGACAATTCGCTGGGCAGCATTGTGATCGATCCCAACGTAATCGCCACTTATGCCGGTTCTGTTGCAGTGGAATGCTTTGGCATTGTGGGTATGGCCAGCGTAAATATGAAGGACGGGCTGGTGAGCCTGCTGCGTAAGGATAAACTGGAAAAGGGGATCCATGTAAAGGTTGAGGACAATCAGATCAGCCTCAGCTTTCATGTGATCATTGCTTACGGGGTGAGTATCTCCGCAGTATGCAACAATTTGCTGGAAAATGTAAAGTATAAGCTGGAATCCTTCACCGGGATGCAGGTCGGACACATCAAGATTTATGTTGAAGGTGTCAGAGTCATCGATTAAGGAGGATATGATCAGTGAGTGTAAATAGTATTGATGCGCAGCTTTGCGCCAGAATGTTCATGGCAGCAGCACGCAGCCTGGAACGGTCAAAGGACTGGATCAATGAGCTGAATGTGTTTCCGGTGCCGGATGGGGATACCGGAACCAATATGACGATGACGATCATGTCTGCAGCCGATGAGGTGCATGCGCTCGCGGAGCCGACCATGAAGTCCGTATGTAAGGCCATGGCGTCCGGCTCTCTGCGAGGTGCCCGCGGTAATTCGGGTGTCATTCTTTCCCAGCTGCTGCGCGGTTTTTCGAAGGCGGCCAGGGACCAGGAGGTCCTGGATGTTCCGCTTGTGTGCACTGCTTTCGAAAAAGCAGTGGAAACAGCCTACAAGGCTGTGATGAAGCCCAAGGAAGGAACCATTCTTACGGTTGCCCGTGGGATCAGTGAACAGGCCCGTGCACTGTATGAGCAAAACCCTGAGATCGACCTGGAAGCGCTGCTTTCGGGAGCGATCAGCCATGGAGAAGAGGTTCTTGCACAAACGCCGGAAATGCTTCCTGTGCTCAAGGAAGCTGGCGTAGTGGATTCGGGCGGACAGGGACTGATCGAGCTCATGAAGGGTGCCTTTGACCTTTATACAGGAAAGGATGTCGCCCTGGAGGATGAACAGGAGGAAAGCAGTGAGGCAGCAGCGGCTGTCGAAGAGCGGTATTGCATTTCCTTTACACTGAGCCGTGAGAAGGATACCCCCGTTGATGCGGGAGCGATCCTGAAGGGCTTTCTGCAGTCGGATGACCAGGCAGACGAGGCCTGTGTAAAGGAGGAGGCAGCGCGTATCCTGGTGCATGCGCATGTGCTTCATCCCGGTCTTCTGATCGAGCAGGCTGTCACCCTTGGCCGGATCCGGGAGCTTCATATGGGAGATCTGTGTACAGAAGGCTGCTGCGGGAATGCCATTCCCGGCTGCCCTGTGGAAGCGGAAGGGGCAGCATCCGGCGGGACGATAGCAGCCCATGGAACAGAATCATCCACGGCGGCGGATGGAGAGGCACAGGCACAATCCGAAGTGCAGGACGCTGCGCGCAAGGAGGTTGGCTTCGTTTCTGTGGCCGCCGGTGAAGGACTGTGCACGATCTTTAAAGAGCTTGGGACGGACTGCATGATCGAAGGCGGCCAGACGATGAATCCCAGTACGGAGGATGTCATCAATGCGATTCGCAGGGCGAATGCGGATACGGTATTCGTTTTCCCGAACAACAAAAATATTATCCTCGCGGCAAGCCAGGCGCAGACCATGATCGACGATGTGAAAGTGATCGTCATCCCGACCAAAACGGTGCCCCAGGGAATCACTGCGCTGATCAGCTATTCCCCGGATCTGTCGCCGGAGGAAAATGAAAAGATCATGTACGAGGAGATCAGCAAGGTTCATACCTGCTCCATCACCTATGCTGTGCGTGACACTCACATTGCCGGAAAGGAAATCCATGAAGGGGACATCATGGGCGTAGGCGACAAGGGCATCCTGTCCGTAAGCAAGGATATCCTGGAAACGGCGGTGGAAGCCACGCAGGCCATGGTCGAGGAGGATTCCGAGCTGATCAGTATCTATTACGGGGAGGATGTGCACGAGGAAGATGCGCAGGCCCTTGCGTATCGGATCCGGAGTGCCTGCCCGGACTGTGAGGTAGAGCTGAACGAGGGTGGACAGCCGGTATATTATTACATCATTTCGGTGGAATAAGCGCGTACAGGTGTATGCCGGAGAGGAAGCATGGGTTACCAGAGAGAAGATCCGGTTACCGTATTGAAGGGAATCGGGGAAAAGAGCGCGGAGCGGTTCCACGCAGCAGGGATCTTTACGATCGGGGACCTGGTGGAATACTATCCCGTGCGTTATGAAATATATGAGCAGCCCGGCATCCTGCCGGATCAGGCAGACGGTCAGATTGTGGCCGTCTGCGGTTTTTTGGAGAAGGCACCTGTGGTGCGCAGGACCGGAAAAACAAGCGTTACGACTGCCAGGATCGTACTGCCGGGAAATGAACTGGGCAGCCTTCAGGCCCTGTGGTTTAACATGCCGTATCTGCACAGCACCCTGAAGCAGCACAGGCAATGCATCTTCCGGGGGCGGCTGCGCAGAAACGGAAAAAGGGTCAGCCTTCTGCAGCCACAGGTCTTTGATCCGGATGAATACGAACAGAAGTGCCGCTCACTTCAGCCTGTTTATCCTCTGGTAAAGGGGCTGACGAACAATGCTCTGCGAAAGGCGATCCGGCAGGCGCTGGAGGGCCTTTCCGACAGACAGGAGGAAAAGGATTATCTGCCGGAGGAGCTGCTCGAACGATATGCCCTTGCAAAGCTGTCCTATGTCGGCTGGCAGATGCATTTTCCCAGGGATGAGTTCTCCATGCAGACCGCCCGGAAGCGGCTGGTGTTCGAAGAATTTCTGTTTTTCCTGCTGACTATTCGCCTGATCCGCTCTGAGATGGAGGAGGCGACCTGTTCGGTCCGGCTGGTTCGGACCAGTCAGGAGCAGATGCTTTTAAAAGCTCTTCCTTATTCTCTGACCGGTGCGCAGGCGCGGGCCTGGGACACCATCCGGGAGGAGATGACAGGAAAGCATGTGATGACAAGGCTCATTCAGGGCGATGTCGGATGCGGTAAGACCGTGATCGCATTTCTCGCGCTGGTCACTGCTGCCGGAAACGGCGCGCAGGGCGCAATGATGGTGCCGACGGAGGTGCTTGCACGTCAGCATTATGAAGCTTTTACAAGGATCTGCGTTCAGGCGGGAATCGATGTACCGGCAGTGCTTATCACCGGTTCCCTGACGGCAAAGGAAAAACGTCTTGCAAAAGCGGCCGTCGCGAAGGGAGAAGCACTGGTGGTGATCGGAACCCACGCACTGATCCAGGAGAGTGTAGCATTTCGCAATCTGGCAGTCGTCGTAACGGACGAGCAGCATCGTTTTGGGGTAAGGCAGAGGGAGACCCTGTTGGAGAAGGGTGAGCAGCCGCATACTCTGGTGATGAGTGCCACCCCGATTCCCAGGACACTGGCGGCAATTCTGTTCGGAGACATGGATGTGACAGTGATCGATGAGCTTCCCGGAGGGCGTCTGCCGATTCGCAACTGTGTGGTGGGAAAGGCCTGGCGGCCGAATGCCTATGCGTTCATCCGCAAAGAGATCGATAAAGGCCATCAGGCATATGTGATCTGTCCGCTTGTGGATGAGAGCGAGATGGTGGATGCCGAGAATGTGACCGAATATGCCTCTGTTCTGCAGGAGAAGCTTGGCGCGGATGTACGGATCGGCAGGCTACACGGACGCATGAAAAACGCCGAAAAGAACGCCGTCATGGAGGCCTTTGCCGCCGGAGAGATTCAGGTGCTGGTTTCCACAACTGTGGTGGAAGTGGGGGTCAATGTTCCCAATGCCACGGTGATGATGATCGAAAACGCAGAGCGCTTCGGACTTGCACAGCTTCACCAGCTGCGCGGAAGAGTAGGACGCGGCAGGGATCAGTCTTACTGCATTTTTCTCTGCGCCCAGGAGTCAAAGGAGAACAGGGACCGGCTTGAGATCCTCGGAAAATCCAATGATGGATTTGAAGTGGCGCGAAAGGACCTGGGAATGCGCGGCCCTGGAGATCTTCTGGGAGTGCGCCAGTCCGGAGAAGCACAGTTTCGCGTGGCGGATATTTACCGGGATGCGGAAGTTTTACAGATGGCTTATGAGGCGGCCGGGGAGCTTTTCGATACAATTATGACAAATGCGACTCCGCAGATGCAGCGGATTCAAACAAAATTGCTGTCATATCAGAAGGATAAACTGAAAAATCTGAACATTTAGTAGAAATAACGAAGGGAGATGCCATATATGTTGCATTTTTCTTTGTTTTGCGCTATTATGCAGGCGTTGGATATCCAGGCCGGCTGCAAGGCGGGAAATCCCGATACTGATCAAAATATCAAGTACAAAAGATCGCCGGATTCTTTGACCGGCGGATGTGCTCGCTAAGAGGAGGAGAATTATGAAAAAAGAAACAAAAACAGTAAAAGAGACAGCAGCCAGCGCTGTAAAAACGGTTCAGGAAACGGCTGCGAAGGTTGAAAAGAGTGCGGAAAAAGCTGCTGTAGAGGCGAAGGCTACCGCTGCCGAGGTCAAGGCTACTGCTGCAGAGGTCAAGGAAAAGGCGGTTCGTACGACAAAGGCTGCCGCCAAGACGGTAAAGGCTGCGGAAGCAAAGGCAGAGAAAACGGTGAAGGCAGCCAGTGAGGCTGTTAAGAAAGCACCTGTCAAGAAGGCCGTCAAGGAAACCGTGTATCTCCAGTATATGGGCAAGGAAATCAACAAGGACGATGTAATGGCCCAGGTGAAAAAGATCTGGACAGACGAGCTGAACAAGAAGGCTTCCGATCTGAAGGAGATCACCCTGTACCTTAAGACCGATGACAACGCTGCTTACTATGTGATCAACGGAGAAGTGACCGGAAAGATCGCGCTTTGATGACAAATTGAAAATGCCGATTCCATTTTACATGGAGTCGGCATTTTGCTTACGAAATGTCAAGGCCTGAAATCACAACATCTAATACAGAGGATGCATGTTTTCGCGCCAGTTCAGATCCCCGTTGGCCAGGCCCAGAACCATTGATTCGGCGGTGGCGATGTTGGTGGCAATGGGGATATTGTACCGGTCGCACACACGGGTGATCGAAAAAATATTCGCTTCATTGGGACTGTTCATAATCGGGTTGTAGAAGAAAATCACCAGATCAAAATAATTACGCTCGATCATATCGATGAACTGCTGCTCACCGCCGACACTGCCGGACAGGAACTTGTGAACCTTGAGATTGGTAACCTCCTCGATCCTGCGGCCGGTCATCTCCGTTGCATAGAGCTCATGCTTTGCGAGGATGTATTTATAAGCAAGACAAAAGTTTTCGATCAGACTTTTTTTGCTGTTGTGAGCGATGAAGCCGATATTCATATCTGGTAATCTCCTGACGCATTTAAATGTCCAATTGCTGAAGCTATTATACATAAAGTAGCATAAAAAAGCAATGGAATTTTCTTCTGAAACTGTCATATTTTACAAAATATTTATATATTATAGATTTCAAACAGCCTGAGATGATATACTACCGTGCGTATCGGATACAAGGTTTCACAGTTTAAAGGAGCAGGGCACATCATGAGAGTCATTGCCGGCAAGGCCCGCCGCCTGCCGCTCAAAACGGTTAAAGGCATGGACACCCGTCCGACGACGGACCGGATCAAGGAAACACTTTTCAATATGCTGCAGCCCGATCTTCCCGGAGCGCGCTTTCTCGATCTGTTTGCCGGAAGCGGAGGAATTGGAATCGAGGCACTGAGCAGAGGTGCATCCTGTGCAGTATTTGTAGAATCGGATCGCGGCGCCTGTGCCTGCATCCGGGAAAACCTGGCATTTACAAGACTTGGGGAAAATGCACGGCTGATCCCTTCGGATGTGTTCGCTGCACTTGCACGGCTGGAGGGGGAACCCTCCTTTGATCTCATTTTTATGGATCCTCCTTATGATCGGCTTCTGGAGAAACGGGTTCTGGAGGCACTGACTGGCAGCTCTCTTGTCGGTGAAGATACACGGATCATCGTGGAAGCATCCCTGGGAACGGATTTTTCCTATCTTGCACAGCTCGGTTATGTTCCGGAAAAGGAAAAATGCTACAAAACCAATAAACATGTTTTTCTTAGAGGAGGCAGAAAACAGTGACAAGAGCAGTTTATCCCGGAAGCTTTGATCCGGTTACACTGGGACATCTGGACATTATTAAGCGCTCGGCGGTGCTGGTGGATGAGCTCATCGTCGCAGTGCTGGTAAATCGGGCAAAAACACCATTGTTTTCTGAAGAGGAACGTGTTAAAATGCTCATGGAAGTGACGAAAGAAATACCGAATGTCCGTATTAAGGCGTTTACAGGGCTTTCCGTTGATTTCGTCCGGGAATGCGATGCGAAATTCATTGTCCGTGGACTGCGGGCAATCACGGATTTTGAATATGAACTGCAGATGGCGCAGACGAACCGGATCATGGCACCTGGGATCGATACGATCTTTCTTACAACAAATCTGGAGTACGCCTACCTCAGTTCCACTACGGTGAAGGAAGTGGCTTTTTATCACGGCGATATCAGTCATTTCGTCCCGGAAAGCGTTGCTGAAAAAATTTATGAAAAGGTCCAGATGAGGGAGAAGGGTCATGAGCAGCAGAATTGAACAGATTATCGAAGAAATAGAGGAGTATGTTGACAGCTGTAAGTTTCAGCCGCTGTCCTCCACAAAAATCGTCGTAAACAAAGAGGAGCTTGAGGAACTGCTTCGCGAACTGCGGATGAAAACGCCGGATGAGATCAAGCGTTATCAGAAAATCATCAGCAACAAGGATGCCATCCTGGCGGATGCGCAGCAGAAGGCCGATGCAATCATTGCCGATGCGCAGGCGAAGGCTGAACGGATCGTAAGCGAGAGCGAAGTGATGCAGAAGGCTCTCGAGCAGTCCCATCAGCTTCTGGATGATACCAACGCTCAGGCACAGGACCTGATCGATAATGCGACGAACGATTCGAACAATATCCGTCTGAGTGCGATCTCCTATACGGACGAGATGCTTGAAAACCTTGAAAAGATCATGACGCACTCGATCGAATCCGCAGGACAGAAATATAATAATTATATCAAGTCCATTCAGTCATGTCTTGATATCGTAACGCAGAACCGCGCCGAGCTTTCTCCGCAGGTTGCTCCCTCCAGTTATAAAACTCCGGAAGTAGAGGAGGAAGATGAAACTGAGGACGAGGAAGAGTAAGGATCTGTTCGGAAATTTCCTGACAGTTCCTGGACGCTCAGGCGGCTGCCCCCTTGGAAGCATCCGGAAAAGGCATCTTTGGCCATTCCGGGTGCTTCTTGTGATTTCAGAGGATCGTTTTTCTCCATTTCCGTTTCCGACGGGTGAAAACCGATTTTCGTTTCCGACAGGTGAAAACCGATCCGAGCATTTGACGGGAGAATTAGGATGGAACAGGTACGTCTTGACCGCTTCCTTGCAAACAGCGGCTGCGGAACCAGAACCGACGTAAAAAAGCTGATCAAAAGCGGCTGTGTGCTGGTAGGGTCCCGGCCTGAAACGGACCCGGGGAGGAAGATCTGCCCCGGGGAGGATATGGTCACAGTAAGCGGACGGCAGATCAGCGCTTCGGGAATGCGATACTACATGCTGAACAAAGCCGCCGGTACGATCAGTGCGACCAGGGATGCAGCGCAGAAAACGGTGCTGGATCTGCTGCCGGAAAGGCGGGATGATCTGTTCCCGGTGGGCCGGCTTGATCTCGATACGGAGGGGCTTTTACTCATTACGAATGACGGAGCGCTTGCGCACCGACTCACTGCGCCGGCCTGGCATGTGAATAAAACCTATGAGGCTGTCGTAACCGGTACCATCACGCAGGCCGCGGTCGATGCGTTCCGGGAGGGGCTTGATATCGGTGACGAAAGGCGGACTCTGAGCGCGAAGCTGTCGGAGATCACTGATGAAGCGCACTGCAGAGAACTTTACACCTCGATGCAGCGGATCTGTGATGCAAATCGCAGCAGAGCGGATATCCTGCAGGATGCCGATGGAGTGCTTCCGGAAAAGAGAGAAGGACCGGAGGATCCGGAAGGCGCTGTCTCCTGTGTGCAGGTGACGATTCGGGAAGGGCGTTTTCATCAGATCAAACGGATGTTTGAAGCTGTAGGCGAAAAGGTCCTTTATCTGCGGAGAGTGCAGATGGGACCGCTTATTCTGGATACAGGACTTGCCGTCGGTGAGAGCCGCATGCTGACGGAGCAGGAAATACAGGCATTGCGCCGGTGTGTGGAAAGAAAGAATTCTGACAAAATAAGGAGCAAAGAGCTTGAAGGATGAAGGGTTTCTTCCGGTCAGCGCACAGCAGATGCGTGAGCGGGGGATCGGGCAGCTGGATTTTGTATATGTGATCGGGGATGCCTATGTGGATCATCCTTCCTTCGGCCCGGCGATCATCAGCCGTGTGCTGGAGAGCCGCGGCTACCGGGTAGGGATCATCGCACAGCCGGACTGGAAGGACCCGGCGAGCATCGCAGCGCTTGGAGAGCCGCGGCTTGCCTTTCTGGTGAGTGCGGGTAACATGGATTCCATGGTGAATCATTACACGGTATCCCGGAAGAGGAGAAGTCGTGACAGCTATACGCCTGGAGGCGTCATGGGAAAGCGGCCTGACCGGGCTGTGATCGTTTACTGCAATTTGATCCGGCAGACCTTCAAGCACACACCAGTCATCGTCGGCGGTATCGAAGCTAGTCTTCGCAGGCTGGCCCATTATGATTACTGGGACGATCAGCTGCGCAGGTCCGTGCTGATGGACTGCGGTGCCGATCTGATTTCCTACGGGATGGGCGAGCTGTCCATTGCCGCAGTTGCTGAGGCCCTGGGGAGCGGACTTGCCATAGGGGATATCACTTTTATACCCGGCACCTGCTTTCGTACGAAGAACCCGGAAGCAGTCTCGGATGCACTGATCCTGCCGTCCTTTGAGCAGATGAGCGCTGATCCGAAGGAATATGCAAAGAGCTTTGCCATTCAGTATCAGAACACGGATCCCTTCAGCGGAAGAAAGCTGGCGGAGCCCTACGGCAGTCAGTGGGTCGTTCAGAATCCGCCCGCGAGACCGCTTACGCAGATCGAAATGGATGATATCTATGCACTTCCCTATCAGAGGAAGGCACATCCGATGTATGATGCTGCCGGCGGTGTACCTGCTCTGGAGGAGGTACGGTTCAGCCTTGTAAGCTGCCGGGGATGCTTCGGAGGATGCAGCTTCTGCGCCCTTACGTTTCACCAGGGCAGGATCATTCAGTCGCGCAGTCATGAATCCCTTCTGGAGGAGGCGAAGCTGCTGATAAGGGATCCGCAGTTTAAGGGATATATCCACGATGTGGGCGGTCCCACTGCCAATTTCCGTTTTCCTGCCTGTGAAAAGCAGTTGAAACGGGGCGCCTGTACGAACCGGCAGTGCCTGTTCCCGAAGCCCTGTCCGAATCTGCGCGCCGATCACAGTGACTACATTGCGCTTCTGAGGAAGCTGCGCAGTCTGCCCGGTGTGAAAAAAGTATTCATCCGTTCCGGGATCCGGTTTGATTATCTTCTGGCAGACCCGTCGGATGCATTTCTCCGGGAGCTGGTGCAGTATCATGTGAGCGGTCAGCTCAAGGTTGCGCCGGAGCATGTGGCGGGACCGGTCCTGCGCAGGATGGGAAAGCCCTCCCACGATGTGTACATGGAATTTACAAAGCGCTATGAACGCATGAACCGTTCCTGTGGCATGGATCAGTATCTGGTGCCTTATCTGATGTCCTCGCACCCGGGAAGCCGGATGAAGGAGGCAGTGGAGCTGGCGGAGTATTTACGGGGTCTGGGATACATGCCGGAGCAGGTGCAGGATTTTTATCCGACGCCTTCCACGCTCTCGACCTGCATGTACTATACCGGGCTTGATCCGCGGACCATGGAGCCGGTGTACGTACCCCGCGATCCGCACGAAAAGGCAATGCAGAGAGCACTCATCCAGTATCGGGATCCCAAAAACAGGGCGCTGGTGGAGGAAGCACTGCGCACAGCCGGAAGAACGGATCTGATCGGTTTCGGCCCGGATGCGCTGATCCGCCCGTCGAAGCAGCACATGGAAGGCTCCGCGAAAAGAACAGGCCCGAAACAGCGTCATGCACAGCAGGGAAAAACAGCCCCTGAACAGCGTCATGCACAGCGGGGAAAAACAGGCCCTGATCATGCGAAGGACATACAGGAGAGTCGCCGGGTGTCATCTGAGCATCACACCAGGCGAAAGACCATCAGAAAGGTGCATAAATCCAAAAAATGAAACAAATTCAAAAAGGAAGCAGCGGCTACATCCGCCGGGAAAAAGTGAAGCGCGGACTGATCGCTCTTTTAATGTTTGCCATTCCTCTTGTGATCTTTTTTACAGGACTGATCACGACCGGGACCAGGAAGAATCTGCTCACGGTGGTTGCGATCCTCGGGGTGATTCCTGCTGCACGATTTGCGGTGTCCTGGATCATGATCATGCTGCAGAAGGATGCGCCGGAGTATGTCGTGCAGGAAACGGAAAAAGTATCGGGGGACATGGTGCATGCCTATGAACTTACCGTGACAGCCTACGAAGGGCGGATGCCGCTGGATGCCGTGGTCGTGCGGGGGGGCAGTGTAGCCGGTCTTTCGCTGAATGGAAAGCTGGATCAATTCCATTTTATGGAAAAGCATATAGAACAGATCCTTGCAAAGAATGGCTGCAGGTCGGTAAGGGTGAAGATCTTTGCTGAGATGAAGCCTTTTCTGGAACGAATTTCTTCTATGAAAAAGGCTGAAGAGAAAAAGGCTGAGGAAAAGGCTTCACGGGAGAAGCTTGACAGAGAGCGTCTGGCGCAGGAGCAGGAAGCTGCCACGCAGGGGGCTGAGGATGTGACAGAAGAAGACCTGCAGGAAGAGGGCAGCGAAATCGCCGGGTATGACACGCTCACCAGAGATGAGAGAATTCTGGCAGTGATCAAGGCCATTTCCCTGTGACCAGGACACAATTAAACGAAAAGATGAAAGAACTGATCATTTCCCCCTCCCAGGAGGGGCAGAAGCTGGAGCGCGTACTGGAACGTGCACTGAAAAATGCACCGGCAGGCTTTCTGTATAAAATGCTGCGGAAGAAAAACATCACACTGAACGGGAAAAAGGCAACCGGAAAAGAACAGCTTCATTCGGGCGATGCCGTACAGATCTGGTTTTCCGATGAAACCTTCCGCAAGTTTGCCGGGGAAACGGCAGCTGCGTTTCTTCCGGAAAAGAAAACCGTTGCTTCTTCGCAGCATAGAAGGGATGATTTTTTTGAAAACAGCATCCTGTATGAGGATCCGCATGTGCTGATCGTGAACAAGCCATCGGGGGTGCTGACACAGAAGGCTGCTCCCGGCGACTGGTCCCTGAATGAATATGCGGTGGAATATCTGCTGCGCACTGGGCAGACGGATCCGGAAAAGCTGGTGTTTATCCGGCCTTCCGCCTGTAATCGTCTTGACCGGAATACCAGTGGAATTGTTACGATCGGCAAGACTCAGCAGGGGTTGGCCACGCTTACCGCACTGTTTCGGGACCGGCTTGTCCATAAGGATTACCTGTGTATAACGCTGGGACATGTGCAGGAGGAGCTGCTGCTTGACGGGTATCTGTCCAAGAAAGCATCAGACAATAAGGCGGAGGTGTCTGCGAAGCAGACGGAAGGAAGCCGCCGGATCCTCACAAAGGTGTGGCCCGAGCACTGCTTTACGGAACCGGGAGGATATTCCCTCAGCCTGCTCAGGATCCGGCTGTTTACCGGACGCACCCATCAGATCCGTGCGCATCTTGGCAGTATCGGATACCCGATTCTGGGGGATGTAAAATACGGGAATGAAAAGGCAAACCGGTATTTCCGGGATGCATACGGCATCCGTTCACAAATGCTGCATGCATACCGCCTGGAGTTTCCAACATATCTGCCCGGACCGCTTGCAGCGCTGGCCGGAAAAACGTTCACGGCCCGGGCGCCGGAAGAATTTCAAAGAATACTGGGAGAGCTGGAGATTTAAATGGGGAATCAGAAAACCAGAGGATTAAGGGGCTCGGCGCTGGAGGAACTGATCAACATGACCAATGAGCAGTACCTGGAGCAGGATCTGGCCCTGATCCAGAAGGTGCCCACGCCGATCACGCCGATCAACATCGACAAGGAAAGCAGGCACATCACGCTTGCCTATTTCGATCATAAGAGCACGGTGGATTATATTGGAGTCGTACAGGGCATCCCGGTGTGTTTTGACGCGAAGGAGTGCAGCTATGATACGTTCAGTCTGCAGAACATCCATCCGCATCAGATTCGTTTCATGGAAAAATTTGAACAGCAGGGAGGGATCTCCTTTCTGATCATATGCTATAATCACCGGGATGAGATTTATTATATGCCGTATCGGGATGTCCGGCGCTTCTGGGACCGGGCCCTTGCCGGGGGCCGGAAAAGCTTTCGCATCGAGGAGATCGATATCACCTATGAAATGAAGCCAAGAGGGGGCTTCCTGGTTCCGTATCTGGACATGCTGCAGAAGGACCTGGACAGCAGGGAGGAGTAAGGTTACTATGAACAGAAAAATACTGCACACGCCGGATGGGGTACGCGACCTGTACGGAGAGGAATGCCGCCGGAAACGGCAGCTCGAGCTGAAGCTGCATGATGTGCTGAGTGCGTTCGGCTATCAGGACATCGAAACACCGACCTTTGAGTACTTTGATGTGTTCGGAAGAGAAATCGGTACGATTCCTTCCGCCGAGCTGTACAAGTTCTTCGACAAGGAAGGCAATACACTGGTCCTGCGGCCTGACTTCACGCCCTCCATCGCCAGAGCAGCCGCTCGCTATTTTGTGGATGATGAGCAGCCGATCCGTCTGTGTTATTCGGGAAGTGCCTTTATCAATCACAACAGCTACCGCGGAAGGCTGAAGGAAAGTATGCAGATGGGAGCGGAGCTGATGATGGACGCCTCAGCGGAGGGGGATGCCGAGCTGATCGCCATGGTGATCACGGCACTTCGCAGCGCCGGACTGTCCGAGTTTACGGTGAGCCTTGGAAATGTGCGGTACTTCCGCTCTCTGGTCAGCAGCAGCGGCCTTCCGGAGGAGATCTGCCAGGAGCTGCAGTCGCTGATCCGCAACAAGAACAGCTTCGGCGTGAGAAAACTCCTGGAGCAGAAAGCCGAATCCGGGGAACTGGCGGGGGAAAAACAGGCACTGATGGAGGTGCTGAGTGCGATCCCGTCGCTGTTTGGCGGCCGGGAGGTCCTGGAGCGGGCAAGAGAGCTGGCCGGAGACTGCGAGGAGGCGGCCGATGCCATCCTGCGGCTGCAGCAGGTGTTCGATATTCTGGAAGAGTACGGGCTTTCCCAGTATGTCAGCTTTGACCTCGGGATGACGAGCAACTATATGTATTATACCGGGATCCTGTTCCGGGCTTACACCTATGGCAGCGGCGAGGCTGTCGTGAAGGGCGGCCGGTATGATTCGCTGCTGCGCTACTTCGGAAAGGATGCGCCTGCCGTCGGATTTGTCATTGTGGTGGATCAGCTGATGAATGCATTGTCGAGACAGAATGCCGGCAGCTTCGGGAAGACAAAATGCCTGAAGATTTTCTGTGCCCGCGAAAAGCGCGGAGAGGGAATCCGCATCGCAGGTCGTCTGCGCGGGGAGGGCGAGCAAGTGATATTGCAGCTTGCCGATACCAAAAAACAGGCTGACGAAGCGGCCGGACAGTGCCTGACCGGCGGTGGTGAGCTGGTCAGCGAAGAGGATGGAATGAAAATTGTCAGAATGGAGGTGTCCTGAATGCGTTATCTGACGATCGCCCTGGCGAAGGGACGGCTGGCGAATAAAAGCATGAAGCTGTTCGAGGAGATGGGGATTACTCTGGAGGAGATGAAGGACCCTTCCACCCGTAAGCTGATCTTCACCAATGAGGAATACGGTCTGCGTTTTTTCCTGGCCAAGGGACCGGATGTTCCGACCTATGTGGAATATGCGGCTGCCGACATCGGAATCGTCGGCAAGGATACCATCCTGGAGGAGCAGCGCAAGCTGCTGGAGGTGATGGACCTCGGCTTCGGAAAATGCAGAATGTGTGTGTGCGGACCGGCCAGCGCCGCATCACTGCTGCGTTCCCAGGCACAGATCCGGGTGGCGACCAAGTATCCGAACATCGCGGGAGATTATTTTTATAACACCAAAAACCAGACGGTTGAGATCATCAAGCTGAACGGCTCCATCGAGCTGGCGCCCATTGTGGGACTTGCCGAGGTCATCGTCGACATCGTGGAGACCGGATCCACCCTCCGGGAGAATGGTCTGCAGGTTCTGGAGGAGGTGTGTGACCTGTCCGCCCGGGTGGTGGTGAATCAGGTCAGTATGCGAATGGAGAATGAACGGATCACAAAGCTTCTGCAGGGGCTGGGAGAAGTGATCTCCGGAAAGGAATAGAGTATGAAAGTATTAGAACTGAATGATTCCGTGCGCAGCGAGGTCCTGGACCATCTTCGCACACGCAGCGCCGGACATACCCCGGAATATGAAAAGATTGTCGCTGACATCGTGGAGGATGTACGTATCCGGGGAGATGAGGCTCTGTTTGAATATACGGAGAAGTTCGACCACGTGCGGCTGGACGCACAGAGCATCCTTGTCACGGAGGAGGAGATCCGGGAGGCATACGAGGCCGTGGATCCTTCGCTGGTCCGGGTGATCCGGAGCGCGCTGCAGAATATCCGTACCTTCCACGAAAAGCAGAAGAGAAACAGCTGGTTTGAAAGCACTCCGGAGGGTACCCTTCTCGGTCAGAAGATCGTGCCCCTGGAGAAGGCCGGTGTATACGTACCCGGAGGAAAGGCTGCATATCCCTCCACCGTGCTGATGAATGTGGTCCCGGCCAAAGTGGCGGGCGTGGACCGGATCATCATGGTCACACCGCCGGGCAGGGATGGAAAGGTGAATCCGGGAACCCTGATCGCAGCCCACGAAGCCGGAACCGATGCCATCTACAAGGTCGGCGGCGCACAGGCCATCGCTGCGCTGGCCTTCGGCACACAGAGCATACCGCGGGTGGATAAGATCACCGGACCGGGAAATATCTTCGTAGCGCTTGCCAAACGGCAGGTGTTCGGAAATGTCAGTATCGATTCCATTGCAGGTCCCTCCGAGATCCTGGTTCTGGCAGATGAAACCGCCAATCCCCGGCATGTTGCCGCTGACCTGCTTTCGCAGGCAGAGCACGATGAAATGGCTTCCGCCATTCTGGTGACCACGAGCAGCACACTTGCGCAGGAGGTATCGAAGGAGATCGACGCTTTTCTCGAGAACCTTTCACGCAGGCCGATCATCGAAAAATCCCTGCAGCAGTTTGGTTATCTGCTGGTAGCGCAGGATCTGGAGCAGGCGCTGGAAATGGTCAATGCAGTTGCTTCGGAGCACCTTGAAATCGTTACAAAGGATCCGTTTGATGTGATGACCCGGGTGCGCAATGCGGGAGCAATTTTCCTTGGAGGGTACAGCTCGGAGCCGCTCGGGGACTATCTGGCCGGACCGAATCATGTGCTTCCGACCGGTGGCAGCGCACGCTTCTTCTCCCCGCTTGGAGTGGATGATTTTATCAAGAAATCCAGTATCATCTATTACTCCAGGCAGGCACTCGAAGGTGTCAGGGATGAGATCATTTCCTTCGCGAAGGCAGAGGGACTGACAGCGCATGCCAATTCTATTGCGGTAAGGTATGAGGGAGTGGAAGATCCGTCGGAATAAAGATAAAGAAGGAGTACGAAAATGAGCCGCAGGGCAGAGATTGAACGCAATACAAATGAAACAGCCATTCGTCTGGAAATTGAGCTGGACGGGAGCGGAAAATCGGACATCGACACAGGAATCGGTTTTTTTGATCACATGCTGGACGGGTTTGCACGCCATGGACTGTTTGATCTTGAGGTGAAAGCCGAGGGAGACCTGTATGTTGACGATCACCATACCATCGAAGATACAGGCATCGTACTTGGAACTGCGATACGCGAAGCACTGGGTGACAAAAAAGGAATCCGGCGTTACGGACAGCGCATCCTTCCGATGGACGAGACCCTGGTGCTGTGCGCGGTGGACCTTTGCGGAAGACCTTATTTCTCCTATGAGGACGCCTTTGTTCCCGGAAAAATGGGCGGCATGAGCACCGAGATGGTGAAGGAATTCTTCTACGCAGTCAGCTACAGTGCCATGATGAACCTGCACCTGAAAGTTCTTACCCCCGGGAACAATCACCATATGGCGGAAGCCATGTTCAAGGCCTTTGCCAAGGCCCTCGATGAGGCAGTAACACCCGACCCGCGGATCGAAAGCGTGCTGTCCACGAAAGGAGCTCTGTAAAATGGAAATACAACTTTCCTGGGAGGAACTCAAAAAAGGACCGGACGGCCTTGTGCCGGTGATCGTGCAGGACTGCGAAAACTCAGAAGTACTGATGCTGGCCTACATGAACCGGGAAGCCTATGAGCGCACCCTCGCCACCGGGCAGATGACCTACTGGAGCCGGAGCCGCTCCGAGCTGTGGATCAAGGGAATGACCTCCGGGCATTTCCAGAAGGTGCAGGAGCTGCGGATCGACTGCGACAACGACACCATCCTTGCAAAAGTGTGGCAGACCGGGGCGGCCTGCCACACCGGAAACCGCAGCTGCTTCTACCGGACACTGCGCAGCTGAGGAAAAACATATAAGAAAATTCCCGAGATTATAAAAAAGTGCTTGCAAAAGCAACCCCAAGCAAGTATAATAGCATCGTTGACTGCGAAGCAGTCCGCCGGAATAGCTCAGTTGGCAGAGCGACGCATTCGTAATGCGTAGGTCGCCGGTTCAAGCCCGGCTTCCGGCTTTCTCATAACCCCGTTTTTACGGGGTTTTTTCTTTTTCATGCTGCAGTTCGTGTGACACGCGATCCGCAATCTGCCTAATATAAAACGGACTGCCAGAGGAGCAGCCCGGATGAGATGGCTTTATCAGATGTCCCGGTTTTACAGCCTGGAGTAGCCATAGCTGTTTACGATGGCGTCGAGGCGGTGGCCCTGTGCGCACAGCGGGCATTTGGCCGGCTCGTAGGTGGTATATTCGGGAATGTCGTCGCTTCCGAAGATCGAGTATACGTCCACGCCGTTCACCTTGTCACTGGCACTGAAGATCGCGGAAACGCCTTCCACGATGCCGCCGTAATACTGGATACATTCCAGAGCCTTGGCGATGGTACGGCCGGTGGTAGCAGAGGCGAGCAGGAGCAGGCAGTGTTTTCCGTTGATCATCATTTGCATGTTGTCGCGGAAGATCAGCTGGCCGCCGGTGTGGACCTCGGGGGAGACGACGTACATGGTCTGATGCTTGTTCAGGGACATGATGCCCGAATCGGTGAGTTTTTCCGCCAGATAGGCACCGATGACTTCACAGCCGTCCATGCAGATGATGGAGTCGATATAAGTGGTATTGGAATATTTGTAGGCAAGAACGGATGCTGCAGCAGCTGCCTCGCTTTTTCTTGACTTCATGATCGTCATGTCCACATAATAATTGATGTGGGAGTGGGTCGTTGCAAAATGTCCCGGCACGACACGAATGATGGCGTCCGGATTGACTTTTGAGTGAATTTTCGTGTATCTGTTTTCCAGTGACATATGAAACCTCCTTTTTTCGATTTACTATGCATAATTGGATCATGCACACAGCGTACAGTATAAAGTTATAATATCCAATAATCGACTTTATTTCAAGTAAATTCTGGAAAAAATGCACAAAGATTCTGCGCTTGAATGAAAACACCTTTTGATGTACTATTAGAAAAGTGGTGTTTCCGATGACAGTATGCTTCCGGAAAGGAAATGGATACGAGTATGAAGACGACATTGGTGATTATGGCGGCTGGTCTTGGCAGCCGGTTTGGACAGGGAATCAAGCAGCTCACATCCTTTGGGCCGCACGGGGAGATCATCATGGATTATTCCGTGCATGACGCGTTGGAAGCGGGTTTCGACCGGGTGGTATTTGTTCTGCGAAAGGATCTGGAAAAGGACTTTCGTGAGATTATCGGGGACCGGCTCGCCCGGAGGATCGAGGTAGACTATGCATTTCAGGAGCTTACCGATCTTCCCGACGGATTTCATCTGCCGGAAGGGCGCAAAAAGCCCTGGGGAACAGGGCAGGCAGTTCTGGCCTGTAAGGATCTCATTCATGAGCCGTTTGCAGTGATCAATGCGGATGATTACTATGGAAAAGAGGCCTTTGTCCGTGTGCATGATTACCTTGTGGGGATGGACGGTTCAGGGATGAAGAATGGTACGCTTGATCTTTGTATGGCCGGATTTGTCCTGAAGAATACGCTCTCGGAGCATGGCGGCGTGACCAGAGGGATCTGCAGCGTGGACGATACGGGCTCACTGCGGTCGATCGCCGAAACACGCGGGATCGTCCGTACAGAAGCAGGAGCAGCGGCTCCCGGCGCGGACGGAGCGCTGAAGGATGTGGATTCGGATTCTCTGGTGTCGATGAATTTCTGGGGATATCCACAGCAGATGCTGACGGTGCTGGAAAGCCACTTCCAGGCATTTCTGGAAGCACTCACACCGGAAAACTGCCTGAAGGAAGAATTCCTGCTGCCCATCATTGTGGATGATCTGCTGTCAAAGGGAGAAGCTGAAGTGAACGTTTGTCCTTCACGGGATCACTGGTTCGGAGTGACCTATCAGGAGGACATCCCCGTCGTGAAGCAATCCTTCGCGAAACTGATTGCGGACGGTGTTTATCAGGAACACCTGTGGGAAGCCTGAATGGAAGCCAATACTTCAGGGGGTCAGAAGAAATCCCAATATGGATATCTGTGGATGGCTGAAATAGAGCAGCTGGCTGGAAAACAGCTGGCTGGAATGAAACAGATCGCTGAAAAGGAACAAAGAGCTGAATATTGACAGGATTTAAAAGGGATCAGGAATGAAAAGAGGATTTGACAACGAAAAGTATCTGAAAATTCAATCGGAGCATATCCGCGAGCGGATCGCACAGTTCGGCGACAAGCTGTATCTGGAGTTCGGCGGAAAGCTGTTCGACGATTTCCATGCTTCCCGGGTGCTGCCCGGTTTTGAGCCGGACAGCAAGCTGCGCATGCTGATGCAGATGTCGGATATTGCCGAGATCATCATGGTGATCAATGCCTCGGATATTGAAAAGAACAAAATGCGCGGAGATCTCGGGATCACCTACGATGTGGACGTCCGCCGTCTGATGGAGGAGTTTGAAAAGCGTGGTCTGCTGGTCAGCAGCATCGTGATCACCCAGTACACCGGGCAGGAATCCGCACATCTGTTCAAGGAACGAATGGAGAAGCAGGGAAAAAATGTATATCTGCATTATATCATCGAAGGATATCCCTCCAATCTGCCCCTGATCATCAGTAAGGACGGCTTCGGGAAGAATGAATATGTGAAGACCACACGCCCGCTGGTGGTGGTCACGGCACCCGGACCGGGCAGCGGAAAGATGGCGACCTGCCTGTCCCAGCTGTATCACGACAATCTGCACGGGATCAAGGCCGGCTATGCGAAATTCGAGACATTTCCGATCTGGAACATCCCGCTCAAGCATCCGATCAACCTTGCCTATGAGGCGGCTACTGCGGATCTGAATGACGTGAACATGATCGATCCGTTCCACCTGGAGGCTTACGGCAAAACGACGGTCAATTATAATCGCGATATCGAAATCTTCCCGGTGCTTTCCTCCATTTTTGAGGCGATCTACGGGGAATGCCGGTATAAATCTCCAACCGACATGGGCGTGAACATGGCGGGAAACTGTATTATTGATGACGAAGCCTGCCGCGAGGCTTCCTGTATGGAGATCATTCGCCGGTATTACGACGCAACAAACCGTGTTGTGCTGGAAAAGGGCACAGAGAGTGAGGTATATAAGATCGAACTGCTCATGAAGCAGGCGAAGATTTCCGTGAAGGACCGGGCGGTAGTCGTTGCGGCAGACGAGAGAGCGGAAAAGCTGGGAGTTCCGTGTGCGGCGATCGAGCTTTCCGACGGCTGTGTGATCACCTCCAAGACCTCGGACCTGCTTGGTGCGTCGGCAGCCCTGCTGGTGAACGCACTGAAGCATCTGGCCGGCGTTGACCATGAGGTGAAGCTGATCAAGCCGGAGGCGATCGTTCCGATTCAGGACCTGAAGGTACGCTTCCTGCACGGAAAGAACCCTAGGCTTCACACCGATGAGGTGCTCATCGCACTGACCTTTGCCGGGATGACGGATGAGAATGCACGCAGAGCCCTGGAACAGCTTCCGAAGCTGCGCGGATGCCAGGTGCATACGACGGTGATGCTTTCCGATGTGGACATTCACATCTTTAAGCGGCTTGGGGTGGATCTGACCAGCGATCCCATTCTGATGGTGAAGAAATATTATTGAGGAGTAGACAGATTGTGAAGCGCAGGAATTGGTTTCGATGCTTCTTACTCTATACCCTTCTGTTTGCTGTGCTGGCCGCATGTCTGGCCGGTCCCTACATGCTGCGGGGGAAATCGCTGGTGAACAGCGGTGACGGAATGATGCAGCATATCAAGGCACTGGATTACTACGGACGCTGGCTGCGCAGCATCGGAAGACGGATCATGCAGGGAGATTTCTCGCTCCCTGCTTATTCGTTTGCGTTCGGTTACGGCGGGGATGTTGTCACGACACTGCATTACTATGCGGTCGGAGATCCCCTCGCATTACTGAGCGTTTTTTTTGATACGGCCCACATTGTATATCTGTACAATGTACTGATTGTGCTGAGGCTTTACCTTGCGGGGATTGCGTTTCTGTTTTTTGCCTTTTATACGATTCCGAACAGGATGCCTTTTGCCAGTGAGCATTTTGGGACACCTTCAGCGGTTTCCGAAGAAGCTCCTTATCTCACAGGAGCGCTGCTGTATGCCTTCTGCGGTTTTTCACTGTATACCGCAACCAGGCATCCGTTTTTTGTGAATCCGCTGATCTGGTTCCCGCTTGTTCTGCTTGGCGTGGAGAAGGCGATCCGCGAGAAGCGGGTGGTGCCCCTTGCGCTGGCGGTGGCGTTTGGTACGGCATCCAATTTCTATTTCTTTTATATGATCGTACTGCTCACCGTGTGCTATGTGGTGTGGAGGCTGATCAGCAGGTACGGTCTGCACAGAATCAGGGAAGGTCTGCCGGCGCTGTTTCGAATCGCTGCGGGATCGGTATTGGGGGTCATGCTCAGCAGTATGCTGTTCCTGCCCGTGGTGCTGAAATTTCTGCAAAATCCGCGTATATCGGGCGGTTCTACTGTGCCCGTGCTGTTCGGAAAGGAATACTATGCGGCCTTTCCGCTGAGCCTGTTTACCCCCTTCTCCAATGGCTCCTGGACGCATCTTGGAATCACCGGAATCGGGGTGTGTGTCCTGACCGCTGTGCTGCTGCGGGGAAAAGCCTTCAGGCGGTATCAGGTCCTGGTCGTATTCGCAGGTGTACTTTTATGCATTCCTCTGGCCGGATATATTCTGTCCGGAGGATCTTATGTGACAAATCGCTGGTCCTGGGGGATCGTGCTGCTGACCAGCTGGCTCACCGTGCGGATGTGGGAGGAAATCCGCTGTATTCGGAAAAAGGAAATCGCGGCCCTTGTTATTGTGTGCGGCATCGGTCTTGTCTGTATGATTTTGATGAGGGGCCGTGTAAAAGGGATCTATATCCGCAATCTGGCCTGGTCTCTCGGGGTATTCATCTGTCTGATCCTGTTTCTGCTATGTGGCGTGACCAGGTACCGCCATCATTTCCGCAGGATGTTTGCCGGCGGTATGATAGCTCTTTCGATGGCTGCGCTTGCGGGGAATATCTGGTTCATGAACCATCTGGAGGGAAAGGACAATCTGGAGGGAACCATCTCCATGCAGGCGATGACCGACCGCCTGTCCGACGTCGAACTGGAACAGATTCTGACAGAGACGGATCCCGCAGCGCTGCAGGATGCTTTGCAGGAGCACTTTTCGGATCGCCCCTGGAATACGATGGGCCTGGCGGTTCGCGAGACTGCACAGGCGGCGGAGCTTTCGCAGGAGGAACTTCTCGACCGTTACTCGGGACATGGAATCAAAAAGAATGAATCTGTGATCGACGGCCTTCCTTCCGTACATTATTACTGGAGCCTGGCCAACGGCCTGGTCGCTTCTTATCTGGATGACATTGCAAATAATACGTTCCGAAGCTACGACCTGCGCGGACTGGATGACCGGGCGCTGACCCTGGCCCTTACAGGCACGCAGTATTATGCGTCACGTTCGGGAGCGTATGTTCCTTATGGCTATGAGCGCCTTTCCGTACAGGAGAATCCGCTGGATGCCATTGTTCCGGTGTATCGCAACCGTTATACCCTTCCCTTCGGTTATACCTTCGCGAATGTGTTTTCCGGGGAATCGTATCGATCCATGGATGCACTGGAGCGGCAGGAGGCCATGCTGCAGGCAGTCATGGTATCGGACGAGGAGCTTGACGATCTGCAAGGAGCGTACCCGCAGCTGGCGCGGGAACAGATGACGTTTGACAGCATGGATCTTCCCTTTACCTTTGAAGAATCCGATGGACTGAAGATGGAAGAGAACCGGATCACGGTCTCCAAAGCCGGAGCAGCGCTTACCCTTTTCTTCGACGGAGTGGAGAACGCAGAAACCTGCCTGTACGTGCAGAACCTGCATTTTGAGAACGGCGGGACGAAGGCCGAGATCGAAGTACACAGTCGCAGCGGGGAGAAGACCGTTACGAAGAAAACACTTACGGTGCTCACGCCCGAGCATGACTGGTATGCCGGAAGGCATGATTTTCTTGTGAACACCGGCTATTCGCAGAAAAAAAAGGATGCGATCGTACTGACCTTCTCCGGAAAGGGAATCTACACATTCGACCATCTGCGCGTCGCTGCGCAGCCTGTGGAGCAGTATGCATTGTGGGTGGAAGCGCTCCGGGAAGACAGCCTGGAGAACGTGGACTTTCATGCGGATGCCGATACCTTTACCACTTCAAGGGTGGATGGCACCATCAGCCTGCAGCAGCCAAAGCTTTTGTGCTTCGCCATTCCCTGGGAGAAGGGATGGAGCGTGAGAGTGGATGGCGTGCCCGGGAAGCTGATCTGCGGAAACGGAATGTATCCTGCACTTCCGCTTGAGGCAGGAACGCACCAAATCGAACTGCGATATCGCATTCCCGGCAGCCGCGCCGGACTGGGGATCAGTGTTCTGGCGATACTGATCATAATCATCCTGGCCATCTCCGAAGAGCGCCGTGGCAAATTCAGATATCAATCACAACAGGAGAAATAAAAAAGAGTTTTCAATATGAAGAATACGAATGGTCCGCTTCATACAAAGGCCCCCTTTCCGTGGAGCGATTTTCTGAAAAAGGTGGCAGTGATTGCGCTTCCCGTGGCGCTGCAGAACCTTCTTACGACTACCGGCTCGATGGTGGATACCATGATGATCGCCTCCCTGGGCCCGACCGAGATCGGGGCTGTGGGCTTGTGTGCCCAGTTTTCCTCGCTGATGTTCAGCGGTTACTGGGGCTTTGTGGGTGGAGGAATGCTTTTCTTCTCGCAGTACTGGGGGGCGCAGGATGATGACGGGATCAATCGTTCCTACGGTCTGACGCTTACATGTATGATGACCGTCGGAATCCTGTTCGGAATCCTTGCTGTCTTTTTCCCGGAGCAGGTTATGCGGTTGTACACCGATAAGGAGTCCATCCGGAGAATCGGGGTGGACTATCTGCGGATCGCAGGCTTCGCCTATCCGCTGATGGTCTTTTCCATGGCGATGGCGTCCCTGCTTCGCTGTACGGAAAGGGTCCGCATCCCCCTGTATGGTTCGATCCTTTCTGTGGGCGTGAATATCTTTCTGAACTGGGTGCTGATCTTTGGAAATCTCGGCGCACCGAGAATGGGCGTGCGCGGGGCTGCCACGGCAACTGTGATCGCACAGGCCGCCGGGATCGTGATGATTCTTGTGCTGGCCAGGGTGAGCGGACATCCCTATCTGCTGGCCGTGCGCAGGCATTTCCGCTGGGACAAGGAACTGGTGCGGTCGTATTTCCGGAAATGCTATCCGATCATTCTCAATGAAGTGCTGATCGGCCTGGGCAATATGGTGATCAACATTGTTCTTGGGCGGCAGCCGGAGGAAGCAATCGCCGCTGTCGCAGTGTTCCGGACCCTGGAGGGCCTGGTGATCGGTTTCTTTGCCGGGTTCTCGAATGCATCTTCGGTGCTGGTCGGTACGGAAGTGGGCGCAGGTGATCCCGAGACAGCCTATCAGAGGGCGTGGAGGCTGGTGTATCTGTGTCAGGCTTCGATCGGGACGATCTGTCTGCTGCTGATCGCTTTCCATACTCCGATCCTGCATCTGATGGGCATGCAGGGAGAGAGCTTCCGGATCGCCTTCGGGATGGTGTGCATTTATGCGGTGGCTGCGTTTATCCGCATGGGCAACTGGACCCAGAATGATACCTTCCGGGCGGCAGGTGACGCTGCCCACGGGACGATCCTGGAGATCGTGTTCATGTGGGCGATGGTCCTGCCTCTGGTGTGGACGGCGGGCATGATCCTGCACTGGCCGACCCTGGTGGTGTTTGCGCTGTGCTATGCGGATGAACCGGTCCGGTATGTACTCATGCAGATTCATCTGTTCAGCGGAAAATGGATCAAGCCCGTAACGCAGGCAGGGATCGAAGCGCTTGAGGCCTGGCGCACTGAATAAATCTGTCAAGGCATAGAAGAATCCGTAAACAGAAAAGACATAGAAG
>CAMOSN010000006.1 GCA_946624935.1 uncultured Lachnospiraceae bacterium | reverse complement strand
GCGCATCCTTGGTAAGGATGAGGTCACCAGTTCGATTCTGGTTAGCAGCTTTTTTGATTCTTATACATCAGTTGAAGTCCCTGCATGGCATGCAGGGACTTTTTGCGTGGAGAAATGTGTATATGTTTTCCGCGGAGCATCAAACAGAGAACCGTCCCCTGTCCCATTGTTACATTGTGCGCAATAAATATGTAACATATTTTTAAGATTATGGCGTTCTACAGCTTCTAGTATGTCTGCCGTAAAACGATCACTATATGATGTAGAATCATGCATTTTGTCGCACTATTTTATGTGCTAAGTGCATGATTTTTTTCATTTCCGCTCTTGTCTTTTTGGGGGGAATGCATTATGATGTTCCTGTGAGTGGTGAAAAGTGGTGGATTGTGGTTCCAAAGTACATAATAATCCCATGAGATGTTCTCAGGAGGACGATGTGTGGAGGAAAACGATCCTGGAGGCAGACGGATGTTCAATGGTGAATATAATCATACAGTGGACACCAAGGGCAGGCTGATTATCCCGACAAAATTCCGCGAAGGACTCGGAGAGGAATTCAAGGTCACCAGGGGATTGGATGGCTGTCTGTTTGCTTTCCCGCTTGGAGAATGGGAAAAATTCGAAGAGCAGCTGCGTGCATTGCCGCTTACACAGAGCAACGCCAGAAGGTTTACACGATTTTTCGTCGCAGGGGCTATGAGCTGCGAGCTGGACCGGCAGGGGAGAATTCTTTTACCGCAGTCATTGAGAGAATTTGCCGGACTGGAGAAGGATGTCGTATTGACCGGCATGATCAACCGGGTGGAAATCTGGGACAAACAGAGGTGGACTGATTACAATGCCTCGGGTGATATGGATGATATCGCCGAGCAGATGTCACAGCTGGGACTGAATATCTGATGGACCTCCCCTGGGGAGCTTCCGGACAGAAATGAAAGGATGACGGGGAAGTGATGGAGTTTCAACACCAATCTGTGCTTTTGAACGAGTGCATTGCAAACCTTAAGATCAGGCCGGACGGGATCTACGCAGACGGGACCCTCGGGGGCGGCGGGCATTCCTTTGAGATTGCAAGACGCCTTGGAGACGGGGGGCACCTGATCGGGATCGATCAGGACGCCGCAGCGATCGATGCAGCCGGAAGGCGCCTGGAACCGTATGCTGACAAAGTGAGCATTATACGAAGCAATTACTGCGAAATGCGATCGGAGGCGGCAAAGCTTGGAATTACATCAGTCGATGGAGTCATTTTGGACCTGGGGGTCTCTTCTTATCAGCTTGACGATGTCGAACGCGGTTTTACTTACCGGGAGGATACGCCACTGGACATGCGAATGGACCAGAGACAGCCTCTGAGTGCAAGAAATGTTGTGAATGAGTATAGTGAGATGGAGCTTTACCGCATCATCAGAGACTATGGGGAAGACAAGTTCGCAAAAAATATTGCAAAACACATTGTAAGGAAACGCGCTGAACACAGTATCGAGACGACGGGGGAGTTAATTCAGATAATCAAAGCCGCTGTTCCGGCAAAAGTGCGGGCAACAGGAGGGCACCCGGCCAAAAGGACTTTTCAGGCGATACGGATCGAAGTGAACCGCGAGCTGGAGGTTCTTGAAAATTCAATCGATGATATGATCGATTTTCTGCGTCCGGGAGGGCGCATTTGTATCATAACCTTTCATTCGCTGGAGGACCGCATCGTAAAAAATGCTTTCCGCAGGAATGAAAATCCCTGCATCTGCCCGAAGGAATTCCCGGTGTGCATGTGCGGACGAAAATCGAAGGGGAAAATAATTACGAAAAAACCGATCCTTCCCTCCGAGGAGGAGATCGAGCGAAACAGCCGAAGCAAAAGTGCCAAGCTGAGAGTATTTGAACGAGGGGGAGCAAACAATGGCATCATATGCGGAGGGAAATACACTCCGGACAATGGACCTGCCGGTCAGTTCACAGGGCAGAACGCTTAGTGAGCAGACAAGCAGGAACCGGGAGCGGACATTACAGATGAATCTGGGCTATGTTCTGTTTCTGACGATCGCCGCCGTACTCACAGTCATGGTATGTGTCAACTATCTGAAGCTGCAGTCTTCCTGCACGGCGCTTCAGAAGGAAAGCACCCGTATGGAGAGCTCCCTGAATGCGCTCCGTCTGGAGAACGACAGAGAGTACAACCGGATCATGTCCTCCGTGAACCTGGAGGAGATCAAGCAGACGGCCATCGACAAACTGGGTATGGTGTATATCAAGGCAGATCAGATCGAAACCTACGACGCATCGGGAAGTGACTATGTCCGGCAGTATATGGATGTACCGGAACGGTAGGTGAGAGTTTGACAGGCAGGAATGGAAAAAAAGAACGTCGTTTTAATAAACGGATGCAGAGAAAGCTGACCGCTGTATTTGCATTCGTTTTATTGGTGCTTGCGATTCTGCTCGGAAGGATCACAATGATCACAATGACCAGCGGCAATCGCTATGCCAGGCAGGTGCTTTCCCAGCAGAATTACGATTCCCAGACGATCCCGGCCCGCCGCGGTGAGATCCTCGATTCCAACGGGATCGTGCTGGCCAAGTCCGATCTGGTGTACAATGTGATTCTGGACTGCCGGTACGTCAATGACGATAAGGACTGTGTGGAGCCGACGATCCGCGCGATCGTTGAAAATTTCGGCCTGGATGAGAACCGCATCCGGGAGATCCTGACCTCGGAAAAAACCGAGAAAAGTCAGTATCAGGTGCTTCTGAAGGGCATCCCGGAGGAGCAGAAAACGGCATATGAAGAGTACGCATCCGGCAAAACAGAAGGTCTGACCGAAGAACAGAAAAAAGAGCGTGCTCTGGTGCGGGGCGTGTGGTTTGAACAGGATTATAAAAGAAATTATCCCTACGGAACGCTTGCAGCCAATGTGATCGGTTTCTCCAATGACCTCGATCAGGGTGTGATCGGGATCGAATCCTATTACGACGGGCTGCTGAACGGAACCAACGGCAGAGTGTACGGTTATCTGAATGGTGATTCGGAATTCCAGAAGACGACCATTGATCCGGAACACGGAAAGACGCTGGTCACCACGATCAATATGGACCTTCAGGGGATCGTGGAAAAGCACATTAAGGCCTTTGATGAGCTGTACGGGTCGGACAGCTCCCGGGGCAAGGGTGCAAAAAACGTCGGAGTTGTGGTGATGAATCCCAAAAACGGAGAGATTCTGGCGATGGCCTCCAATTCCGTGTTCGATCTGAACAATCCCAGGGATCTGACGGCTTATTACAGTGGTGCCGAGATCCGATCCATGGATGACGAGACCTACATTGAAACACTGAACGCGATGTGGAGCAATTTCTGCGTATCCGAAAGCTATGAGCCCGGTTCCGTGGTGAAGCCCATCACGGTTGCTTCTGCACTGGAATGCGCTGCAGTCAGTGATGAAGATCATTTCTACTGCGATGGCAGCGAGTTCATCACCGATACACTGATTCACTGTGACAATATTTACGGCCACGGGGACGAGACGCTTGAGTACGCCATCGTCAATTCCTGTAATGACGCCCTCATGCAGATCGGCATGAAAATGACGATTCCTGTGTTCTGTAATTATCAGAGAGCCTTTAATTTCGGCAATCCCACCGGCCTGGATCTGCCCAACGAGACGGCAGGTGTCATTTACGACCGGGATGCCATGCACGAGGTAGAGCTGGCGACCTGCACCTTCGGACAGGGCTTTACAGTCAGTATGGTCCAGGAGATCGCCGCCTTTTCGGCCGTGATCAACGGCGGCTATTATTACCAGCCGCACATCATAAAGCAGGTGCGAAGCGCGAACGGTACCGTCGAGAAAAACGTAGAGGGTCTGGAACTGAGACAGCCCATCTCCTCTGCAACTTCTGCCATGATCCGGCAGTTCCTTACCACAGCGGTGCAGAAGGGTACCGGCCGCAAATCGCAGGTCCCGGGCTATCTGACCGGCGGTAAGACCGGTACAGCTGAGAAGATCAACCCCGAAACCGGACGAAGAGCGGGCGGCAAGTATCTGGTCAGCTTCATCGGTGCCTGCCCCATGAATGATCCCCAGGTGGTGATCTACACGGTGGTGGATGAGCCGAATGTGGAAAATCAGGCGGACAGTACCTTCGCACAGAAGCTGTTCCGTGACATCGCGAGCGAGGTCTTTCCGGCGATGGGCCTGTACCCAACCGAGGAAGTGACACCGGATCTGCTTTCCTATCTGGGAATGACCCAGGCTGAGGTGGTGAGCGAGAGTGGCTCGAACAACCGAAAAACGCCCTCTTTCCAGGCCTTCGACAGCTATGGGAATCTTTATAATGATGCTTTTGTAAATGGGGAAGGACAGATCGTCAATACCTATGGTACAATCATCGAAGGAGCCTATATCGACGATGACGGGCATGTGATCGACGGATACGGAAACACCATGCTCGACGGCGACGGAAACGTCATCAGTGTCAACAGTAACTCCGGAATCGAGCAGCAGGAGGAGGACATCGACCCGACCGCCGAGAATCCGGACATCGCGGCGCCGCCGGAGGATGTTTCCTCCAGCGCCGGGCAGGATACAACGACCTGGGCAGGGGTCACCGATGAGGACCTGGCCGAGCAGGGGTAGGGAACCGGGTAAAAGCGGTTCGTACACAGGGATTTTTGTGGCAGGAGTGAAGAATTCCGTGCGACAGAAATGATGAAGGAAAATACATATGGATAGGATGAATGCAGTAGTACTGTTTGGTTCTTTTTTGATCAGCTTTGCACTTGGGCCGGTGGTCATTCCGGCACTGACCAGGCTGAAGGTCGGACAGACCGAGCGGGTGGAAGGAGTGCAGTCCCATTTGAAAAAGGCGGGCACCCCGACCATGGGCGGTGTGATGATCCTGGCGGCTTTTCTGGTACCGCTGCTGTTTGTGCTGCGGGAGTATCCGCGGATCGTGCCGGTGATGGTGCTGACGATCGGCTTTGGCATCATCGGGTTTCTGGATGATTATCTGAAGGTCGTCAAGCATCGCAGCGACGGACTGTACCCGAAGCAGAAGATGCTCGGCCAGATCATTCTCACGACTGTGTTCGTCCTGTGGGTCTGGATGCGCGATCCGTCCTGCCTGGACCTGCTGATCCCGTTTTCAGGCGGCAAGGTACTGACCGGCACGGTGTGGCGCGTGATCGCTACCCCGATCACCTATTTTGCGATCATCGGCACGGTGAACGGTGTAAACTTCACCGACGGTCTGGACGGGCTTGCCTCCTCTGTCACGAGTGTGGTGGCGGGCTTTCTGTTCCTTGTATCTGCAGTGCGCGGTGAGGGGATCGGGCCGGCAGCTGCGGCAATGCTTGGCGCACTGCTCGGATTTCTGATGCACAATGCCCATCCGGCGAAGGTGTTCATGGGGGATACCGGTTCCCTGGCGCTGGGCGGCTTTGTGGCGGGCTGTGCCTATATGATGAAGATGCCTGTATTTATCATCATCTTCGGCCTCATTTACCTGATCGAGGTGGTGTCGGTGATGATTCAGGTAACCTATTTCAAAAAGACCGGCGGAAAACGTTTCTTTAAAATGGCTCCGATCCATCACCACTTTGAACTGTGCGGATGGTCGGAAACAAGAATCGTTACGACGTTCTCTATTATCACTGTGCTGCTGTGCATCCTGGCCTGGCTGGGCCTGTAGAATCCGTAACAGCTGGTGAGGGCCGTCGGTTATTTGTATTACCCACGCCTTAGACACAGAATTGACACAATGTGCGGCTATAAGAAGATAGAGCGATAAAGACGGGGCAATCAACAGCGCTGATAGAGATCGCGTTTAAGAAGTCAGCGTACGAAAAACAGAGAGAAAAACCCGAAGAGATGAGGGCAGCCGTAATGGCAGGGGGAGAAAGATGGATCTGACCGGAAAGAGAGTGCTTGTATTCGGAGCGGGGATCAGCGGAATTGGTTCCGCAAAGCTGCTGGAGAGCGTCGGTGCACAGCCGGTGATCTTTGACGGGAATGAAAAGCTGACGCCGGCAGATGTTCTGTCCAGGCTTTCGGCCGGGACAAAGGCAGAGGTCGTGATCGGAGCTTTGAAAGAGGAACAGCTTTCCGGCATTGATCTGGCCGTGCTCAGCCCGGGTGTGCCGACCGATATTCCCCAGGTGGAGATGATCAAAAAGGCACAGATTCCGGTGTGGGGAGAGGTCGAACTGGCGTATCAGTGCGGAAAGGGCGATGTTCTGGCCATTACCGGCACGAACGGAAAAACCACGACCACCACACTGGTGGGCGAGATCATGAAATATCATCTGGAGAAGGGCACTGATCCGAAGATCAGCAATGTTCATGTGGTGGGCAATATCGGCGTCCCATATACCGGCGTGGCAAAGGAGCTTGATCAGCACAGTGTGGCTGTGGCGGAGATCAGCAGCTTCCAGCTCGAGACCATCGCGGATTTTCATCCGGCTGTGAGCGCGATCACCAATATCACGCCCGATCATCTGAACCGGCATCATACCATGGAAGAGTACATCCGGGTGAAGGAACGTATCTGTGAAAATCAGACACAGGCAGATACCTGTGTACTCAATTATGAGGATCCGGTGCTGCGCGCCTTCGGAGAGAAGCTGCAAAAAAGCTTTTCGGAACGATGCGAAGACGGTAAGTGCGGCCAAATGTCCGGATGTCCGGCCGTATGCTTCTTCAGCTCAGCCCGGGAGCTGCAGGAGGGGTGGTTTTTAAGAGACGGACGGATCATCTGCCGGGAAAACGGCGTGGAAACGGATCTGCTCAGCACGAAGGAGCTGCATCTGCCGGGCATGCACAATTATGAAAATGTGATGACTGCCGCAGCCATGACCCATGCCTTCGGCGTGTCCTTCCGGGAAATCGTTCATGTGCTGCGCCTGTTTACGGCGGTAGAACACCGGATCGAATATGTTGCCGAAAAGAATGGAATCGTATATTATAATGATTCAAAGGGAACCAATCCCGATGCGGCCATCAAGGGCATCCAGGCGATGGACCGTCCGACCGTACTGATCGGCGGCGGATATGATAAAAACTCCTCCTATGAAGAATGGATCCGTGCGTTTAACGGAAAGGTGCGTGCACTGGTGCTGGTCGGTCAGACAAAGGAGAAAATTGCGGCTGCTGCCCGCAGCTGCGGTTTTGAGGATATCGTGATGGCGGATACCTTCGAGGAAGCCTTTGCCGACTGTGTGCACATCGCGCAGCCGGGGGACGCCGTGCTGCTTTCGCCCGCCTGTGCCAGCTGGGGGATGTTCCCCAACTATGAAGTGCGAGGAAAAGTGTTCAAGGATCTGGTTTATGCCCTGCCTGATCATGGAGAGGACGGGGCTGCAAAACGGTAAACGAATCACCGCAGGGTCAAACTGGTCGCGGGAATGCCGGTGCGTATTTACGATACAGCAAATGATGAGGGATAACTATGGACAGGAGAAGAAAACACCGTCTGACACAAATGCGGATCACGATCGGTGCAATATTGCTGGTTGCACTTCTGATCGGAATTCTGGTTGTGGGATTTCATATAAGAAAGTTTGAGGTCGTGGGAAACACCCGCCACACTGCGGAAGAGATCCGGGGCGACCTGGTCCGGGATTTTGCCACAGGGAACTCCCTGTACTTCTCCTGGAAATATAAGAATGCGGTGGAAGAGCCCATTACACCTTACCTGAGCAGCGTGCAGGCAAAAATGACAGCGCCCGGAGCCGTACAGGTAGTCGTCTCGGAAAAAAAGATCGTTGCGGGAACCACCTACGGCGGTACGAACGTGTATTTCGACGAGACCGGTCTGGTGCTGGAGATCACCGATACCCATTATGATGATGTTCCGCTGGTGAAAGGTATCACAATGGACGAACCGCAGCTGTATCAGAAGCTGCCGGTTTCCAATGCCGCACTTCTGGCTACGATGCTGAAGCTGGCAAGCCTGATGGGACAGTCCGGTCTGGTTGCGGAGGAGATCACCTTCGACGAGAGCCGGAACATGACGGTTAAGGTCGCGGACATTCTGATCGAGCTGGGGCAGGATGAATACCTGGCCGAGAAAATCTCCAACCTTGTGACGATCTATCCGAAGATCGCGGGAGCAAAGGGAACCCTGAAGCTGTCCTCCTACACCGGGAAGACCGACGACATTCAGTTCGAGGAAGCCATGCCGGAGCCTGAGACGCAGGCACAGGAATGGCAGTGGCAGCAGGAGGGGGAAGGCACCGGTGAGACGGATGCCTATGGCAATCCCGTTACGACCGGAGAGACGGATGCCTATGGCAATCCTGTTACGACCGGCGAGACGGATGCCTACGGTAATCCTGTTACGGGCACCTCGGCCGATTCCCAGGGCGCTGCCGGAATGGGCACGCAGCCGGAACCCGCACCGGAAGGCGGGGACGGAGCGGAAACGACTCCCGAAGGAACCGGGGAAGATACACCAGGCGGCAGCGGTGAGGTTACCGGTGTGGAAGGCTTCATGGTATTCGATTCCAACGGCACACTGCGCTACGATGCCAGAGTCGTGGACGGACAGGTGCTCGACGCCTATGGGAATCCCATTTCGGGCTGCAGTGTCAATGAGGACGGATATGTGGTCGATGCTTACTGGAACGTGATCGATCCCATGACAGGCACCCTGGCACAGTAAGACCGGGAAAAAATGCTTGATTCTTTGACAGAATATCAGTATTATATCATATCAGAGGCAATATCGCTGCCGGGAAGCGCAGCGCATCTGCCGGCCGGCTGGAACGAACGCCGGTCTGAAAGGCTGATCCATGACAAGAGCCAGCGCAAGGAGGAAACATTGTGTTAGAAATAATGTCGAATGAAACCGAATCTGCCGCAAAAATCATCGTAGTAGGCGTAGGCGGAGCCGGAAATAATGCAGTAAACCGCATGGTAGAGGATACAATTGGCGGCGTGGAATTCATCGGAATCAATACCGATAAGCAGGCCCTTACGCTCTGCAAAGCCCCGACCACCATTCAGATCGGCGAAAAGGTCACGAAGGGCCTGGGCGCCGGCGCAAAGCCCGAAATCGGCCAGCAGGCTGCTGAGGAAAGCGCAGAAGAGATTCGCCAGGCTGTTCAGGGTGCCGATATGGTGTTCGTCACCTGCGGTATGGGCGGCGGTACCGGAACCGGTGCAGCTCCCGTGATCGCCGGAATTGCAAAGGAAATGGGCATCCTCACCGTTGGTGTTGTGACAAAGCCCTTCCGCTTCGAGGCCAAGGTGCGTATGAGCAACGCACTTTCCGGTATTGAGCGCCTGAAGGAGAACGTGGATACGCTGATCGTTATCCCCAACGACAAGCTGCTCGAGATCGTCGATCGCAGGACCACCATGCCCGAAGCGCTCAAGCGCGCTGATGAAGTACTGCAGCAGGCAGTACAGGGCATTACGGACCTGATCAATCTGCCAGCTCTGATCAATCTTGACTTCGCCGATGTACAGACCGTTATGAAGGATAAGGGCATCGCCCATATCGGCATCGGTCAGGCCAAGGGGGACGACAAGGCACTCGAAGCCGTGAAGCAGGCAGTGGCCAGCCCGCTGCTCGAAACCACCATCGAGGGCGCTTCCCATGTGATCATCAACATCTCCGGGGATATCTCCCTGATGGATGCCAACGATGCAGCCAGCTATGTGCAGGAGCTCGCCGGCGACAGCGCCAACATCATCTTCGGCGCCATGTATGATGACACCTATGCTGACGAAGCGAGCATCACCGTCATCGCCACCGGCATTGAGGACGTCAACAAGCCCGAAAAGAAGAGCGGTATGCGCCGCACTCCGCCGACGGATTATCGTTTCCAGCGCAGTGAAAGCACCCGCGCAACCGGAGGCTTTTCCTTCCAGCGGCCCGCACAGACCGCAACTGTAACCAGTACCGGTTCCGACAGCCTCGGTACCGGCAAGCTCCACGCACCCGAGAGCAAGGTCGCCGAAAAGGACATTCAAATTCCGGAATTCCTTCGCAGAAATTGAGCAGGCCGGAGCATTGATCAATGGACGAAATGGTCCGCCGTACGTTCGCGTACGGCGGACTTTTGCTTTGCCTCAAACAGTAGGGGCCGGTTCTGTTCTATCTCTAAAAGGGACGGCATGCAGGCACCCCAGGGGCGGTGAATATTACCGTTCAACCCGGGCCCACTCCGCTGAGCTCTCGCCCAACTCCAACTAAGTCCCCGAGGCATTCGCGCATAGCACTGAACGCTCTTACCTCGGGGACTAAGTTTACGTATGGCGCATATCTCAGCTGCGTTCCTGCCCTAATCGTTTCACTAAATGCGATCAACGGTGTAAAGAAGATTCGCAAAATCGACGGGGAAAAGATAGAGGAAGACCGATATTATAAGTTTTATGTGGTTGCATATGGCAGGAATGAGAACGGAAAGATGGTCCGGATCGGCCGCACGCCGGTCATTCATTCCGCTACCGGAACGCGGCTCGAATTCAGAAATTATGACAAAGTCGTGCTGAAGACGAGCAAATCGATGCAGCTGTCCGTCGGAGGTACCGGCACCGTAAACGCTGGTCAGTACAGGACAGCTCCGGGGCTTGCGCAGAAGCACACAAAGGTGCGTTATCTTTCCACTGATCCTTCTGTTGCAAAGGTCGGGATGAAGAGCGGCAGGGTCACAGCGAAGGCTGCCGGAACGTGCAGAATCTACTGCATCGGACAGAACGGAGAGCACGAGGTCGTGAAAGTGACCGTGCGCTGAGAGGTTCTCAGGAGAGTGGCAATTGAAAACTGCCGGAGATTGAAAACTGCCGGAGAAGGAAGCTTTACAGGAAAAAGCCGGAGAAACTTTTAAAGCATGAAACCATTAATGAGAGAATGCTCTTATAAAAAATGACAGAACTCTAAAAAGAAAGAGCGGGTCGGAGAGATATAAGGAATATCCCTCCGGCCCGCTTTTCGATTCCGGTGCTTCCGTTTCAGGCGTTTTCGAAGAATTTTCTGCGGATATGCTCCACGGGCATCTCCTGTCCGGTCCAGATATGGAAGGCAGCCTCGGCCTGGTACAGGAACATGCCCAGTCCGTTGGCGGTGCGGCAGCCGGCCTGCGCGGCCTCCCGCATCAGCCGTGTGGTGCGGGGGTTGTAGATGGCATCTGTAACATACAGATCCTCGTGTAAAAGATGGGGGAAGGCCAGCGGTGTGTCCTCTGTATGGACACCCATCCCGGCACTGGTGGCGTTGGCCAGCAGCATGCTGCGTCCGAGGATGCGCCGCATTTCAGCCTCATCGCGCAGGTCGGTCAGATCCGCCTTGCAGGATGTTTTTTCATTGATCCGGTCGACGATTCCCCGGGCCTTCTCCCAGGAGGCGGAACGACGGCAGGCCAGATGCAGCTCCTTTGTGCCGTCCAGCGCCGCCTGAAAGGCGATCGCCTGTGCGGCGCCTCCGCATCCCATCAGGGTCATTTCCTTCCCGGCCGGATCCGCACCGGCTTCGCGCACGGAACGCATAAAGCCGATTCCGTCGGTATTGTAGCCTGTCAGCCGGCCGTTTTCATTGCACACCGTATTGACGGCGTGAATGAGTGAAGCGGCGGGGGTAAGCTCATCCAGCAGAGCCATGACTGCTTCCTTCACAGGCATGGTAAGATTGAAGCCGAATACATTCATCTCCCGAAACGCACGGACGACGTCGGGGAGCGTATCCTTTCCGATATCGAAGCAAAGATACACATAATCCAGTCCCAGGACCCGGAAGCTTTCGTTGTGAATCGCGGGAGAAAGACTGTGCGATACAGGAGAGCCCAGAAGGCCTCCGAGGCGTGTGGTGCCGGAAATCATATGGTAATTACCTCCTTAAAAAGTGCTTTGCCGACCGGTGATACTCGCCAACCGGTGAGCAAAACGGGAATAAACGCATTTATCATATCATGACGCTGAAAAACAATCCACATTCAATTGAACAAATACGACTGCAAAAATGCAGGGATGAAATGCGGTTGTCCAAACGTGAGATCATATCGCTTGCGGTATCTGCGGTTTTTTGGTATACTCTCCAAGGTTACAGGAAACGAACCCGGGGAAATACAGGCTGCGAAAAGCAGCCGGGGACAGTCGTATCCGGGCAGAAAGATGGATGAACATATTAACACTATGAAGAAACAGGAAGTACATATCCGGGGACTGCGGATCGGCGGCGGTCGATCGTGCATCTGCGTTCCGCTGACAGCGAAAACGCTGCCGCTGCTCGATGCGGAACTGGCATCCCTTGCAGGACACACCTATGACATGATCGAGTGGCGGGCGGATCTGTTTGAAGAGATCCCGGATCGTAAAACGCTGCAGGACATCCTGCTGCGTATCCGCGCGGCAATCGGGGAAACGCCTCTGCTGTTTACCTTTCGAACGAAAAACGAAGGAGGAGAGGGCTGCTGCAGCGGACCGAAATATCGCGATCTGCTTCTTGGCGCAGCGGCAAGCTGCGTCGTTGATCTGGTGGATGTAGAGCTGTTTACTGCAGCCGGCAATGCGCAGGTGCTTGTCGGGGAGCTGCATCTTCTGGGAACGGCAGTCATCGGTTCCAGCCACGACTTTTCAGGGACACCTTCCGCACAGGAGATGCGTTCCCGACTTTGCAGAATGCAGGAGCTTGGGATGGATATCACCAAGATCGCCGTCATGCCCCGCACCCGGCAGGATGTGCTTACCTTGCTGAGCGTGGCAGTGGAGATGGAAGAGCATCTCGGCGATCGTCCCTGTGTTACCATGGCGATGGGCCCGCTCGGGGTCCTTACCAGAATCAGCGGGAGCCTTACCGGCAACGCCATCACCTTCGGAACCTGCGGCGCAGCCTCAGCACCCGGGCAGCTGCCCTGCAACGAACTGGCGGACATCCTGCAGTGGACGCATGCATGCGAGGTCAGATGAAGGCGGCAGCGCCTGTTAATCCATAAAAGACCCGGCGGATCAAACAGAGTCGGTGCAGGCTGACAGAGATCGACCTCAGCCGGCGGAGGCGCGAGGAGGATGGATGCGTAGTCCGGGTAGGGGTGTTTTAACAAAAATGACATATCCGAACAGATGTCGTTCACAAAGCGACAAACGCAATAATATGTATTTTGCTTTTTTAAAATACAGTGGTTAGGATAAATCATTATTATAATTTCTTGAAACCGTATTATACTTACATGCAGTATTTTTCTTAATTTGGTTACATATCACAAGGTAGGGGGAAGAGGAATGGATTTATCGGTAAAGAATCTGACACACGCTGCAGAACGTCAGGTGTTCACAGTGCTGGTGGATGGTTTTCTGAAGCACCTGGACCAGGCGGAGAACAGAAGAGACGTATATCTGAAAATCGTGGATGCAGCCGGCAAATTCTATGGAAAAGCAGCAACACCCGAAACGCTCGATAAGGTCAGAGCGGCCATTCGGGATCCGGAAAACCGCTGGTTCAATTTCATTGACCGCATCATGAGCGAGACGAACCCGCACATCATCAAAATGCTCATGCTCAACCTCGGGTACGAAGCATTTCTGCGCGGCACGAAAACCATCCGCGCCAACCGGGAAAAATATAACTGCAACATCCCCTGGCTGATTCTGTTTGACCCGACCAATGCCTGCAACATGCACTGCGAGGGCTGCTGGTCCGGCACCTATGGTCACAAGAGCAATCTGTCCTTCGAGATGATGGACAAGATCGTCACGCAGGGCAAGGAACTCGGCGTGTATCTGTACATGATGACTGGCGGTGAGCCGATGGTGCGCAAGAAAGATATACTTCGCCTGGCGGAAAAGCACAATGACTGCGTTTTTGCACTGTACACCAACTCCACTCTCATCGATGACGAATTCTGTCAGGAGGTCGTGCGTCTGGGCAACCTGATGTTCCAGCTTTCCATCGAAGGGACACCGCAGACCAACGATGCGAGACGCGGCGAGGGGCACTACAATGCCGTGATGAACGCCATGGAGCTGTTCCGCAAGTACGGAATCATTTTCGGCACGTCCATCTGCTACACCAGTGCCAACGTTGAAGCTGTCACCGATCTTGATTTCATCCGCTTCATCGCCGACAAGGGCGCGCGCTACGGCTTCTTCTTCCACTACATGCCGGTCGGGAGCAATGCCGTTCCCTCCCTCATGCCCACCGTGGAGCAGCGCAGAGCGATGATCGAGAAGATCCGTTACATCCGTTCCTCCGAGTGCAACATCGGTTTCTATCCGATGGACTTCCAGAATGACGGCGAATATGTGGGCGGCTGCATCGCCGGCGGCCGCAACTACTTCCACATCAACGCAAACGGAGATGCCGAACCCTGTGTGTTCATCCACTTCTCCAACACCAACATTCACGAGAATTCCATTCTCGAAATGCTGCAGAGCCCGCTGTTCATGGCCTATCATGAGGGACAGCCCTTCAACCGCAATCACCTGCGGCCATGCCCGATGCTCGAAAATCCCGAGCTTCTGCGCAAAATGGTGAAGGAGACCGGCGCCCATCAGACCAACGACGAGTCCGAGGAAACCGTGGATCATCTGTGTGACAAATGCGATGATTACGCGAAGAACTGGGGCCCCGTGGCCGATGAGATCTGGGCACACCAGAAGCACAAAAAGCCGACCTACGAAAACTATACCAAAGAGAAACGGGAGCATCCTGAGCTCGCGGCGTTCCAGCATGCCGAGTGAAGGACATGTTCCTCTTACATGGATATACGGGCCGCCGGAAGATTCCGGCGGCCATGTATTTACTATAAAGTATACATTTACGCGCATTATACAAAACAGGGTGCTCTGCCGGACGATGCCGCGAAGGTTGACGTGCCCTCTGAAAACGCGTAAAATAGCATGCAGAGGATTTTGCTGGGCATCGTGTACCGTGCAGTCCGAAATGAAAAACACAGAAGAGGAGGCAGGATCATGGCGATGACCGATGAAGAAAGAAACGGCCTGTACGACCTCATAGAAAAAAAGCAGTTCAAGCGCCTGAAAGAAGAACTGTGCGATATGAATGAAGTGGATATTGCCGACCTGATCGGAGAACTCTCTCCTGAGATCACGCTGGTGATATTCCGTCTCCTTCCGAAGGATCTGTCTTCGGAGGTTTTTGCGTGTCTGGAAATCGAACAGCAGCGCACGATCATCAACAGTATAGAGGACCGCGAGCTGCATCAGATCATTGAGGATCTGGCCATCGATGATGCGGTCGATATGGTGGAGGAGCTTCCTGCTTCGGTGGTGAAGCGTATTCTGAAGGCGGCCACGCCGGCGACGCGCAGCCTGATCAACCAGTATCTGCAGTATCCCGATAACAGCGCCGGCTCGATCATGACCGCGGAGTACGTGGCGCTGCGTCCGTCGATGACGGTTGAGGAATCCTTTGCCTACATCCGTAAGAACGGTGTGGACAAGGAGACGATCTACACCTGTTATGTGATCACGCCCTCTAGAAAGCTGCTGGGGGTGGTGACGCTGAAGGATCTTCTGATGAATCCTTACGAGACGATCGTCGAGGACATCATGGATGACAACATTATCAGTGCACACACCACGGACGACCAGGAGGAGGTCGCCGCGACCTTCAGTAAATACGATCTGCTGGCACTGCCGGTGGTGGACCGGGAGGAACGCCTTGTGGGCATCGTCACGGTCGATGATATCGTGGACGTCATGGAGCAGGAGGCCACCGAGGACTTCCAGAAGATGGCTGCTATGGCGCCCAGTGAGAAGGAATACCTCAAGACCAGCGTATTTTCGCTGGCCTGGAACCGTATCCCATGGCTGCTGGTCCTGATGCTTTCCAGTATGGTGAGCGGCTTTATCCTCAATCATTACGAGACGGCGTTTGCGGCGGTTCCGCTGCTGGTGACGTTTATTCCGACATTGATGGATACGGGCGGCAATTCGGGTTCGCAGGCGAGCACGCTGATCATTCGTGGTCTCGCCGTGGATGAGATCGAACCGGCGGATATTCTGCGGGTCATCTGGAAGGAGCTGCGGGTCGGCCTGATCTGCGGGCTGGTGCTGGCGGGAATCAATTTCGTCCGGCTGCTGATCCAGTATCCGGGGCATACGATGATCTGCGCTCTTGTGGCGGTCAGTATGTTCCTGACCATCATGCTGGCCAAAACGCTGGGGGCGATTCTGCCGATGGCAGCGAAGGCGCTTAAGCTCGATCCGGCTTTGATGGCATCTCCGATGCTCACAACGATCGTGGATGCCTGTTCGATGGTGATCTATTTTACCCTCGCATCCAGGCTGCTGCATCTGACAGCCTGACGAAGCTTTCCATGCAGGGAATCCGGCAGAAAAAAACTGGCATGACTTCGAGGAAAGCCTGCAGCGCGGGACACATCATGACATTTTGATATAGACTGGAGTAGGCAAATGGCAAGGAAGAAAATGCTGTTTATTTATAACCCCCGTGCCGGAAAAGGCACGGTGCGGACGATGCTCTCCTACATTCTTGAGGAGTTTGCCCGGCATGACATGGACATTACGGTGCATCCGACGCTGCGGGCGAGAGATGCTGCCGAAACGATGCGCCTGGAAGGCCGTAAGTACGATCTGGTGGTGTGCAGTGGAGGGGACGGAACGCTCGATGAGGTGGTCGACGGTATGATGCGCGGCGGCTTTCGGATGCCGGTGGGCTATATTCCGGCCGGGAGCACCAACGATTTCGCCGGAAGCCTGGGCATTCCGAAGCAGATGTCCGACGCAGCCGCGTCCATCGCGGACGGCAGGCTCTTCTCCTGTGACGTGGGCAGGCTCAACGATGAATACTTTATCTATGTGGCGGCCTTCGGAGCCTTTACGGAGGTTTCCTATTCCACCAGCCAGGACAGCAAGAACGCTCTGGGACATCTTGCCTATGTGCTGGAGGGGATGAAGAGTCTTCCGGCAATCAAAAACTGGAAGCTGCGCTATGAAAGCCGGGAACGCAGCGGGGAAGGAAAGTTTCTCTATGGGATGATCACCAATTCCAATTCCGTGGGCGGCTTTAAGGGGATCACCGGCACCCATGTGACACTCAACGATGGGCTGTTTGAAGTGACGCTGATCCGGGATCCGGAAAATCTGCTGGAATGGCCGGCGATCGTGAACGCGCTGCTCAATCATGTGGATGATCCGAATGTGATCACCTTCAAGACCTCGCACGTCGAATTCTATTCCGATGAGGAGATTCCCTGGACGACCGACGGGGAATTCGGGGGAAGCTACAAGATCACCGTGCTGGACAATCTGCCCAAGGCGCTGCCGATCATTTTAGGCTCACAGCCGCAGGAGCTTGAGGAGGATGAGCAGGTACGCCAGGCGTTCGAACGGGAATAATGCAGCGCTTATGATTGCGGGAAGAGCGAAAAAACAGCGCTGTTTTTTACAGGAAGATAGCAAAAATAGCTTGTTGAAAAAACCCTGCAGCTGCCATAAAATTGTGGTCAGAGGCCGGTTTGAAGTCGTAAGAAAGGAGAGAGAACATGCTTTATATAGGGATTGATCTCGGAACATCTGCTGTGAAGCTGCTCATGATGGACGAGACCGGAAAAATCCATAAAATCGTGTCCAAAGAGTATCCGCTGTATTTTCCGCATCCGGGCTGGTCGGAGCAGAATCCGGAGGACTGGTATGAGCAGTCCATTGCCGGACTGAAGGAGCTTCTGGAGGACTGTGACCGTTCGCAGGTGGCCGGAATCAGCTTTGGCGGTCAGATGCATGGTCTGGTGATTCTGGATGAGAACGATCAGGTGATCCGTCCTGCGATTCTCTGGAACGACGGAAGAACCGCAAAGGAGACGGATTATCTGAACAATGTGATCGGCAGGGAAAATCTTTCGCGCTACACCGCAAACATCGCTTTTGCCGGCTTCACGGCACCGAAGATCCTCTGGGTAAAGGAAAATGAGCCGGAGAATTTTGCACGGATCTGTAAGATCATGCTTCCGAAGGATTATCTTGCTTATCGTCTGACCGGTGTGTTCTGCACGGATGTATCGGATGCTTCCGGCATGCTTTTGCTGGATGTCAAGAACCGCACCTGGTCCCGGGAGATGATGGACATCTGCAGTGTGAAGCGTGAGCAGCTCGCACAGGTGTTTGAAAGCTACGAGGCGGTCGGATGCGTGAAAGCGGAGATCGCGGATGCGCTGGGCATTTCCCATGAGGTAAAGGTAGCGGCAGGTGCCGGCGATAATGCAGCCGCGGCAGTCGGCACAGGCACCGTAGGCGACGGACGCTGCAATATTTCCCTGGGGACGAGCGGAACGATTTTCATCGCCTCCGACAAGTTCGGGGTGGACAAATACAATGCGCTGCATGCCTTCGCACACGCGGACGGGCATTACCATCTGATGGGCTGCATGCTCAGCGCCGCTTCCTGTAACAAGTGGTGGATGGATGAGATCGTCGGCACGAAGGATTATGCCGGAGAGCAGAAGGCTATCGAAAAGCTGGGCGAGAACCATGTGTATTTTCTGCCGTACCTGATGGGCGAGCGGTCTCCGCACAATGATCCGGCGGCCCGCGGCACATTCATCGGCATGACCATGGACACCACCCGCGCCGACATGACGCAGGCAGTGCTGGAGGGCGTTGCATTCGGACTGCGCGATTCCTTTGAGGTAGCCAAGTCTCTCGGTGTGTCGATCAGCCGCACAAAGATCAGCGGCGGCGGCGCCAAGAGCCCGCTGTGGAAGAAGATCATTGCCAATGTACTCGGAATCAGTGTGGATGTGACGGAGAGTGAGGAAGGCCCCTCCATGGGCGGCGCAATGCTGGCCATGGTTGCCTGCGGCGCGTATCCCGATGTGGAGAGTGCGGCAGCTGCGATCGTCCGTGTGGTGGATACGGTGGATCCCGATCCGGAGCTGGTTGAAAAATACAATGCCCGTTATGAGCAGTTCCGTCAGATCTATCCGACCGTGAAGGAACTCTTTCCGAAAATCAGCTGAGGGAGAAGGCTCCCGGAACAGGAGAACAGGATGGAGATTAAGAAAGTTACAGATGAGGCATTCCGCAAGTATGGCAGAGTGCTGGAGGGAATCGATTTCACGCAGCTTCTGGAGGCGTTGGAGAAGACGCCCTGCCCGGAGGGCACGGTGTATGTTGCATCTGAGCCGATCCTGGAGGCGACCGATGCCATGGAAGTGTTCGGCAAAAAGGTGTACGGTGAAATGCCGATTCAAATCGGATACTGCAACGGCCACAACCGTAAGTTGAACGCGCTCGAGTATCACCGGGACAGCGAGCTGAACATTGCCGGTACCGATGCGGTGCTGATCGTCGGTCTGCGCGCCGATGTGACCGATGAGATGACCTACGATACCTCGAAGGCGGAGGCCTTCCTGCTGCCCGCAGGCATGGGCGTTGAGGTGTTTGCCACGACGCTGCACTATGCACCGGCAGGACCGGACGGCAACGGTTTCCGGGTGGTGGTCGTTCTGCCGCGCGGCACAAACTTTGATCTTGCGCAGGAGCACAAGGATGCCGGCGAGGACAGTCATCTCACAGCAGTCAACAAGTGGCTGCTCGGTCACCCCGAGGGCGGTCTTCCCGAGGGAAGCCCCATGGGTCTGATCGGAGAAAACCTTTCTATCTGAGCAGATCCATGGACGCTGCAGGCATAAAACAGCCATACTCATGGATAGACAGCATAAAGCGGTTCATCTTATAGTATTTACATAACGTGATAACTGATCGTAACCGATCAACAACAGATCATCAGGAGGAGAAGTATTATGATCAATATCCCCAAAGCCAAGGTTGGTATTGTAGCGGTAAGCAGAGACTGCTTCCCGGAAACGCTTGCGGTAAACCGCAGAAAAGCCCTCGTGGAAGCCTATGCGAAAAAGTATGATGCAGCAGACATCTATGAGTGTCCCATCTGCATCGTGGAGAGCGAGATCCACATGGTGCAGGCCCTGGAGGATGTCAAGGCAGCCGGATGCAACGCACTGTGCGTATATCTGGGCAACTTCGGACCCGAGATTTCCGAGACGCTGCTGGCGAAGCACTTTGAAGGACCGAAGATGTTCGTGGCAGCCGCAGAGGAATCCCAGGATGACTTAAAGGGCGGCAGAGGCGATGCGTACTGCGGTATGCTTAACGCCAGCTACAACCTGAAGCTGCGCAATGTATGCCAGGCTTACATTCCGGAATATCCGGTAGGCGATGCTGAGGACTGCGCTGACATGATCCATGAATTCCTGCCGGTTGCCCGTGCTGTGGTGGGTCTGTCCAAGCTGAAGATCATCTCCTTCGGACCGCGTCCCCTCAACTTCCTGGCCTGCAATGCTCCCATCAAGCAGCTGTACAATCTCGGCGTTGAGATCGAAGAGAACTCCGAGCTGGATCTGTTTGAAGCGTTCAACAAGCATGCAGACGATCCGCGTATTCCGGATGTTGTCAAGGATATGGAAGCAGAGCTTGGCAAAGGCAACAAAAAGCCACAGATCCTTGCAAAGCTTGCTCAGTATGAGCTGACCCTGCTCGACTGGATCGAGGAGCACAAGGGCTATCGTGAGTACGTAGCCATCGCCGGCAAGTGCTGGCCCGCATTCCAGACACAGTTCGGCTTCGTTCCCTGCTATGTGAACAGCCGTCTGACCGGAAAAGGCATCCCGGTATCCTGCGAAGTGGATATCTACGGTGCACTCAGCGAATTCATCGGCACCTGCGTGACCAATGACGCCGTTACCCTTCTGGACATCAACAACTCCGTTCCGAAGGACATGTACAAGGAAAGCATCGAGGGCAAGTTCAATTACACGCATAAGGATACCTTCATGGGCTTCCACTGCGGCAACACCTGCTCCTCCAAGCTTGTAAGCTGCAGCATGGAATACCAGATGATCATGGCCCGTTCCCTTCCGATCGAAGTGACCAACGGCACCCTTGAGGGCGACATCATTCCCGGCGAGATCACCTTCTACCGCCTGCAGAGCACATCCGACAACATCCTTCGCGCCTATGTGGCGGAAGGTGAAGTACTTCCGGTTGCAACCCGCTCCTTCGGCGGCATCGGCGTATTCGCCATTCCGGAGATGGGACGCTTCTACCGTCATGTACTCATCGAGGGAGGCTATCCGCATCACGGCGCAGTGGCCTTCGGCCATGTCGGCAAATATCTCTTCGAGGTATTCAAGATGATCGGCGTTGCTCAGGACGAGATCGGCTACAACCATCCGGCAGGGCTTCCCTACAAGAGCGAGAATCCGTTCAAATAATCAATGAGGGGACAGAGAACTGTCCCCTTTTTCTATGCCAAAAAAATCCAGTTTTCTCTGTTCGATGGTGAAAACTGCCAAAGAATCTCCTGAAAATCGCAACCAATTCCTGCAGGATTTATGTTATACTCTGCGTAGCTGTTGAAGCAGGAATAAAGTTTCAAAAAGGAGGAATTGAGAAATGAAGAAATTGGCAGTTCTGACAGCAGTTGCTGCTATGAGCGTTGTCGCAATGAGCGGCGCAGCCATGGCTGAGAAGGTTGGCGTTTCCATGCCGACGAAGGATCTGCAGAGATGGAACCAGGATGGCGACAATATGCAGAAGGAACTCGAAGCTGCAGGTTATGAAGTAGAACTTCAGTATGCTTCCAACGATCCGAGCACACAGCTCAACCAGATCAAGACCATGATCGGTAACGGCGCTGACGTTCTCGTAATCGCTGCAATCGAAGGTGACTCCCTTGGCGAGGCTCTGGATATGGCTGCTGAGTATGAGATCCCGGTAATCGCTTATGACCGTCTTCTGATGAACTCCGATGCAGTTTCCTATTATGCAACCTTCGATAACTACATGGTTGGTACCGTACAGGGCACCTACATCAAGGATACGCTGGATCTGGACAACGCAGAAGGCCCGTTCAATCTTGAGATCACTGCCGGTGACCCGGGTGACAACAACGCCGGTTACTTCTATCAGGGCGCAATGGACGTTCTGCAGCCGTACATCGACGAGGGCAAGCTCGTTATTCCGTCCGGCCAGGTTGCTTTCGAAGAAGTTGCTACTCCGCAGTGGAAGACCGAGACTGCACAGTCCAGAGCTGAGAACATCCTTTCCAGCTACTATGCAGACGGCACCAACGTTGACGTATGGCTTTGCTCCAACGACTCCACCGCTCTTGGTGTTGAGACCGCTCTGGCTGCAAACTACAGCGGAGAATATCCGATCATCACCGGTCAGGACTGCGACATCGAGAACACCAAGAACATGATCGCCGGCAAACAGTCCATGTCCGTATTCAAGGATACCCGTACTCTGGCATCTCAGGTTGTTAAGATGGTTGGCCAGATCCTGGCAGGCGAAGAAGTTGATGTCAACGATACCGAGACCTATGACAATGGCGTGATCGTTGTTCCGTCTTACCTTTGCGAGCCGGTATTCGCAGATGCGAACAACTACAAAGAGCTGCTGATCGACTCCGGTTACTACACCGAGGATCAGCTTCAGTAATCACGATCCGAAACAGGGTACAACCAGGAAAGATCAATAATGATTAGAATCAGGCGGGCCACGTCGCTCGCCTGTTTTTTGGTCAGAGGGAGGGGTTATTTTGGCAAAGATTTTGCTTGAAATGAAGAATATCACCAAAACATTCCCCGGCGTGAAGGCGCTTGACAATGTGAACCTTAAGGTGGAGGAAGGTGAGATCCACGCACTGGTAGGCGAGAACGGCGCAGGCAAATCCACGCTGATGAACGTGCTGAGCGGCATTTATCCGTACGGGACCTACGAAGGGGATATTATCTACAACGGGGAAGTGTGCAAGTTCAACACCATCAAGGATTCCGAGGGAAAAGGAATCGTCATCATCCATCAGGAGCTGGCGCTGGTTCCCGAGATGTCCATCGGTGAGAACATGTACCTGGGCAACGAACGCGGACGCAAGGCCGCGATCGACTGGAACACCACCTATGCGGAAGCCGACAAGTATCTGAAAATGGTCGGCCTGTCCGAATCCTCCAAGGTGCTGGTCAAGGAGATCGGTACCGGTAAGCAGCAGCTGGTCGAGATCGCGAAGGCACTGGCCAAGAAGGCAAAGCTGCTGATCCTTGACGAACCGACGTCCTCTCTGAATGAAGAGGATTCGAGAGCACTGCTGGATCTGATGCTGGGCTTCAAAAAGCAGGGCATGACGATGATCATCATCACCCACAAGCTGAATGAGGTTTCCTATGTGGCGGACAAGATCACTGTGGTCCGTGACGGTTCCACCATCGAGACCATCGACAATGCGAACCACGATATCGATGAAGACCGTATCATCAAGGGAATGGTCGGTCGTGAGCTGACGAACCGTTTCCCGAAGAGAGAGGGCGTGAAGATCGGCGATATCAACCTCGAGGTCGAGCACTGGACCGTGCGTCATCCGCTCTACCCGGAGCGCACCGTGGTCAACGATGTTTCCATCAATGTGCGCAAGGGCGAAGTAGTAGGTATCTACGGCCTGATGGGCGCCGGACGTACCGAGCTTGCCATGAGTATTTTCGGACAGTCCTACGGCATTCTTGCCGGAGGCACGCTGAAGATCGACGGCAAAGAGGTGAAACTGAAAAAATCGCCGACCGATGCGATCAAGCATAAGATCGCATACGTGACCGAGGACCGGAAGGGCAACGGCCTGATCCTGTCCCAGTCGATCAAGGTGAACACCTCTCTGGCCAATCTGGACAGTCTGGCCAGTCACATGGTCATCGATAAGGATAAAGAGTACCAGGTGGCCGAAGAGTACCGCGATAAGCTCAAGACCAAGACACCGACCGTGGAACAGCTGGTGGGCAATCTTTCCGGCGGTAATCAGCAGAAGGTGCTGCTGGCGAAGTGGATGTTCGCCGAGCCGGACATCCTGATCCTCGACGAGCCGACCCGTGGTATCGACGTCGGCGCGAAGTACGAGATCTACTGCATCATCAACGACCTTGCCGCAGCCGGGAAATCCGTGATCATGATCTCCTCGGAGCTGCCGGAAGTCCTGGCGATGAGCGACCGGATCTACATCATGAACGCATCCAGGATGGTCGGTGAGATGAAGGCTTCTGAGGCGACTCAGGAGAACATCATGGCGACGATCCTCAAGTCAGGAAGGGGGGATTGATCATGAAAAATCCTGCTGTTGATTTTATCAAGAAATATACCATGGTCATTGCGCTTGTCCTGGTGATCGTGTTCTTCTCCATCAGTACAGGCGGGAAGATCCTTCTTCCGCAGAACATCAATAACCTGATCTCCCAGAACGGCTATGTGTTCGTGCTGGCAGCCGGTATGCTTCTTTGCATTCTCACCGGCGGCAACATCGACCTTTCGGTCGGCTCGGTCGTATGCTTCACCATGGGCATCGGCGCTCTGCTGCTCAAGGCAAAGCTGCCGCTGGTCCTGACCGTCCTGATCATGCTGGTGGTCGGGCTGTGCGTGGGTATGTTCCAGGGCTTCTGGATCGCCTGGATCTCCGTGCCGCCGTTTATCGCGACCCTGGCCGGCATGTACGCCTTCCGCGGACTGTCCAACGTTATCCTGGGCGGCTATTCCGTGGGCGTGGACAATGAGGCTTATCTGCGAATCTTCGGCGGCGGCGCAGACTGCTACATTCCGGATTTCTTCAAAAACGAAGGCCTGAATCTCACCTGCATGGCGCTGGGCGTCATCGCAGTGGCCGTGATGGTCATCCTGGCGCTGCGCGGACAGATGATCCGCAAAAAGATGGGTATCGCCACCGGCAATCTTGCGGGCGAATGGATCCGGACGATCATCCTCAGTGCGCTGGTGCTGTGGATCGCCTACAAGCTGGCTCAGTATAAGGGCATTCCCAGCGTTCTGCTGTGGATCGCGCTGGTGCTTCTGATCTACGGATACATCACCAAGAATACTGCCATCGGCCGTTACTTCTACGCCGTAGGCGGAAATGAAAAGGCAACGAGACTGTCCGGCGTCAACACGAAGCTGGTGTACTTCCTCGCATATGCCAACATGGGTCTTCTGGCAGGCTTTGCCGGCACGCTGATGCTGGCCCGCGCAGGCCATGCGGAGCCGACCTACGGCGTAGGCTATGAGATGGACGCCATCGCAGCCTGCTTCATCGGCGGCGCTTCGGCGTACGGCGGCGTAGGCAAGATCACCGGGATCATGATCGGTGCGGCGCTGATGGGCGTCATCAACCAGGGCATGAGTATCATGGGCATCTCTGCGAACTATCAGAGCGCGGTAAAGGGCATCGTGCTTCTGGTCGCTGTGCTTGTTGACGTTCTGTCCAAGAAAGAAAACGCGTAAAGGAGGGAAGGACAATGAAAAAGACTGGTCTTCAGATCTTAAAAGACAATACAATGCTGATCGTTCTCGTCCTCGTCTACCTTTTCTTTACATGGCGGACGGGCGGAGCAATGTTTTCGCCCTTTAACTTCAACGAGCTGATCACGCAGAACGCCTACGTCTTCATTCTTGCCAGCGGCATGCTGATGTGCATGCTCACCGGCGGCAACATCGACCTGGCCTGCGGATCCTTAGTGTGCTTCCTCGGAGCCATCGGTGCGTACTTCATGGCCATTCAGGAAATGAACCCTGTGATTGCAATCATCCTGATGCTGCTCATCGGCATCGTTTACGGCTGCGTGCTGGGTTACCTGATCGCCTACATCAATATCCCGCCGTGGATCGCGACCCTGGCCGGCTATCTGGCATTCCGCGGTCTGGGCACGAACATCCTCAGCAGCAACTCCAAGACCGGTTCCATCAGCGTGAAAAAGGTGGAGAGCTTCCTGGGCATCTTTGCCGGCAAGCTGTTCAAGACCAAAATGGGCATCCTCAACGTACCCTGCCTGGTGGTCGGCATCGTCATCGCCGTCCTCGTGGTCGCGCTGAACGTCATCAACCGTGCCAATAAGGTCAAAAAGGGCTATGAGGCCGATACCATGGCCATGATGCTCGGCAAATCCGTTCTGGAGGCAGCCGTCATCCTGCTGGTCGCCTATAAGCTCGCCATGGCCGGCGGTATCCCCACCGTACTCGTGTGGGTCGGACTGGTCGTTCTGTTCTACAACTTCATCACCGAGAAAACCACGATCGGCCGCCACTTCTACGTGGTCGGCGGCAACCGTGAGGCAGCGCGCCTGTCCGGCGTCAACACCAGAAGGATCATGTTCGTGGCCTACCTCAACATGGCGATCGTCACCGTGATCACCACCTGGGTCGTACTGGGCAGAGTCCAGGCCGCCAACTCCACCGCGGGAACCAACTTCGAGATGGATGCCATCTCCGCCTGCGTAGTGGGCGGCGTATCCGCCTACGGCGGAGCCGGCCGCATCTTCGGCATGGTCATCGGCGCAACCCTGATCGGCGTGATCAACCTCGGCATGAGCCTGATGAACATCGACGCAAACTATCAGAAGGTCGTCAAAGGCGTCGTCCTTCTGGGCGCCGTCGCCTTCGACATCCTGTCGAAGCGCCGCAGCAAATAATAAAAAGTGGGACAGGGGACGGTTCTCTGTCCCATTTTCAAATCAAACAGGGGACGGTTCTGTGTTTGAGGCAGTCCACCCTGAACCTGCCGGAAATAATAAATGCCGTAGAAGGCGCAGAGCTGTAACAGATAACCTATGAAAAGAAAAGAAGAGGAATGATCCATGAGTGTAACAAAAGAAAGCTTCGGCAAATCGAAGGACGGAAAAGAGCTGCATCTGTATACCATCAAGAACGGGATGGTGACGGCAAAGGTAACGGATCTGGGCGCGACGATCGTGTCCGTGATCCTGCAGGATAAAAATGAGAACGACACAGATGTGATCTTAGGCTACGATACCGCTGAAGAATACTATGCAAACAACTGTTATTTCGGCGCTGTGATCGGCCGCTCCGGCAACCGCATCGACAAGGGTCATTTTACGCTGAATGGGAAAGAATATCAGCTGGACATCAACGATAACGAAAACAACCTGCACAGTGGAAACAACGGTTTCGACAACCGTGTGTGGGAAACCGAGCGCATCGGCGAGAACAGCGTCTCCTTCTTCCTGAAGGATGGCGACATGGAGCAGGGGTATCCGGGCAACTTCCAGGTAAGCATCACATACACGCTGACCGCTGAAGGAAGTCTTATTCTGCATTATGAGGGAGAGACCGACCAGGACACTGTTGCCAACCTCACCAACCATGTATACTTCAATCTTGGCGGACACGCCAGCGGAAACATTCTCGGGCATGAGATGCTGATGAGCGCAAAGGCCTACACCCCCGTGCGCGACGGACAGGCCATTCCCACCGGCGAGATCGCTCCCGTGAAGGGAACCCCCATGGACTTCACCGAAAAGAAAACCATCGGGCAGGACATTGACGCCGATTTCGACCAGCTTACCTATGTGGGCGGCTATGATCATAACTATGTGATCAAGGCAGAAAAAGGAGTCGTCGAGAAATTCGCCGAGGTATACTGCCCGGCTACCGGCATCTGCCTCGAAGCCTTCACCGATCTGCCCGGCTTCCAGTTCTACTCCGGCAACTTCATCACGCCGCACAAAGGAAAAGGCGGCGTCACATATGAGAAGCGCGGCGGTTTCTGCCTTGAGAGCCAGTTCTATCCCAACTCGATCAACCAGGAAGGCTTCGCAAAGCCTATTCTGAAAGCGGGAGAGAAGCTCGACTCGACGACCGCGTACCGTTTCGGAGTGCGGTAGAGAGACCGACAGGTTGATCTGCAGAAGGGGCCTCCCTGCCGTTCGCCTTCAAACAGAGAACCGTCCCCTGTTTGAAAACGCGGCTGGCAGCCCGTTCCCGTAGCCCTTGACAACCGGCTATTTTCTGCTACAATAGTCGACAGATAAAAGGGAGTAGCTGGCAGCACCGTTGCTGCAGCCGGATGCGCCATACCCGATGTATTTACATCCGTATCCGGCATAGGCCACAGAAAAGAAACCCGAACCGAAAGCAAGACTTTTATCGCAGATCCTATCAGCTGCGATAGAAGTCTTTTTTTGCGGCTGAGAAGCACAGGCCGGTGTGAAACAGTATGGCCGGTGGAGAAATTTGTGACCTCAGGGGAAAGGAGAAAAGGAACACATGGATCAATTCTTGAGTCTTTATGGCAATCTGTCCAATCTCACCTGGCAGATGGTGGTGATGTGGATCATCGGAGGACTGCTCATCTGGCTGGGCATCCGCAAAAAAATGGAACCGACACTGCTCATCCCGATGGGCTTCGGCGCAATTCTGGTAAATCTTCCCTTGTCCGGGGCAGTCACGCAGACGATCAACGGGCTGATCGAGGAGGGACCGCTGGATATCCTGTTCAATGCCGGTATCTCGAATGAGCTGTTCCTTCTTCTCCTGTTCATCGGAATCGGCGCTATGATCGATTTCACCCCGCTGCTGGCCAATCCGTCCATGATGCTTTACGGCGCAGCGGCACAGTTCGGGATCTTCTTTACGCTGGCACTGGCGACACTGTTCGGCTTCAGCCTGCAGGATGCCGCCTCTGTGGGCATCATCGGCGCTGCGGACGGACCGACCTCCATTTTTGTAGCCAATTACTATCATTCCAGATATCTGGGAGCGATTATCGTGGCGGCTTATTCCTACATGGCGCTGGTGCCGATCATCCAGCCGCCGGTGATCCGCGCGATCACATCCAAAAAGGAGCGCCGGATCCACATGGACTACAGTCCGAAGAATGTATCCAAAATGGCGAAGATCCTGTTCCCGATCTGTATCACCATTGTCGCCGGACTGATCGCACCGCGCAGTGTAGCACTTGTCGGCTTCCTGATGTTTGGCAACCTGATCCGCGAGTGCGGTGTGCTTGGATCGCTGTCCGAGACCGCACAGAATGTGATGGCCAATCTGGTAACGCTGGTCCTTGGCCTGACGGTGGCATCGCAGATGCGCGCGGAGGATTTCCTGAATCGTCAGACATTGTTTATTCTGGTGCTGGGCCTGGCGGCGTTCATTTTTGATACCGTCGGAGGCGTCCTGTTTGCGAAGCTCATGAACCTGTTTACAAAGAAAAAGGTCAATCCGATGATCGGCGCCTGCGGGATCTCCGCATTTCCGATGTCCGCCCGTGTGATCACGCAGATGGGCATCGAGGAGGATCCCTCCAATATTCTGATCATGCAGGCTACCGGGGTGAACGTCTCAGGCCAGATCGCCTCCGTCATCGCCGGCGGACTGCTGCTGAGCCTGATCGCAAGATAAGAAAATTACTTTTAGCGTCCAAATCATATGATCGCAGAAGAGAGGAAATAAGATGGAGAATTTCGCAATGGCCCTTCGCATCATGGGCATGGGAATGGTAGGCATTTTTTCGGTGACCATCGTACTGATCGCGGTGATGAGTCTTCTGACGAAGGTGTTTCCCCCGGAGCATGAAGAAGTGTAACATCCGAATTGGAATTGTACAAAATAAATACCATGGAATTGTGCGGAATGACTTGGAAAGAACTTGACATTCCTTGGGGAATAATGATAAAATCTGGCAAAATGACTCTTGATTTTTATCTATAGTGTTGCTATATTTAAGATATCACAAGGAAATGAATAGTAAAACTGCTTGAGTAGCTCTGCATAAGAGGCGTTGACATTCATTAAGAAAAGCAGCGCGTTTCCTATGAGATAACGCAGCGGTCGTTCTGACTCTTCGAAAAGAAGAGAGGACGGCCGCTTCGCTGTTGTATGGGGAAGATCAGCAGCTCCTCCTTTTGTGTTTGACAGGGCAGGCCTTCCGCTTTTATAATCTGCAGGGATGCAGGGACATCCGGGAATGACGGATGATCTCAGAGCGTGGCTGCAAACAGCAGGCGGCACTGCATCTGTCAATGGATCGGGGCAACGATATCGGATAAGGCATTCTCAAAAGAGGAGTAATTGCGGAGTATGAAGAACGACGGTAACCAGACAAAAGGCGTGACCTGTCTGTTTCTGGCATCATTGATCTGGGGAACAGCGTTTGTAGCGCAGAGAGTGGGGATGGATTATGTCGGTCCGTTCACGTTTAATGCGGTTCGGAGTCTGATCGGCGCGACTGCGCTGATCCCGGTGATCTTCCTTCTGCGCTCGATTCGAAGGCGGGGCAGGACACAGTCCGGGTCACAGTCCGGGCTACAGGCAGATGCCGCTATCGTCCGTCCTGCGCCGGACCGGATGAGCGCTCAGGAATGGAAGAACCTTCTGCAGGGCGGAGCCCTGAGCGGCATCTTTCTGTGCGCTGCCAGCAATCTGCAGCAGGCAGGCATCCAGTATACGACCGTCGGAAAAGCAGGCTTTATCACGGCGCTTTATATTGTGGGGGTCCCGATTCTCGGAATGCTTCTTGGGAAAAAGGTGGGATGGAGAATATGGATCAGTGTAGCAGCCGCCGTGGTGGGGCTGTATCTGCTGTGCATGACGGAAAAGCTGACGATCAACAGAGGGGATCTGATGGAGCTGGGCTGCGCAGCCGCTTTCGCCGTGCAGATTCTTGCGGTAGACCGCTACAGTCATCTCACAGAGGGCACAATGCTTTCCTGCGTACAGTTTTTTGTAAGCGGCTCCATCTCAGCAGTGCTGATGCTTCTGACGGAGGAAGTGAATCTTCAGGCTCTGTGGCAGGCGCGAATCCCCATCCTGTATGCAGGCGTGCTCTCCTGCGGCGTTGCCTATACCCTTCAGATCCTCGGCCAGCGCGAGCTTCGGCCCGCCCTGGCGTCCCTGATCATGAGCTTTGAAGCAGTCATCTCCGCCATCGCCGGATGGCTGCTCCTGGGCCAGCGCCTCTCCACGAAGGAAATCGCCGGATGCGTCGTGATGTTCGCGGCAATTCTTCTTGCGCAGATGCCCGATCGCATCGGTACTGCGAAAAACGGGACAGAGGCAGCTTAATTGTCCCGGGGTTGATGTGCTGTGCCAGGTCTGTACAGCAATGCCGGTGGGATAAGGGAATGAGGCTTATTTCAGATCCTCAAGCAGCTCCTTCAGCGCTTCGGCATACTTGCTGTGGCGCATATTCGGAAAAGCCTTCAAAAGACGCCGGGCCCCGAAAATACGGTGCTTTGTGAGGGATCTCTTAAGCGCAAGGGAGCGCTGCACAAGTGTCGACTGGGCCTCGGACATGTGCGTTGCCGCGGCAGATCTCGCCGAAGAGATGCCAGCAGAAACAGCGGATCTCGCGGAGGAGGTGCCGGCCGTGACCGCAGACTTTGCGGAAGCCGCCCGGTCTCTGGCTTCAGCTCTGGCGGAAGCTGCCATATCCTTGAGCTCAGCCTTTGCCAGGGAAGCCTGCACCTGCTGCTTTTCAACAAATACCGTGGTCGAGATGGCCTGTTCTGCAATGGTCTCGCTCATCGCATTACTCACAATGCGCATGCGTCTTCGCAGATCGTCCAGCTCGGCCAGTTTTTTATTCAGCCCGATGACGATCAGTACCGTGACGATCAGATCGGCAATATACAGACCATAGCATATCCCAAGCACGGGCCAGCCGATCCGCTCCGGAATCGCACCTGCGCTCATCTGATCAATCCCCGGGTGAAATACCCGGACCACCAGCACAGCACCAATTCCCCACAGCAGACTGAACTGCGGGCAGATGTACCCGCCCAGATTGAAGGGCTTGTCACTGTAATCCCACCATCTGGCGTGGAACAGATGCAGAAGCAGCCATCCGGCGATGAGCTCTACCGCGGAGGCCAGTACGGTTCCGCTGATAAAGAGGACCCACACATTTGTATCCTGATTACTGCCCAGGGAGCCGCCGAAGCTGCCAAGCGTATTGATCATGGCAAAGACAGCCAGCATTCCAAATCCATAAACAGGGCATACCGGCCCGTTCAGAAAACCGCGATTGATCACCTTGCCGAGGGCAACTGCATGGTAGATCACTTCAAGCATCCATCCGATCACAGAATAAATCAGGAAATACCAGCAGATCTGATAGAATGTCATACCTGCGATCTCAGGCATATACGAAATCTCCTTACTATGATAAAAACTGCTATATAAATATAAAAACTGCTATATAAAAACTGCTATATAAAAATCGCTGTATACAAAACGAAAAAGCTCCTGCTGCCAGCCGCCGGCTTTGTCACAGCAGCGGCGCAAACAGCCGCAGAATGATCTGCCCGAAGCGCAGAGGATTGCTCCGGCCGGTGTGATATTGCTGCGTCACCTCGTGACACCTGGGGAAGGTGTCCAGAAAATCCTTCTTGATGTCCATGACCTGCGGGCAGCCGTAGAAGAGGACAGCATCCTCAAAGTGATGGTAGAGGCTTCTGAAATCGAGATTGATCGTTCCGCAGATGGCTGCATGGTCATCGGTGACACACAGCTTGGCGTGATTGAAGCCGGGGGTATATTCAAAAATGCGTACCCCGTTGCGCACCAGGCCGTGATAATAGGAACGGGTCACCTCATAAACCATCTTCTTATCCGGGATGCCCGGAGTGATGATTCGCACATCCACGCCGCGTCTTGCCGCCAGACTGAGGGCGTGCGACATTTCCTCGGTCAGGATCAGGTAGGGGGTGCTGAAGTAGATGTAATCCACCGCCTGCTCGATCATGGCAATGTACACGTTTTCTCCCACCTGCTCGTGATCCGTCGGAACATCTCCGTAGGGCTGCACGAACCCCGTATGCATGTCAGCATCCTGCGCAGCGTGATGATCTGCTTTCCGATCATCCTTCTGCTCCGCCGGCCTGGCGGGCAGATATTTGTCATAGGAAAGATCATCGGCATCATTGTCGCGGATGGCATTCCACATCTCCAGGAACATGGCCGTAAGACTGCGTACGGCCGGTCCCTCCAGACGGATCCCGGCATCCTTCCAGTGTCCATAGGGATGTGTGAGGTTAAAATACTCATTTGCAATATTGAACCCGCCGGTGTAGCCGACCTTTCCGTCCACCACAAGAATCTTGCGGTGATCCCGGTTGTTCATGATGAGCTTCAGGAAGGGGACGATCGGGTTGAACACCCGGCAATGGATGCCGGCCTCCTGCAGCTGCCTGCGAAAATCGCGGTTCAGAAAGAAGATACTGCCCATGTCATCGTAGAATACCCGCACCTCGACACCGGCCTTTACCTTGGCCGTCAGAATATCCTGTATCACGATCCAGCTCTCGGCATTTTCAATGGCATGATACTCCATGAAAATAAACTTCTTCGCTGAGCGCAGGTCATTGAGCATGGCCTGCAGGGCAAGCTTGGTATCGGGGTAATAAGTGACTTCCGTGTCCGTATAGACAGGATAATGAGCCTTGTGCTGAATATAAGAAGAGATATTGCCAAGGTGCCGGTCGAAGAGCGCAGCCTTTTCCAGATTGCCGTCGGCGCTCCGGAGCAGTGGAAACAGCCGTTCATCGATCGCATCCAGGCTGCGCTGCAGTCTGTGCGGCGTCCAGGCAAAACCGACCAGAAGATACATGGTCACACCGACGACCGGCAGCACCAGGATCAGAATGATCCAGGGCATTTTCAGGGAGGCGGTCTGATAACGGCTGTAGATCAGAAGGACCAGGATCAGAGAAATCAGCCTTGTCGTGATCGAGATCCACTCCGCATACTCATTCAGCGATGTGGCCAGGATGACCAGGAAAAAAAACTCCACCAGCACAGAGATTCCGGCGAAGATCAGACGTCCGGCACTGGCCTTGGCAGCGGTTTTTCGCTCAACAGTGGGTTTTGACATATTCATGATCGGTAATTAACTCCATTCAGAATGCAATTCAGGATATTTCACATCAGGTTATTTCAGACGAGTCTTCAGCCAAGTATTGTACTCCAGAATCAGTCAAAAGAGAAGAGCAGATTTGGACTTCACGGCATTGGCGCGGTGACGTAATACAAAAGAGGTACCAGAAGCCTGAAAAAATCATAAATATCGTAAAATTAATGTAAAGTTTGAAAACCCGATTCACCCGAAATTGACTTTTTACAAAACAAGTGGTATTTTTTTCGATGATCTAATGAATAAACGATAGATTAACTAAGGAAGAAATCAAAATCCGGGAGGTGCCCTATGTGGCTGCTGCTGTTTTTGCTGTGGATGATCCTGAACGGAAGGATCACACTTGAACTGGTGCTGTTCGGCATCGTCATCGCCACAGCCGTAACAATCTTTGCTTATCGAGTGATTGGCTATCCGCCCCGGACAGATGTGCGGGTGATCCGCAACCTGCCCCTGCTGCTGTTATATCTGCTGGATCTGCTGTTCGAGATTCTCAAATCCGCATTCACCATTATGGGTATGGTTTTCCGGGCACAGGAGCCCGATCCGGTGATCGTGGAATTCCATTCCGGGCTGGCCTCCAAAATGCAGAACGTGCTGCTGGCCAATTCCATCACCCTCACCCCCGGGACCATCACTGTGTTCCAGGAGGAGGACCGCTTTGTTGTCCATGCGGTGCGGCGCGAGCTGGCGGATGGCATTGAGGAGAGTACATTCGTACGCCTGCTTTCCAGGCTGCGCTGAGCGCGTGGGAGACAAAAGGAGCGTCTCTGCATCCCGGTGGTGGGACAGAAGGAGCGTCCCTGCGTCCCAATAATAGAAAAGGAAGAACAATTATGAGTGTTGAGAGTGCTTACACGCTCCTCTTTGAGGGTGCGCTTTTGTGGATGGGGCTTCTGCTTCTGATTATGCTGATCCGGGCAATCATCGGCCCGCGGGTCACCGACCGTATTCTTGCCATCAATATGATCGGAACCATGGTAAGCTCCTGCATCTGTATTCTGGCGGTTGTCCTGGAGGAAAGCTATCTGATCGATATGGCGCTGCTGTATTCAATGATCAGCTTTGTGACGGTGCTGATTCTTGCCTCCACCTACATTGCGAAGACACCCTCCCGGGGCAGGTTTGCTTCGGAAGTGGCCGAAGAGGTCGGGCAGGAAAAGAAGTGGCTGAAGGCTTATCAGGAAGAATCCGGAAAGGAGATGCCGTAATGGGAGAATGGATCCGCTTTGGACTGATCGCCCTGTGTGTGGTCACAGCGATGACCGGGTTTACGGCTGCCGTGATCGGTGCGAACCGGTTCGGCTTTGTGATGAACCGGATGCACGCTGCAGGGATCGGTGATACACTTGGAATTTTCGGGATTCTTCTTGCGCTGATGCTGAAGGAAGGGGTCGGCATGGTGACTGCAAAAATGGCTGTTATCATCATCTTCCTCTGGTTTACCTCGCCTGCATCCTCGCACTTTCTCAGTCAGATCGAGTACTTTACCAACCCGCATCTGTTCCGCTATACGGACCGGGATCTGACGGTTCGCAGCAGTATGCCGGCCGCCGGATCCGGCGAGGGAGAAGCAAACTCCGAAATAGAAGCGGTGCATTCCGGGAACCCGGGAAACAACGCTGCGGGATACAGCAGCGCGAAGAATAAAGCACCGGAGCTTTCGCAGACAGAGAAAAACAGGAAGGAGGAGAAAGCATGAATCTTCTCGCGGATTTCCGCACGCTGCTCCTGATCCTGCTGATCATCTGCGCGGTTGCGGTAAATGTTACAAAAAACCTGCTGCGGGCCGTGATCATTTTCATGTCCTACAGTTCCATCATGTGCATCATCTGGATCCTTCTGGAATCGCCGGACCTGGCGATCACGGAGGCTGCAGTCGGCGCCGGAATCAGTGGTGTGCTGTTTCTGATGACCCTCAAGCGTATCCGCGCTGAGGATGCGGGAGAGCGCATGGATGAGATGCAGGGAGTTCTGCCGGATGCTTCGGACAGAACCGCCGCCGTGAGCACCACTTTGGAAGCTGCCGGCACTGCCGGCGAAAGTGATGCAGCCGCGCAGGCGTGGGGGAGGAGCGAACGAGATGACGCTGAATGAATTCAGACACAAATGTGCCGCCTGGATGCAGGGCGATGTGGATGTGATGGAGCACATTCTCGACGGCTCCGAACAGCCGGATCTCTCCCGTGAGGAGCGCAAGGAACTGGAGAAGGAGCAGCGGGAGCGGCGGAGCCTGAGTCAGTACTCGAGGCCGCTGGTCCGTGCACAGCAGAAGGGCTTTTACTTCCTGTATACCATTACGGCAATTACCTGCTGCGTGGCCCTGATCGGCGTGCTGCTGTTCACGGTGGCGAACCTGCCCCGCTACGGCGAGGAGAATCCGCGCACTGTGGAGGTCGTGGAGCGCTATGTGGAGAAGGGGCTGGAGGAGACCGGTGCGGTGAACATTGTGTCCGGCATGATCCTCGATTACCGTGCCTTCGATACCCTGGGGGAATCGCACGTGCTTTTCACGGCGCTGATCTGTGTGATGATCCTTCTGGGAAAGGACCGCAAGAATATGCGTCGGGAATACGAAGACTTTTATATGGTCAGTCAGGATACCTACTTTGAAATCTCAAAAGATCCGATCATCCGCTGTGTCGGAATGGTCATCCTTTCGGGGATTTTCCTGTTCGGCATATACATCCTGCTCAACGGCCAGATCTCACCCGGCGGCGGTTTCTCCGGAGGCGCCGTGATGGGAGCGGCCCTGATCCTGTTTGCCTCCGCCTTCGGCTTCGAGAAGGTGGACCGGTTCTTTACAGGAAAGCTTCTGAAAATCATCTCCTTTGTTTCGCTTGCGTTCTACAGCTTTGCGAAGGGCTATGTTTTCTTTACCGGTGCCAACGGGCTCGAGAATCACATTCCGAAGGGTATCCCCGGAGCGATCCTCAGCGGCGGTCTGATCCTGCCGCTGGATATCGCAGTGGGAATGGTGGTAGCCTGCACCATGTACGGCTTCTACAGCCTCTTCCGCAGAGGAAGCATCGGGAAGGGAGTGATCAGATGATCCACACACTGGTAATCAATAACGAGGAGGCGGCAGCCGTGATCCTGTTCGGGATCGGATTTACCATGCTGCTGTTCCAGCGAAACCTCATCAAAAAGCTGATCGGGATGAACATCATGGACACGGGTGTGTTTCTGTTCCTGGCGTCCATGGGGTATATCGAAGGGCGCAAGGCACCGATCATCACGGACGGTGTGATGAGCACGGAGGCGTACATCAATCCCGTTCCCGCGGGGCTGGTGCTGACGGGAATCGTCGTGTCGGTGTCCGTGACGGCGCTGATGCTTTCGCTGACCGTGCGTCTGTACCGACGTTATCACACACTGGAGCTCGATGAGATTTATGAGCTGTCCAAACATCAGATGGAGGACAGATAAAAAGATGGACTTTATCCGTAATTTTCCGCTCTTCACGATCGTGCTGAGCCTTTTTTCCGGCGTGCTCTGCTACCTGCTGAAGGGAAAGACGGCCAGACGCTACACGATTTTGTACGAATGTGTGCTGGTCGTGCTCACAGGGTGCGTTCTGTACTACACCATTACGACCGGGGAGCCTTTTACCTATACGATGGGGGAATTCCCCGCACCCTGGGGCAATGAGATCCGGGCAGGCGTCCTCGAAGCGATGCTGGCGCTGGTTTTTCTGATCGTCATGCTCTGCTCGATCCTGTCGGGCTTCCGCTTCGTCGATGCCGACCTTGATGAGAGCAAGGTCAATCTCTATTACACACTGGTCAACCTGATGACCGCGGCACTGATGTCCATCGTATGGACCAATGACCTGTTTACCGGGTATGTATTCCTCGAGATTCTTACCCTCACCAGCTGCGGAATCCTCATTGTCCGTGAGATCGGCCGCACGACACTGGCGGCTGTGCGTTACATGATCCTGAATCTGCTTGGCTCCGGCCTGTTCCTGCTGGGGGTGGTGCTCCTGTACGACCTGACCGGACACCTTTTGATGGTGCCGATGCAGCATACTGTTGCCGAGCTTGCCGCTGACCCGGCCGTGATGCCGATCCTGAGCATCAGTACCGGCATCCTGACGATCGGGCTGGCCATTAAGAGCGGTCTGTTTCCGTTCCACTACTGGATGCCCGACACCTACGGCTGGGCGACGCCCACCTCGGCGTCTCTGCTTTCCTCACTGGTATCCAAGGCCTACATTTTTCTGCTGATCAAAACCTACTACCGGGCCATCGGGATCGATGTAGTGATGCGTATGCCGCTGCGCAATATTTTGCTGGTGCTGGGCATGATCGGGATCGTCGCGGGCTCCGTGCAGGCCATTCATGCCGATAACATCAATAAGATGATCGCTTATTCCTCTGCAGCCCAGGTCGGTTACATCTACATGGGCATCGGTCTGGGAGGGACGGCCGGCTATACGGCTGCCATCTTCCACATCATCACACATGCGGTCACCAAATCCGTGCTGTTCATGACCACACCCCGCCTGGCTGAGGTGTCCGGGGACAGCCTGAAGTTCAAAACACTGCAGGGCAGCGCTCTGCGCAACCGCGACGCCGGCTTCTACTTCCTGCTCGGTGCATTGTCCATGATCGGTATCCCCATCTTCGCGGGCTTCTCTTCGAAGATTCAGTTCGGGCTGGCCGCGGTGGAAGCCCACAGCGGGGTCCGGCTCATTCTTGTCATGACTGTGCTGGCACTCAGCTCCATGCTCAATGCCATCTATTTCATCCGGACATTGATCCGGATCTACAGTGATCCCGAGCAGAAGCTGCGCAGGGAAGACATCCGCCGGCATCATCGCCTCGGCTACAACCTGCCCATGGGACTGCTGTGCGGCATCAATGTGTACCTTGGCCTGTTTTCCCCGGCCGTCCTGGAGCTCATTCACCGCGGACTCGAAATGTTCGGATAATAATAATCGTGGGACAGAGCGTGGATCCCTGTCCCGGAATGGAGACCAATCATGCTTTTGTTAATCGCTTTTCTCTTCCCGATGATTGCGGGGGTAGTCGCCAGTGTGTGGCCCGGCCTTTCCGGGAAGACACGTAAAGTTCTCTATGCGGGGATCATGCTGATCACCGATGCGCTCGGCATTGCGGCGATGCGGATCGGCACGCCGGGTACGCTGTTTGCGATTTCGGAGCAGGTGCGCGCGCAGTTCCGGCTCGACGATGTAGGCCGGTTTGCTCTGGCGGCGGTGCTGATCCTCTACACGGCTGTGTGTTTTTACGCATTTTCCTACATGGAGAAGGAGGAGCGGGAGAGCTCTTTCTTCGCATTCTATTTTGTATCGCTGGGCGCAATGATCGCGGTGTGCATGTCCGGCAATCTGATGACGCTGTACTTCAGCTTCGAGCTTGCCACGCTTTCGTCGGTGCCGCTGGTGCTGCATGAGATGACCAAAGATGCGGTCGCCGCAGGCATGAAGTATCTGTTCTACTCGATCGCCGGCGCACTGCTTGGCCTTCTCGCAGTATTCTTTGTCTATTATTACAGTGCCGGAAGCGCAGAATTTGTGTACGGCGGGTTCCTGGATCCGGCGAAGACGGCAGGGCATGAGAGTGTCCTTCTGGTGGTGCTGTTCCTCGGCATCATCGGCTTCGGTACCAAGGCCGGCATGTACCCGATGCACGGCTGGCTGCCCACCGCGCATCCCATTGCTCCGGCACCCGCCTCGGCCCTGCTCTCGGGCATCATTGCCAAGGCAGGTGTGGTAGCGGTGATCCGTCTGGTGTATTACTGCGCCGGCGCCGACTTCCTGCGCGGTACCTGGGTGCAGACCGCCTGGCTGTGTCTTGCCATGCTTACCGTGTTTATGGGCTCGATGATGGCCTTCCAGGAGAAGATCATCAAAAAGCGCCTGGCTTACTCCACCATCAGTCAGATCTCCTATATCATGGTGGCTCTCGCCTGTCTGTCCGATGACGGCCTGAAGGGCGGCCTTCTGCAGCTGATGGCCCACATGGCGGCCAAGGGAACCCTGTTTCTGTCCGCCGGTGTGTTTATCTGCGCCCTGGGCTTCCATGAGATCCATGAGCTGAAGGGAATCGGAAAACGGCTGCCTGTCACTATGTGGTGCTTTATGATCGCGGCTCTTTCCCTGGTCGGTATTCCGCCGATGGGCGGCTTCACCAGCAAATGGAAGATCGCAGCGGCCGCCCTGGGCAACGGCATGGGTATCCTGTCCGTGCTGCCGCCCATCGTCCTGCTGATTTCGGCCCTGCTTACCGCAGGTTATCTGTTCCCGGTGGTGATCGACGCATTCTTCCCCGGGAAGGGAGAGGCTGCCGGGAATGCTTCCCGTAAGGGGATCGACCCGGTATATGAGGGGATGAGCGTGATCCCCGAAAATGACGACCGCTCGAAGCCGGATCTTCGGATGAATGCCCCGATGATCGCCCTGTGCGCGGCGGCGCTGGCCGTGGGCGTATTCGGCACGCAGATCGTAGGGAGGATGACGCTGTGAGTGCTTTGTTTCTCCTGATCCCGATCCTGACCCCGATTCTGGGAGGCGCGGCGCTGATCTGGGGACACCCCGGGAAGGACATGACACGCCGGGTTCTGTCCGAGAGCATCGTCTGCCTCACCTCCGTGCTGGTGTGGGTGAGCCTGTGGAAGGTAAATCCACAGTCGGTGGAGGTATATCATTTTACGAGGGGCTTCTCGATCGACTTTGGACTTGACGGGCCCGGGCGGCTTTTCGCGGGCATGATCTCCTTCCTGTGGCCGCTGGTGATGCTGTATGCCTTTGCGTACATGCATCAGACGAAGCGACAGAACATGTTCTTCGGCTTTTTCGTGATGACCTATGGCGTGACCCTGGGGATCGCTTTCGCCTCCAACATGACTACGCTGTATGTATTCTTCGAAATGCTGACCCTGGTGACGGTGCCGCTGGTGTCCTACTATGCTGACCATGACAGTATGTATGCAGGACGTAAATACGCCGCCTACACCATAGCCGGTTCGTCCCTGGCATTTTTCGCAGTCGTCGTCACGACGCTGTTTGGCGATGCCGGCAACTTTGTGTTCGGCGGCAGCCTTTCCAGTGGATATGACAGGACGATGCTGGAGATCGTATTCCTGTTCGGATTTTTCGGCTTCGGCACAAAAGCGGCTGTTTTTCCGCTGCACGGCTGGCTGCCCACAGCCTCCGCCGCGCCCACACCCGTGACCGCCCTGCTGCACGCAGTGGCCGTCGTCAATGCCGGCGTGTTCGCAGTGATCCGGCTGGTGTGGTACATTTACGGCCCGGACTTTCTGAGGGGGAGCACCTGTATCCGGATCGCCCTCGCTACAGCAATCTTCACCCTCGTATACGCCGCAGCACTGGCAGTAAAGGAACGGCACTTCAAACGTCGCCTCGCCTGCTCCACCGTGAGCAACCTGTCCTACATGCTGTTCGGCATCCTGCTTCTGACGCCCTATGGCTACCAGGCCGGCCTTCTGCACATGGTCTTTCACAGCATCATCAAAATGCTGCTGTTCCTGTGTGCCGGCGCCTTCATGCACCAGACAGGAAACAACTACATTTACGAGATCAATGGAGTGGGCAGACGGATGCCGGTCACATTCGTGTGCTACACCATCGGAGGCCTGTCCCTCACCGGCATCCCCATGCTGTGCGGCTTCGTGTCCAAATGGCACCTGATCATGGCCGGAATGCAGCAGGGCGGTCGGCTTGCCCTGGCAGGCACCGCGGCACTGATCATTTCCGCATTCCTGTGCGCCATCTACACCATCAGCGTCAGCGTACGCGCCTTCTTCCCCATCCAGGGAAGCGACCGCTACCTGACCGGGAAGGGCGCCGAGGTCAAAGAAGCCGGTCCTCTGATGCTCATCCCCATCAGCATCTTCGCACTCCTCAACCTCGTATTCGGCGTGTGGCCCGCCCCCATCTTCGACCTGGTCGGCAAAATCGCCGGCATATAATGGGACAGGGGACGGTTCTATGTCCCATTTTGTTAAATGTATGAAAACAGGCTACTCATTTTCCTGAAACTGAAAAGAAGACAGAAAATATAGAGAATAAATCATGTTTCCTTTTATTTTGATCGTACTTCCTATTACAGGAGCTTTTATATCCTGGGGGATCGGCAGGACACGCGAACAGGTGCGTGACTGGTTTGTGATCCTTCTGACAGGGGTGGAGCTGGCGATCGCCGCGGCACTGTTCCTGGCCATATGGACATCCGGGCACGCGCAGGCCGGCGCTTTCGCTGCCGGGACTGCTGCAACGCCGGAAGCTGCAGGCACAGCCGTGACTGTATGCACATGGAGCCTTCCCGGTATTCTTGCCGGGGGCCTTTCCTTCCGTGCCGACGGCTTCCGTGTCACCTATGCCCTCATCACGGCACTGATGTGGGCGTTTACCAGTCTGTTTGGGAGAGAGTACTTTGCCCATGAGCGGGAGGGCCTGAATCGTTACTGGTTCTTTGTCCTGGTTACGCTGGGGGCTACCGAGGGCGTCATGCTCTCGGGCGATCTGATGACCGCCTTTATCTTTTTCGAGATCCTCTCCTTCACCTCCTTTACCTGGGTGATTCATGAACAGACGGAGGATGCCATCAAAGCCGGTTATACCTATCTGTTCATCGCCGTGATCGGCGGACTGGTGCTGTTTATGGGGCTGGCGCTTCTGTACGATACCGTCGGGACACTTTCCTTTGAGAATCTGTATGACGCGGTGCGTGAAGCCTGCACAGCCGAGGCAGCGGGCCTGGACACCGCCGGAGCAGGTGCAGCCACTGGGGCAGCCGCTGCCGCCCTCAGCATATCTTCAGCCATGACCCGTATCCGCATTGCCGGCATCTGCGTGCTGTTCGGGTTCGGCGCCAAAGCCGGTATGGTTCCGGTGCATGTGTGGCTGCCCAAGGCACATCCCGTAGCACCCTCACCGGCCTCCGCACTTCTTTCCGGAGTGCTTACCAAGGTCGGCATCTACGGTATTTTGATGATCAGCCTGCACGCACTGCGTCAGGATATCATCTTCGGCGTTCTCGTTCTGACTGCCGGTCTGGTGACCATGCTGCTGGGTGCCGTGCTCGCACTGTTCTCGGTCAATTTAAAGCGGACGCTTGCCTGCTCCTCCATGTCCCAGATCGGCTTCATCCTTACCGGAGTGGGAATGATGATCCTGCACTTTGGCATTGAAGAGGAGGAGGGGATCACCATTGCCATGAGCGGCCTGATGCTGCACATGGTCAACCATTCTCTGATCAAGCTGACCCTGTTCATGGCCGCCGGCGTGGTCGTGATGAATCTGCACACGCTCACGCTGGATGAGATCCGCGGCTGGGGGAGGAAAAAACACGCGCTCAAGTTTGCCTTCGCCATGGGAGCGCTGGGCATCAGCGGCGTCCCGATGATGAACGGCTACATCAGCAAAACGCTGCTGCATGAAAGCATCGTGGAGGGCATTCATCATCTCGGCAGCGGCTTTGCCTGGCTGAAGGGGGCAGAGTGGGTATTCCTCTTTACGGGAGGACTTACTTTCTGCTATATGCTCAAGCTTTTCATCTGCATCTTTGTGGAGAAGAATGCCGACAGCCTGCGGCAGCAGATGTTTGATGGGGACTCCCGGAAGAACGGCAGAATAATTAAAAAGGAATCCGGAATGGAAACGGCAGAGGTTTCCGGAAGGCCATACATGAACCGTTTCAGCACCTTCGCCATTGTCGGATCCTCTCTTCTGTGTCCGCTTCTCGGGCAGGGGGCCGTATCCAAACATCTCGCAGCCTTCATGACGGGACGGGAGGAGATCCTGGAATTTGCCCCCTTCACACTGACCAACCTGAAGGGCTCGCTCATTTCGCTTTCCATCGGAGCGGCCGTGTACGTGCTGGTCGTACGGCTTGCATGGCTGCGGCGTGACGGCCACTACGTGAATCACTGGCCGGCTGGTCTCGACCTGGAGGAGAAGGTTTACCGGCCTGTGCTGACCGTTTATCTGCCGTGCATCTTCGGTGCGATCGCCGCGCTGTTCGGGGAGAACCGTATTCTGCGGCCGTTCAGCGTACATGCCCTTGATGGCGTGAAGCTGCTCGGCCGGTGCATCTGCGGCAGCGTTGATCACGTATTCCTGCCGGTCCTGAAAGGGATCACCTTTGGGCTCGCAGTCCTCTCCAGAGTACTCGAGAACAGCCTCGATGCACTGGTAATGCTTCTGCGCCGGACATTGCTTCGGGAAAAAAGGAGAAGAGGCGGCCCCGAGCGCGGCCCCGGCCTGCCCAAGGCCATGGCGCTGGAACTTTCCGACGCCCTCCGGCCCATTTTCGCCAATTTCTCCTTCGCACTCATGATGACCTGCATCGGCATCATCGTGATCCTCGTTGCGATCATCTATTATTCCGTGCTGTAGAAGCAAGCAGGTCAAGCAGGGGGTCAAACAGGGGGTCAAACAGGGGACGGTTCTGTGTTTGA
>CAMOSN010000005.1 GCA_946624935.1 uncultured Lachnospiraceae bacterium | reverse complement strand
ACAAAAAACCGGCCTTGCCAGGCCGGTTTTCAACTTTTTATCGCGCAGCGCGCTCCTCCTTCGTTCCGAGGAAGCACTCGAGTACGGGTACAAGCACAAAGGCTACGATTCCGCAGGTAAAGCCGCCGTTATACAGGCAGAAGCCGCCGTGCAGCAGCGGTACGCTCATGACGAGGGTCGCATGAATGGCACCGGCGAGTACGCCTGCTCCGAATCCGAACTTACCGGATACCGGTGCAAGTCCGCTGGCGAAGCAGAGACCTACGAGGATCGCCTGTGTGGTCAGCGTCCAGTTCTGTGTTTCCACAACGCCGGTAACGGCTGCAAGGAACGGAATGAGCGAGGCCAGAACGTATCCGACCATGATGGGAAATACGGTGCGCGGCTGTGCGCCCTGTGCGCAGAATGCGTACATGCACATGATCGCACCCATCGTGGCGCCGGTAAACTTTGCGGCGGTGAAGGTCACGTTTCCATCTGTCATGGCAAACCCGTGGATCACATTGTAGTAAAGCAGGATGAACAGGCCGTATACGCTCATGTTCACGAGGGTCGCACCCATGCCGAACTTCGCGGTGTAGTCGGTTTTATAACCGTCACTGGTCCACAGTGCTTTATAATTCTGGAAGCAGTTATGATCCACGACCCATGCGGCAACCAGCAGCAGGAGGAAAACGATCAGGAAAAATACATTGACAAACAGCTTTTCCCCGTCACCCAGATCGGTATTGCCCGGAACTTCGATGCCCGGTGAGCGGTACAGGATGCAGTAGTAGACAAAGGCCAGCAGTCCGGCGGCCGGTCCTGCGCTGTACAGATCATAGCCCTTGTGGAAATTGGGCGCATGCGCACAAAGAGACGGCATTACACATCCGGTCACCAGTCCAAGGAGGACTGCGCCGAGGATTCCGAGCACGGAAAAGCCCCTTGCCTCAAGTCCGGGGTAACGCAGCATCAGTTCCCCTGCGTAGGGCGCTACCGCTGTGGAGAACATCGCAAGATTGGCGACGCTTCCGAAGGTGACCTTTTTGATTCTGGAATAAACAAATACGCCCAGGAAGAACGGCCACATTGTGAGTACGGTCATACCGAAGGTGGCAAATCCTACGTTCAGCCAGTAAGCCGCTACCGTCAGGCCGGTGCATTTTGCTTTCGTAAAAAACAGCAATGCACAGCACACAAATCCGACCATGCTGGTGTTAAAGAAAGAACCGCCAAGACCTCCCAGCTTGAAGTAATCTCTCGTAAACTGGGACGGGCTGGAATTGATCCGCCAGAAACCTGGAAGCATATCCCCGATATTCCCTGCACAGAATGCACCGATCAGGAATGCTGCCGAAAATGCAGTAAGAACCGCAAGGATGATGCGGCTGCTTTGCTCCTCCATGGATTGCTCTGTCTTTGCCATGATTTACCTCCATCCGGGTTTTTTCCCGCTTCATGAAATATGCGCTTGCCCGGAATCGAATATCCTGGCAGGCGCAAACTGTATGTTAGCAAATTGTCAGATTTTTGTCAATAGGATGCGCATAACCGCTGCGGCATTCATTTCCGCACGGCCAGGTCTCTGATTCTGCAGAGGTCGTCCACCGAGAAGGCATATTTTTTCCCGCAGAAATGACATGCTACCTCAATGGGTTTTCCTTCGATTGCCAATGTTGCAAGTTCGCCCTTCCCAAGGCTGATCAGCGCTTTTTCCACGCGCTGTTTGCTGCAGTCACACTTCCAGGACAATGGCAGTTTCTCGTTGAACACCGGGTCAAACGGGGCCAGCAGTGTTTCAAGCAGTTCCTCAGGGCTCATGCCCGCATCGAGCATGGATGTGACCGAAGTGACCGAGGCAAGCTGCTTTTCCAGGGCGTCGATGGTTTCATCCGGTGTGCCCGGCATCAGCTGGAGAATAAAACCGCCTGCCTGCCGCACAGTATTGTCACGATTCATCAACACCCCCAGTCCCACACTGGAGGGCACCTGCTCGGAAATTGCAAAATAATAGGTCAGGTCCTCGGCGATCTCACCGGTCTGCAGATCGCAGCTGCCGATGTAGGGCTCCTTAAGGCCCATATCCCGGATCACCTGGAGGGTTCCCTTTCCAAGCGCTCCTGCAACATCCAGCTTTCCCTTCGCATTCGCCGGGATCAGTACCTGCGGATGATATGGATATCCCTTGGCGTGGCCCAGTGCATCTGCCGTTACGACCAGTCCTCCGATCGGTCCGTCGCCCGTGATCTGAAGCGTGAGCAGATCATGCTCTCCTTTCATCATGCTGCCCATCATGACACCGCCGGTCAGCAGTCTTCCAAGGGCCGCCGTTGCCACCGGACTTGTATTATGTGCTTTACGTGCCTCCTCGACCATCTCCCTTGTGCAGCATGCAAACGCACGGATCTGATCATTTGAGGCCGTTGCTCTTACCATATAATCCATACTTATCGAACCTTCTCTCGTATTATCGCTTTTCATTTGTTCCTGTCATTTCCACTGAAGCCGCAGGATATCCGGCCAGTCGCTTTTCTTGCTAAAAGCGCAGCCGCATCGCTCCTACCAGCAGGCCTCCCAGAACACCACATACATAGAGAATCAGGGTGATCTGAATGTTTTCCTTCATTCTGCGGCTGTTGCGGAAAAGAACGAGCAGTCCTACGCCGGCTCCCACCAGCAGACCGGACATCATCGCACCTGCGCTCATCCCTCCCTGCAGATACAGGGTCGTGATCACAACAGAGGCTGCGCAGTTCGGTATCAGTCCGATCAGCCCGGCGGCCAGTTCCCCGACGACCGGACGGTTCAGAAACAGTCCGGCAAGTGCATCCTCTCCCACCAGGCCGATCACAATGTTCATCAGCACGGACGTGATTGCCAGAAAGAGGATGATCTTCAGGGTGTGCTTGAGCGCCGACTTCACGATGCCATCCTCATCGCAGCTGCAGTCGTCATGGGCACACAGATCATGAATGCTGGATCCGATCTTGCGCTGATTGAGCCTGCGGAACAGAAAGTCCACCGCAAACCCTGCCGCAATGCCGAAAACGGCCTTTGTCGCCAGAATTCTGACCAGGGTGCCGAAAGGCACATTTGCGGAAAGCATGAGTGGCAGCATTTCATCGGAGGTGGAAAGGAACACGGCAATCATGGTTCCCGCCGTGATGACGCGCCCCGCATAAAAGGATGCAGCCGAAGCAGAGAACCCGCACTGCGGAATCACGCCCAGAATTCCCCCAAACAACGGGCCGAGACGATCCGCCCGCCGGATGGCGGCGAGCGTTTTCTCCTGGGTGTGGTGCTCCAGCAGCTCCATCAGCAGGTAAGTTATAAATAAAAACGGGATCACCTTCAGGGTGTCCAGCAATCCATCCGCTACAGCATCCACTAGTATTTCAGTCATTGTACTCCTTCTGATCGCTTTGAACGGTATGTTCATTATTTCTCAGCTTCTGTGCAAAAGCTGCGATCTTTTCAAACCGGTGGTTCACACCGGATTTTTTCAGCGGCGGTACCAGCAGGTCGCCCAGCTCCTGCAGGGATGCATCCATATGCTCCAGCCGGAGACAGGCAATCTGTTCCAGACCGGCCGGAAGCTGAGAGAGCCCTCCGTGATCCCGGATATAACAGATATCCTCCGCCTGCCGCACCCCCGTTGCAACCGCTTTGCTGATATTGGCCGCTTCACAGTTCACCCGGCGGTTGATATCATTGCTGATCTCCCGCAGAATGCGGATATTCTCCAGCTCCATGAGCGCCTTCGGCGCCTCCATGATCCCCAGTGCATCCACGATCTGGGTACCCTCCTTAAGGTATACGACTTCACTGAGTTTTCGCGTTACGCTCCTGGCCTCGATCCCGAAGGAGGCAAAAATCTCCTGAAGCTGTGCCGCCTTCTCAGGCCCGGCGCATACGATCTCAAAATGATAAAACCTGTGGGGATCGCTGATCGAACCGGACGAAAGAAACGCCCCGCGCAGAAAGGCCCGCTGACAGCAGGTCCGTTTCAGCAGCGGGTTCGAAGACAGGGAAAGCTCCTCTCCGATGTCCATGAGATCCGCCGATCCGACGCCGTGCAGCAGATGGCAGGTCCGAAGGACCAGGGTCGCATCCTCGTGGTGCGGCACCGCAGTGAGAAATACACGGCTGCGGGCATAAAGACGAATCCCCGTTTCCGGCCGGATGTGAAAGGCCGCTTTCAGAAGCGCCGCAGCCTTCTCCGCCACATACCGGTTTTCCGTGTGAATGCGCAGGCTTACCCTGTCCGAGGCGGAAACACTCACGCCGCCGCACATGGTAATGATCGCTGTAAGCTCTGCGATCTGACAATGCCGCTCCCTGCGCACCGTGACGGCGAGCTCCTTCTTTACATCACTGGAAAATGACATCCCATGATTCCCCCAAAAGCTTCACCTCCGGCTCCAGCCATACGCCAAAGCTTTGATAAACCCTGCTTCGCACGTCCTTCATCAGCGTAAGCACATCCGCACAGGTTGCATTCCCGGCATTCACCACGAACCCGCAGTGCTTGGGAGAGACCATGGCTCCGCCGACACGGTATCCGCGCAGTCCGGCATCCATGATCAGCTTCCCGGCGAAGTACCCCTGCGGACGCTTAAACGTCGAACCGGCACTGGGCAGCTCCAGCGGCTGCTTGCTGGTGCGCGCCTCCTTCAGCTCCTCCATCCGGCTTTTTATTTGATCGGGATCTCCCTCCTCCAGATGCAGGTCCGCCCCCAGAATGATGTAGCCATTGGCAGCCGCTGCACTCGTGCGATAGCCAAACTGCATCTGTTCACAGGAAAGCTCGCGGATCCCTTCCTTCGGATCCAGAACCCGGACCTTTTGTGCCACATCCTTGAATTCACCGCCGTATGCTCCGGCATTCATCACGGCTGCGCCTCCCAGGGTGCCGGGAATCCCTGAGGCAAATTCCAGGCCTGTCAGCGCGTGCTCCTGCGCTGCCCTGGACAGTGCACTGAGCATGGCGCCGCAGCGCGCCTGAATCGACGTTCCCTGCACCTGAAAGGACCCGAAATTCTTCCACAGCTGGATGATCACCCCGCGAAATCCGGTGTCCATCACCAGAAGATTGCTGCCGTTGCCCATGATATATGAGGGGATCCCGCGCTCCGTGCAGTAATGCAGAACCTTCGTCAGGCTGAGCTCATCCTCCGGCATCACAAAAAAGTCTGCAGGACCGCCGATCCGGAACAATGTGTGACGATCCATCCGTTCATCCGCAAGTACACTCTTCGCACCTGCAATTCCGGCCAGGTCATCATAGATTGCTTGCTTTTGCATAGTTGTCTTATGCATACCCATCCTTTTATTCGTTCCTTTCAGAATTCATTTCAGAATGCCGCTGCGCCGGATACTTTCGACTGCCTCGCACAGTGCTTCCGGTGAGAGCACCAGGGCAAACCGTACATATCCCTCGCCCAGGCTGCCGAAGCTGCTCCCCGGTGTGCAGATGACGCCGGCTTTCTCCATCAGCTCCATACAGAACGCATTGGAATCGGTATATCCCTCCGGCAGAGGCGCCCACACAAACATGGTGCCCTCACTGTAGGGGACCTCCCAGCCAATGCTGCGAAGTCCATCGCACAGTGCACGGCTGCGCTCCTCATAGAGCCTGCTCTGCTCCCGGGCATTTTCCAGCGGTTCATTCAGGGCTGCGATCGCGCCATATTGCACCGGAAGGAACATCCCGTAATCGATCTGGGAACGTACCGCCCCGAACCGCTCGATCACCTGCGCGTTTCCAACCACAAAGGATGCTCTCGCGCCGGTGTAGTCGAAGGTCTTGGACAGGGAATAGAACTCGATTCCTACCTCCTTCGCCCCCGGGAAGCTCAGGAAGGATTTCCCTTCCCGTCCGCCGAAAATAATGTCCGCGTAGGCATTATCGTGCAGGATCACGATCTCATGTTTTTTCGCAAATACGATCAGCTTTTCATAAAAGCTGTCAGGTGCCGCCTTGCACAGCGGATTGCCGGGATAATTGACGATCATCAGCTTTGCACGCCGAAGGATCTCCTCCGGGATCGCATCAAGATCCGGCAGATAGTCATTTTCCGCAAGCAGCGGATATTCCCACACATCTGCGTCGCACAGCATCGGACCGATCTTGAATACCGGGTAACCGGGATTTGGTACAAGCACCACGTCGCCCGGATCACACAAGGCCCAGGCAATATGTGCCATACCCTCCTGAGATCCGTACACGGACATGATCTCATTTTCCGCAAGCGGCACGCCAAAACGTCGTTCATAGAAGCTCTGCACCGCCTGCGTCAGCTCCGGCAGATCCCGCAGGGAATACCGGTAGTTTTCCGGCCGCATTGCTGCACGACTTACCGCCTCCATCACTGCCCCGGACGGTTCAAAATCCGGTGTTCCCACCGACAGGTTCCAGATCGTTCTGCCCTGAGCGAGCAGCTCCTCCTTCTTTTCATTCAGTACGGCGAAAATTCCCGCGCCGCACGCTTCACTTTTCCGGGAAAACCGGATTTTCATAGCCTTATCCTCTCTTTTTCTGTTCTTTCTTCCCTTCGGCCAGCCTGCTCTTACTTCTGTCCACTGGGTAAGCACAAACAGCACTGCGCACAGGATGCTCAGCACAAGCCCCGTCGTAAATCCACCAGGTACATACCGCATGGAAATGGTATGCTCTCCCGCCGGAAGCTCGATTCCAATAAACATTCCACCGATCTCAAGCGGCTCCACTTTTTCCCCGTCAGCGCGTACCTTCCAGTTCGGACTGTAAGGAACCGTCAATAACAGGATCCCGTCCTTTGAAGCAGAGATGCTGCCGCGCAGGGTATTCCCGGAGGCCGCCACATCCGTCATCTGGTCTTCGGAAAGCTGGTCGATCACCTCCTGCAGATCCGCATCCGGACAGGTATAGATCTGCACCTGCTTCGTTCCCTCGGAATCACCCAGCTTCAGGGTGAAATCCGCGATATTCTCGTCCCCAAGCGCATTGACGGTATACAGATGATCGGTATAGGTTTTATAGGTACGCTTATACTCGGGCGTATTCAGCTCCATCTCGGATGCACGCGACGGCAGATATAAATATACCTGCTTCCCGTCAGGCACCTTCACCTGATAATTCTGTCCATCCTGCGCCTCGATCGTACGGTCAAGCACAAAGATCCCGGGTTTTCCCGTGGCCAGAGACACAAACTGATTCTGCAGCTGAATCGGATCGCCATCCGTGGTGTCCCAGTATCGAAGCTCGGAATTCACCATAAATCCAAGCGAGAGCGCATCCGGATTGTAATACATGGTCAGATTATCATCCGACGAAATCTTCGGAAAATGGTAGAGTGTATCGCCCTTTCCGATCGAAGCCAGCACGTATCGGATCCCGAACACATCATTCATCAGCTGCGTTACGCCATTATAACCGTTTTTATTGGTCCGGGCCTCGATCCCCATCCGGTCGCAGAAATCCGTCACAGATACCTGCATCATCGAATTGAAGATGACCATGGAATTTCCGCCGGCAAACATGGTCACATTGCGCATGCGCTGCGAATCGATCTCACTGCGGAAAAACGAAGGATTCTCCTGCTCGCCCACCAGCTTTCTCCAGGAGGCCTGATCGTCCAGATAAATGCTCCTGGTCACATTTTCATTATAAATATATCCGTAGATCCCGTGCGCGGCTGCCTCCGCAAGCAGAAGTCCTCCGACCATGCTGTAACAGAGCAGCAGATGCTTTTTCAGGCCGGCAGCGATCACCAGGATCACCGTCCATCCCGCCAGAAACGCCGGCGTCAGCCAGAGCCACGTTCCATATTCTTCGGTATCACCGCGCCCGACAAGCAGTGCACCTGCAAACACAGCCGTTACGGCCACACCTGCGCAGAGCACCTCCGGAACCCTCCACTCCCGGAGCCTTCCGAGAATATCGAACGCCATGATCAATAAAATGCACACATACAGAAAGGCGAACCGGTTGGGCAGACCGTTCTGCGTATGGAAGCCGTGCCACATATAGTTGAGCACATTCATCGAAAAGCTCAGCAGAAGCAGCCCCGCCAGAAGCACCTTTCCAAGCTTCTCGCGCCAGGAGATCCCGCGGTGGATCACATAAAGCAGTACCAGGATCAGCACTGCGCTGCCGCAGTAGGCGTTCAGTCCCACCTGCGAATCCGAAATATTGATCGGATGCTGCTCGATCCCGTGGGAAAGCATCAGGTCCAGAAAATCCACATAGAATTTGATCTTCGACGGGAAGCTGTTGTTCGTCATCGACTCCGAGGCCGTCAATGCTTTATAGGCCGGAACCAGCACCAGCGATGCCATCCCCCCGGCAAGCAGCGAATACCATGCAAAATAAGCACAGCGAATCACCAGCGTCCGCAGCCGGATCCCTCTGCGCAGCAGAAGCTGCGATGCAAGGTACAGGCATGCGAAAATGCACAGCATAAAGCCGATATAATAATTGCACCAGATCGCATAGAACAGGGAGAGACCGTAGATCCAGCCCCTTCTCCCTGCGCAGATCTGTTCGATTCCGTAGAGAATCAGCGGAAGGACGGCGATGCTGTCCAGCCACATAAGATTAAAATAGTACCCGATCAGGAAATTGCCCATGGCAAACATGGTTCCGAACACAATGGGCAGAAAACAGCGGTAAAACGTATCCTCCCCCTGTGTGCCGGAATGCCCGGGCACAGCGGGAACGCCCTGCAGGCAGGCACGCCGGTGCAGATACCACGAGAAAATCCCTCCGCATGCGCCAAGCTTGAACAGGATCAGATAATCCATGAAGTCGCATACGTTCGCCGTTGGAACCAGTGCGATCAGAAAATTGAAGGGGCTGGCCAGATAGTATGCATAGGTCGCCCAGAAATCATAGCCGAAGCCTGCACTGAAGGAATAGAACAGACTGCTCCCCGACCGCAGCTTCTCATGAAAATCGGTATAGAACGGAAGATACTGATGCAGCGAATCGATGATCAGCACCGTTCCGTCCCCGAAGGGCCACACCTTGATGACAATATAGCCGATGATTCCCAGAATCACCGGAATCAGAAACCCCAGCCCCAGGCACAGCACATCACTGTGCCCGCAGCTGCCCCGTTGTTTTTTCATAACAGCAGACTTCATCTCTCTTTCCCGGAAAAGGGATGTCCAAAGAGACGCTTTTACGGCCATCCCTCCAAACATCCCTCTGCTTTACTTCAATTATTCACCGCGCAATGCAGCCAGACGCTCTTTTACCTGCTGCATCATCTGCTGATATTTTGCAAGCTTTGCTTTCTCTTCCTCGATCTTGGCCGCCGGTGCCTTGCTGATAAAACGCTCATTTCCAAGCATGCCGTTTGATCTTGCGAGCTCCTTCACAAGACGCTTTTCCTCGCTGACAAGCCGTTCGATTTCCTTTTCGATATCCACCAGCTGTGCGAGCGGAATGTAGATCTGTGCACCGTGGATCAGCACCGATACGGCATCCTGTGCGATCCCGGTCTTATCCGCCTGCACGGACACTTCGGATGCGCTGCCCAGAGCAGCGAAGAATACCCGGCCCTCTTCAAAGATCCCGCGCATACCTGCATCCTCTGAAACGACGAATACCTTCGCCTTCCTGGAGGGCGCGACGTTCATATCCATGCGCACCTGGCGCACACCGCGCACAGCCTCCTTGATGACTTCCACACTGCGTGCCTGCTGCGGATAGTGCCAGTCCTCGCGATATACCGGCCAGTCGGAGATCATAATGGATTCTTCTTCCGACTGCAGCGTGCAGAAGATCTCCTCCGTGATGAACGGCATGAACGGATGCAGCAGCTTCAGCGCCTGGATCAGCACCGTGCGCAGCGTCCAGAGGGCAGCACTCTTGGTATCGTCCTCCTGGGCATAAAGCCTCGGCTTCACCATCTCGATGTACCAGTCACAGAACTCATCCCAGATGAAGTCATACACCTTGGACACGGCGATGCCCAGCTCGAATTTGTCCATGTTTTCGGTGACTTCCGCGGCCAGTGTATTGACCTTGTCCAGGATCCAGCGGTCGGCGTCCGTCAGCTTCCGCGACCCGTCCTCTCCCATCTCGGCCTTATCCAGGTTCATCATGATAAACCGGGAGGCATTCCACAGCTTATTGGCAAAGTTGCGGGAGGATTCCACACGCTCCATGTAGAAACGCATGTCATTTCCAGGTGCATTGCCGGTCACCAGGGTCAGGCGGAGAGCATCCGCGCCGTACTGGTCGATGATCTCCAGCGGATCGATGCCGTTTCCGAGGGATTTGCTCATCTTCCGCCCTTCGGAATCGCGCACCAGGCCGTGAATCAGCACATGCTTGAACGGCGATTTTCCGGTCTGCTCCAGGGAGGAGAACACCATTCGGATCACCCAGAAGAAGATGATATCATAGCCGGTCACCAGCACATCCGTCGGGAAGAAATAGTCCATTTCCTCCGTCGGATGAGGCCATCCCAGCGTGGAGAAGGGCCACAGAGCCGAAGAAAACCAGGTGTCCAGCGTATCCTCATCCTGCGTAAAATGCGTTCCCCCGCATTTCGGACAGATCTTCGGGGCGCCGCCCTTATGAACGGTCATTTCCCCACAGTCATCACAATAATATGCGGGAATCTGATGTCCCCACCACAGCTGACGGGAGATGCACCAGTCACGGATATTCTCCAGCCAGTGAGTATAGATCTTTTCAAACCGGTCCGGAACAAAATTCAGGTCATCGGTCTTTACGATATCGAGCGCGGCCTGTGCCATCTCCTTCATGCGCACGAACCACTGCGGCTTGACCATGGGCTCCACGGTCGTATGGCAGCGGTCATGGGTGCCGACCGCATGAATGTGCGGAACGACCTTTGCCAGAAGGCCCAGCTTTTCCAGATCGCTGACGACCGCCTTACGCGCCTCATAGCGGTCCATCCCGGCGTATTTTCCGCCGTTCTCATTGATGGTCGCATCATCGTTGAGGATATTGATCTCCGGAAGCTGATGACGCACACCCACCTCAAAGTCGTTGGGGTCATGGGCCGGCGTGATCTTCACACAGCCGGTTCCGAACTCTTTGTCCACGTAGGAATCCGCGATCACCGGAATCTGACGGCCGGTCAGCGGAAGCTCCAGCATCTTGCCTACCAGATCCGTATACCGCTCATCCTCCGGATTGACGGCAACGGCGGTATCGCCCAGCAGGGTCTCGGGACGAGTCGTGGCGATCTCCACATAGCGTCCTTCTTCCCCGACGATCGGGTACAGAATGTGCCAGAAGGAGCCTTTCTGATCCTCATGCTCAACTTCAGCATCCGACAGAGAGGTCTGGCACACGGGGCACCAGTTGATGATCCGGCTTCCCTTGTAGATATAGCCTTTCTCGTACAGATTCTCGAACACCGTCTCCACGGCTTCCGAGCAGCCCTCGTCCATCGTAAAGCGTTCCCGGTCCCAGTCGGCGGAAGCTCCGAGCTTCATCAGCTGCTTCACGATACGGCTTCCGTACTCTTCCTTCCATTTCCAGGCGTACTTCAGGAATTCCTCGCGCCCGATCTCATTCTTATCGATGCCCTGGTCCTTCAGCATGTTCGTCACCTTGACCTCGGTGGCGATCGCTGCATGGTCCGTTCCCGGCTGCCACAGTGCGCTGTAGCCCTGCATCCTCTTATAACGGATCAGAATATCCTGAAGCGTATTATCCAGGGCATGCCCCATGTGCAGCTGACCGGTAACGTTTGGCGGCGGCATTACGATCGTAAAAGGCTTTCTGCTCCGGTCGACCTGGGCATGGAAGTACTTTTTCTCCAGCCATTTCTGATAGATCCGGTCCTCCATACCGCTCGGATCATAGGTTTTCGACAATTCCTTACTCATACGCCATTTCTCCCTTTTTTCTTCTTTCTGGCAGCCTTATGCCGCTCCTGTTTCGGCCACCTGGCCTTTTTCGGCGGCGGAGGATTTTCCCCGTCCACAGCCGTATCCGACATTGTATCTGTTTCTTCCAGAGCACCCGGCCCAGGCAGTGCCGCCTGTACTTCCTGTTCCTCCTGTGCCTCTTTGCATCCCGCGATTTCCTGCATCATGATGAGGATCTCATCCTTTCCCTGTCCGGTGACCGCGGAGAACGGTACGACGAGGACATCAGGGCCTGCGTCCAGCACGGAGCGGATCACCTGCACCGACCGGCTGATCTGCGCACGGCCGAGCTTATCAGCCTTTGTGGCAACGATCACCGGCGTAAAGCCTCTTTCGCGGATCCAGTGATACATCTGGATATCGTTGCTGCCCGGCTCGTGCCGGATATCGATCAGCAGAAACACGGCCCGAAGTGCACCGGAAGTTCCCAGATAACGCTCGATCATTTTTCCCCACTGCTCCTTGGCAGCGGCAGAAGCTTTGGCATATCCATAGCCCGGCAGATCCACCAGATAAAAATCCCGGTTGATCCTGTAAAAATTGATCGTCTGCGTCTTTCCCGGAGAGGAGCTGGTACGGGCCAGCTTTTTCCTGTTGAGCAGCGTATTGATCAGAGACGATTTCCCGACATTGGATTTTCCGGCAAATGCGATCTCCGGAAGTGTATTATCCGGAAGCGTACTCGTAATGCCGCAGACCGTCTCCAGCTGCGCGCTTTTTATGATCATAACGTCCGTCCCATGTATCTCTATATTCTTTCCTGCCGTTTTGAACCTGATACAGGCTTCTTTTCCGTTCCTTCGGATACAAACGCATGCTCCAGCACCTGTTCCATGCTGTCAGCATAAACGATTTCCATCCCGCCGGTGATCTCGGCAGAGATCTGTGCAATATCCCTTCGGTTGGCCTCCGGTACGATCACGGTTTTCATGCCTGCCGCCTTGGCAGCCAGAAGCTTTTCCTTCAGTCCTCCGACGGCCAGCACCCTTCCGCGCAGTGTGATCTCGCCGGTCATCGCGACATCCGCGCGGACGCGCCGGTGCGCTGCGGCCGAAAGGATCGCCGTCGCCATTGTGATGCCTGCAGAGGGACCATCCTTTGGAACCGCCCCCTCCGGAATGTGCACATGAATATCATTTTCCTTAAAGAAGGACGGCGCGATTCCGTACTCTGACGCAATCGACCGGATATAACTGATTCCGGCCCGGGCCGATTCCTTCATCACATCCCCCATCTGTCCGGTCAGAGAGATCTCTCCGCTTCCGGGCATCCGGTTCACTTCGATCTGAAGGGTCACGCCGCCCACACTGGTCCATGCAAGCCCGCGCACAATTCCCTCTTCATCCCGGTCATTGCGCATCTGTACATGATGCTGTTCCTGACCGAGATATGCTTCCAGGTCTTTTTTCCGGATCCGGACCGAAGTACGCCCCTCCTCCAGAATCTGTCTGGCTGCTTTCCTGCAGATTTCCCCGATTCTGCGCTCCAGTGCGCGCACACCGGCTTCTCTGGTGTAGCCCAGGATCATGGCATCCAGCGCCCCGTTTGTAAAGGAGAGCATTTGGGGGGTCAGCCCGTGACGGACCAGCTGCTTCGGCACCAGGTGCTCCCGGGCAATATGCAGCTTCTCATTCTGCGTATAGCTGCTGATCTCGATGATCTCCATCCGGTCCTTCAGGGGCTTTGGAATCGCCGCCGGATCATTGGCCGTCGCAATGAACATCACCTCTGAAAGGTCGACCGGGATTTCGATGTAATGATCCGAAAAGCGACAGTTCTGCTCCGAATCAAGCACCTCGAGCAGCGCCGAGGACGGATCCCCCGACAGCGAGCTTCCCAGCTTATCCACCTCATCCAGGAGCATCAGCGGGTTCTTCACGCCGGCACTTCGGATCCCGGATACGATCCGCCCCGGCATGGCTCCGATATAGGTACGCCTGTGCCCGCGGATCTCCGCCTCATCCCGCACACCTCCCAGTGATATGCGGATGTAACGCCGGTCCATGGCTCTGGCCACCGAACGCGCGATCGAAGTTTTTCCGGTACCGGGCGGACCGACCAGGCACAGAATCGGGCTGTCGCCCTTTCCGGCCAGAGAACGTACTGCCAGAAACTCCAGAACACGTTCCTTTACCTTATCCAGTCCGTAGTGATCCTCCTGCAGCACCCTGCGCGCATTTGCAAGATCAGTATTATCCTCCGACATCCGGTCCCATGGCATATCCAGCAATGTCTCGATGTAAGTCCGCGAAACGGAGGCCTCCGCTGAATTGGAGGACAGGGAGCGAAACCTTGCGATCTCCGTGCGGATCTTCTCCTTCACTTTGTCGGAAGCGATCAGCGCATCGGCAGCCTCCTGCCAGCGCTCAGCCTCCTGCATGGGAAGCTCTTCACCCAGCTCCTCACGGATCACCTTCATCTGCTCCCGCAGAAGATACTCCCGCTGATTCTTGTCGATGCGCTCCTTCACCTTCTGTGAGATCGCGCTGCGGATTCGAAGCACCTCTGTCTCTTCCGCGATACAGGTACACAGCACCGCATACCGGCTCTCGTAATCCTCCGCTTCGAGGATCCTCTGACGCACCCGGGCGTCAAAAGGAAGGCTTGCCCCCATCTGATCCATCAGGATCTCCAGGTCATCAATGCGCAGCAGCTGGCGACGCAGATCCTTGCTGATTCCGTTCTTCTGGGCAGCATACACCTCAAACAGATCCTTCAGGGCACGAACCATGGCTCTGGTCTGTGTACCCGTCGGGATCTGTTCGCGGGGCGTCACCTCCACCTGCGCTTTCAGAATCCCATCGGACTCATCCAGGCCGAGAAGCACGGCGCGCTCCATCCCCTCTACCATGACACGCATAATGTCATGCGGCAGGCGGGCCACATTTCGGATATATGCCGTCACCCCGACCGGATACAGATCCTCCATTTTTACCTGATTGGCTTCCTTGTCCTTCTGCAGAACAAGGAAGATCTTCTGTCCGGAGGACTGCAGCGCCTGTTCCACGGCGGTCACGGAATTGCCCTTGCTGATATCGAAATGGATCACCATTCTCGGAAGAACGGTGATTCCCCGCAGCGGGATCGCGGGAATCGTAATGTCTATTCTTTCCATAAGTCAGTTTCAGGACCCTCGCCGCCCTGCCCAGTTGCCTTCCTCAGGCAGACTCTTCCTTTGCGGTTCCTTTTTCACGATATGTACATTCCGGCTGCGCGTCCCCGTCGATCACTGCCTTCGTGATATGGCAGGCACTGATCGTATCGTCGGACGGGATCTCGAACATGATATCACGCATTGCGTGCTCCATGATCGCGCGCAGTCCTCTGGCACCGGTACGGCGTTTCATGGTGAGATCCGCGATCTCCTCCACCGCATCCTGGTCAAAGGACAGCTTTACACCATCCATTTCAAACAGCTTCTGATACTGCTTGATCACTGCATTTTTCGGTTCCTGCAGGATGCGGACCAGCGCATCCCGGTCCAGCTCGTCGAGGGAGACCACAACGGGAACTCTTCCGATAAATTCCGGAATCAGGCCGAATTTCATCAGATCCTCTGGAAGCACCTTCCGCAGCACGTCGCCCACGTTCGCCTCTCCCTTGTCGGTGATTTCGGCCTGGAAGCCCATGCTGCGGCTGTCCAGACGATTTTCAATGATCTTATCCAGTCCCTCGAATGCGCCCCCACAGATAAACAGAATATCGGTGGTATCGATCTGCAGAAGCTCCTGGTGCGGATGCTTGCGCCCGCCCTGGGGCGGCACGGAAGCTACGGTTCCTTCGAGAATCTTCAGCAGTGCCTGCTGCACTCCTTCACCGGACACATCGCGGGTGATGGATACATTCTCCGATTTTCTCGTGATTTTGTCGATCTCATCGATGTAGATGATTCCATGCTCTGCACGTTTGATATCGTAATCCGCCGCCTGGATGATTTTCAGAAGAATGTTCTCGACATCCTCACCGACATAGCCGGCTTCCGTCAGAGATGTTGCATCCGCGATCGCGAACGGGACATTCAGCATCCTGGCCAGTGTCTGTGCCAGATAGGTCTTTCCGGAGCCGGTCGGCCCCAGCATCAGGATGTTGCTCTTCTGCAGCTCTACATCGTCCGCGATCCGCTTTCCTCTCGACGTGATCCGCTTATAGTGATTGTAAACGGCGACCGCCAGAGATTTCTTCGCGTCGTCCTGCCCGATGACATATTCATCAAGAAATGTCTTGATCTGTGCCGGCCTGGACAGACGGATTCCGTCCTCCTGTCCGTCCCGGGTCTCATCCTCCAGCTCTTCTTCGATGATCTCCGCGCAGATATCGATACACTCATCGCAGATATACACACCGCCCGGGCCTGCCACCAGCTTGCGGACCTGATCCTCTGTCTTGTTGCAGAACGAGCACCTGATCTTATCTGTACCTCTGATTGCCATTCTATAATTCCTCTCAAAACGCAATTATTCAGGCGCGCAAATTCCGGCACCTGAATGCGAAAAGCAGGCTGCTGCAATATTGGAACTTGCCGCAGCCCGCATCATGTTCTACCTGTCAGGAGCCGTATCTGTCACCTGACCCGGCGTCCTTACCGCGCGCTTACCACCTCATCGATCAGGCCGTAGGCCTTTGCCTCCTCGGCGCTCATCCAGTGATCACGCTCGGTATCCACTTCAATTACCTCCAGCGGCTGTCCGGTATTTGCAGCCAGATACTCATTCAGTTTTTTTCTGGTCTGCAGGATCTTGTCAGCAACGATCTTGATGTCGCTGGCCTGTCCCTGTGCGCCTCCGGACGGCTGATGGATCATCACTTCCGAATTCGGAAGTGCAAACCGCTTGCCCTTCGTACCACCCGCAAGCAGGAAAGCTCCCATACTTGCGGCCATGCCGATGCAGGTGGTGGACACGTCACATTTGATGTAATGCATCGTATCGTAGATCGCCCATCCTGCCGAAACCGATCCTCCGGGACTGTTGATATACAGATGAATATCCTTGCCCGGATCCTCGGATTCCAGGAACAGCAGCTGTGCGACGATCAGATTGGCGCTGATGTCATTGACCTCTTCACCCAGGAAGATGATCCGGTCCTTCAGCAGCCGGGAATAAATATCATAGGAACGCTCGCCGCGGCTCGTCTGCTCAATGACATAAGGTACAAGACTCATATCCTATTTCCTTTCTCATTTTATAAGGAACTGTCAAGAAATAACTTGGTCAGATCGCGCAGCTTATTCCTCCGGAGCAGCCTCTTCGACCTGTTCCACTTCCACAGCACTCTGCGCAATGACATCCACTGCAGCCTGAACGGCCAGATCGCTGCGAATCTGATCGATCTCAAATTCGCCCATGATCTCTTTGAGCTTTTCCTTGTCCATGTTGTAGGAGGAGGCCATCTTCTCGATCTCTTCGTCTACTTTTTCATCGGTGATTTCGATGTTTTCGGCCTTGGCAACCGCCTCAAGCACCAGGCTGTTTTTGATCTGGCGCAGTGCTTCCGGCTTCATCTGCTGAGCAAATGCATCGGTATTCATGCCGGTAAACTGCATGTACTGCTCCATGCTCATTCCCTGGGACTCTACTCTGCGGCGGAAGTCATCCAGCATTCTGCGCACCTGCTCGTCCACCATGGCATCCGGGATATCCATTTCCGCCAGAGAAGCTGCCTTATCAACAGCGGCATTGGATACAGCACTCTTCGCGGCAGCGTCCTTCTGCTCCTGCAGCTCACGGCGCACATCCTGGCGATACTCCTCAAGGGTATCGAATTCAGATACATCCTGTGCGAAATCATCGTCCAGCTCCGGGAGCTCCTTCTTCTGAATGGAGTTCACTTTGCAGGCAAATACTGCTTCCTTACTCTGCAGCTCCACTGCATGGTAGTCTGCCGGGAAGGTCACCTTTACCTCGACCTCTTCCCCAATATTTTTGCCGATCAGCTGCTCCTCAAAGCCGGGGATGAAGCTGCCCGATCCGATCGTCAGCGGATAATCCGTCGCGCTGCCGCCTTCAAAGGCCTCTCCGTCAACGGTGCCGTTGAAATCCAGCTTGATCATGTCGCCATCCTGCACCGGGCGGTCATCCACATCGATCATGCGGGAATTGCTCTCGCGCTCGCGCTCGATCCTGGCATCCACTTCCTCATCGCTGACAGTGCGATCCTGCATAGGTACTTCAAGGCCCTTGTACTGGCCCAGTGTGACCTCAGGCTTCAGGGCTACCTCAGCGGTAAATACGAATTCCTCGCCCTTTCCGACCTTTTCCACATCGATCACCGGCCTGGAGACGATCGTTTCTTCCACTTCCTTCAATGCTTCGTCATACGCCCTGGGGATCAGGTCATTCGCGGCATCTTCAAAAAAGATCCCGGCGCCATACATTTTTTCGATCATGTGACGCGGAGCTTTTCCTTTACGGAATCCAGGCACCTGTATGCTGCCTCTTCTTTTCAGGTAAGCCTGCTGCAGCCCCTTTTCAAAAACCTCGGCCGCTACGGTGATCGTAAGCTTTGCCATATTGTGTTCAAGTTTCTCAATCCGTACGCTCATGACTAAATGTATCCTCCTTGCGCAGCATTATTTCTTATTATTACTGTTTCGCAGTCATTTTCCAAGTATAACATAGCATTTCCTGTATTACCAGAAAAATTTTTCAGGGAATTCTATAAAGAATTTTTTTATGAAATTCTGTAAAGAATCGAGGCAGCGATCTGTTCGGAGCATTCCTTCCCCTCCAGCTGGGAGAGCAGCTCCAGCCCAAAGGCGATGGCCGTGCCCATTCCCCGGCTCGTCGTAATATTTCCGGAAACGACCACCTCATCCAGTTTGCACTCTGCACCCTGAAGACGCGGCTCGAACCCCGGATAGCAGGTCGCATTCTTCCCATTCAGAAGTCCAAGATCGCCCAGGACGCTCGGAGCCGCACAGATCGCGCCGATGCGCACCTGCTCGGCTGCCTTTTTCTTCAGGAGCGCTGTAAGAGGCGCATATTCCCCCAGATGCTTTGTCCCGGGCATCCCGCCCGGCAGGATACAAAGATCCGCATCCTCATAATCCCGGTCCGCAAACACGCAGTCCGCTTTCACTCCGATTCCATGACTTCCCGTCACAAAAGGCGTATCGCCGATCGCGACCATCTCCAGCGAAACCTTCCCCCTGCGGAGAATATCCACCACGCTGAGCGCTTCCACTTCCTCAAAACCTTCCGCCAGAAAAATATATGCTTTACTCATCCTATACCTCCCATACATCTAAATCATCTCTGTTTGCAAATACATTCCTGTTTGCAAACGCATCGTTTTTACAAAAGCATTTCTTTTCACAAAGGCACTTTTTTCACAAAAGCACTCATACTCGCAATTGTAACAGATAGCATTCGAGTTTTCCATGTTTTTTCTTGACGATATCTTTTTGCCGGTCATTTCTCCATGTATCACCTGTGCGCACCGCTTTTTATTCGAGGTGAAACAGGATCTGCGCTCACCGCTTTTCATTCCGGGTGAAATGTGATAAAAAGTATGCATAACCCGGCAGATGCATAACCTGGCAAGCACACAAAAAGCAGCGCAAGACCGGCTGCGCTGTTTAAGGAGGATCCTTTTTTATGGAAATCGAACGAAAATATCTGGTCAAAGTACTGCCTGAAAACCTTGCACAGTACGAATGCCTCGCAATCGAACAGGCCTATCTGTGCACGGAACCCGTCATCCGGATCCGCAGGGAAAATGATACCTTCTACCTGACCTGTAAGGGCGGCGGCATGCTCGCACGGCAGGAATGCAACCTTCCGATGCGCGAGGAGGTATATCTTCACCTTCTGACAAAGGCGGAAGGCATCATCCTTTCCAAAAAGCGCTATGTCATCCCGCTGGAGAATGGCCTGAAAGCAGAGCTGGACGTATTCTCCGGCACCTGGGAGGGGACCGTCATCGTCGAGGTGGAATTTCCCGACCTCGCCGCCGCGCAGGCCTTCACACCGCCCGAGTGGTTTGGGGAGGAGGTCACCTACGACGGGCGCTACCACAACTCCTGGATGAGCACGCACACGCCGAGCGACGCCTCAAACGGAGGACCATCCCCTGTTTGAGTCAAACGGAGAACCGTCCCCTGTTTGAGAGGTGAAAAATGGGACAGAGAACCGTCCCCTGTCCCATTTTATCCCATTTTCCCGATGACGTAGTTGTACAGCTTCCGGTAGGTCGCTGCTGTGTAGTGGATTCCGTCCCCGGTTTCAAAGCCTTTCTTTTTTAACCAGGAATAGGTGTTGATATACCGAAATCCCATCGTCCCGGACAGACGGCTGTTGAAGGCTTCGATCTGTCCGTTTGTCACGGAGTATCCATGTGCGGTGGACACCGCGTAGTTTACGGGATTGACGGAAATAAAGAAGAAGTTGGTGTACTTATACTTCGTTATCAGGTTCTGATAAGCTGAAATGTAATTTCCGACGTTTCCCAGATCGTTGATTCCGAAGCAGAATATCACATAGCGGGTCGGATCTTCCTTCAGCATTCTCTCCAGCTGGGGAATCGCGCTGGACATCATCCAGGAATATCCCATGCTGACTTTTCCGATGAATGAGGTGTCCGCCGAGTCAATGGCCATATCCATCCCGACCACTCTGGAATCACCGACAAACACATAGTGCTTGTTCTCTACGATTCTTGCGCCGTCCTCGCCGACCCGGTATTTTCCGATCTTTTTGCTCACGGCCATGGCGCCGGTGCTCATCAGATAATAGAAATTCCCTTTATAGAACACCCACTGCTTTTCCAGGCGCTGGCCGTTCTGATCAAAATAATACCGTTTTCCGGATGTCGTGCGCAGCCATTTGCTGATCAGCAGTGTTCCGTCACTTCTCGAAAAATAAGTCTTTCCCTTGATCTCATACATCCGGTTCTGCACGAGAACGCCCTTGGTGGTAAACCGGTAAATCTTGTCCTTGATCTTCAGGAAACGGTTCGCCGCCATGGTGCCGTCCGCCTGCATGTAATAACGCTTTCCGTCCTTTGTCTTCCATCTGGCGTGGAACACTCTGCCGATCGGTGAGGCATAATAGGTCTTCTTCCGATACGTGAACCACCCGGTCTTTGCATAGCCCTTTTTGTCGAAATAGTAGTAGCCCGTATCGATTTTCACCCAGAGATTTTTGGCATATTCCTTCGTTTTCGTATAACGATACCGGATCTTTCCCTTACTCTGCGTGATAAGTTTCCCCTTCGCCAGATTCTGTCCGTTCACTTCCGCTTTGGAAATCACATTAACCGCATATATCGGTGAACCGGAACAAAGCAGGATCAACATAAGAATCAGCATCAGCCGGGTTCTTCTTCCCGATTGGTTCATAATAAAAGGCAGCCCCTTTCCGTATGTGATGTTACAAGTCAATCATCTGTAACATTTGCTTAATCATTGTAACTATACTGCAAATATCGATGATTGTCAATCTCACATGGAAAAGGAGCCGCCAGTGGCAGGCGCGCCGCATCGCACCCGCGGGCAAAGATCCGTTTTATGCTTTTCCCAGAAGCTTGCGCAGAACCTTTGCGGCACTTTTTCCGGTAAATCCGTCCGGATCTGTCATCACACATTTTCCGGTAAGATACCAGCGCATTCTGGAGTAATTATGCAGATATGAGGACCCTCTGTTCAACTGCCCGGAGAACTTCGCATAATAATCCGGGTAATATTTTTTCATATATCTGGAAGCGAGAGCCGCCGCCTCGGAAAACGAATTTCCGGAGGGGGTGCTCGTCCCGGTGATCATCACACCTGGCGGACTGGCATGCAGCAGTACAACGCTCCCGTCATCGCACTGTCCCACCGTGATATACACATGTCCCGATGCCAGAGACATGATATCTCCGGCATGAAAATCGGAGAAGCTGCCGGCCGGTGTGTAGGACCCCCATCCCCAGGAAGCATAGGTCGATGCCATGTTCTGTGCGAGCATCACAAAACCATCATTCCCGCTTCTGGTATTAAACGTATTATACAGTGTCCATCCCACATACCCCGAGCAGTCAAGCCCGTCCCGGGACTGATACCTTGTCAGCCGGTAGTTATATCCCGAACCATACTGATCAAAGAACTCCTTCCACCGGGCAGGAACACCGACTGTCATTGCATCGATGCCGCTGGCCGGTCCGTTCGGATCCGTGCTCCAGCCGCCTCCCCACACATACAGGGTCGTTCCCACCGGGCCGAGCGCTGTTTCCAGCAGCTTCCGGATCGTGGACTTCGCAATGACCTTTCCATCGGTATGCACGTACCGGCCGCCGGGTGTATAGCCGCCAAAGAGGCGTTTCCCATCCTTTTTGGAAAAGAAGGCAACATCCTCACCAAGCTGTACAAGCCCGGTGATCATCGGTCCCTTCTTCGAGAAATAATACCAGGAGCCGTCGATCTGCTGCAGACCTTTCAGTGCATGCCCGCTTTCATCAAAATAGTAGGTATCCCCTTCCCAGGTCTTCCATCCGTACTGCATGACGCCCTTTGCAGAAAACAGGTACCGATACGAACCGATCTTTTTCAGGCCCGTCACCGCCACACCGGTCTTTTTGTGGAAATAATAAACCTTGCCGTTTTTCTTTTTCCAGCCGGTTTTCATTACGCCCCTTTTGCTGAAGTAATAGCGGTTCCTGCCGATCTTCACCACTCCCGTCGCACAGTACCCGGTCTTCTTTCGCAGATAAAACCGTTTCCCGCCAACGTTCAGCCATCCGCGCAGACGCTTTCCACTGGAATTGATGTAGTAATATTTTTTCTCTCCGCTGACCTGGACGCTGTGCCAGCCCTTTTTCTCTTTTTTCTTTGTTTTCACTTCGGTCTCCTCCGCATCCTCCGTGCGCTCCTCTGCGACACTTCCGGAATCTTCCGAAGCCCTTACGCTTGTACTGTACGTGCCCGAAGCGGTGAGCAGGATGACCGCCAGCAGCAGAGCAGACGGAACTGTGTGCAGGAAATGGGTGAAACGAAGCTGCATATCTGTTCCTCCATTTGGCCTTGGCAGGCCGGAAAACCAAACCAATCAAAAAATGCGGACGATGGGACTCGAACCCACACGATCTCTCACCAGAACCTAAATCTGGCGCGTCTGCCAATTCCGCCACGTCCGCATATCCGGGATTATACCAAAATTATCCGCAAAATACAATGTCTCAAACCGGAAAGAAACAGTTCAGGCACAAAGAAACCGGACAGAATCAAACAAAGCACTCCGGATGATCCAGAGTGCTTTATTTTTCGGCATTTTTTACCTCGTGAGGCATCGGGGATTCGAACCCCGGACAACTTGATTAAAAGTCAAGTGCTCTACCGACTGAGCTAATACCCCACAAATGGCAAAACGCCAAGCTGGGCTAACTGGATTCGAACCAGCGAATGCAGGAGTCAAAGTCCTGTGCCTTACCGCTTGGCGATAGCCCATTAAAAAAGGTGGGTAAAGGGACTCGAACCCTTGGCCTCCAGAGCCACAATCTGGCGCGCTAGCCAACTGCGCCATACCCACCATAATGGATAGCGTTTTATAAAAAACGGCACGAGCCTGAAGGGATTCGAACCCCCGACCCACGGCTTAGAAGGCCGTTGCTCTATCCAGCTGAGCTACAGACTCAAAAAGCAGGTGATGGGAATCGAACCCACGTATTCAGCTTGGAAGGCTGATGTTCTACCATTGAACCACACCTGCATAACCTGATCTATTGTTGAGTCTGATTGAGTCGGGGTGACAGGATTCGAACCTGCGGCCTCCTGGTCCCAAACCAGGCGCTCTAGCCAAACTGAGCCACACCCCGGTTAGTGGTTACCGTCCTCTCTCAAACGCAAGGTTGATTATACAGGGACAGGATGAAAATGTCAATGCCAAATTTCAATTTTTTCATTTTCCGAATATATCATCCCAAAGCCCCTGAATTCTCACAGTTTTTTGCGCTTTCTGCAGGAAGCGCACCTCCTCCCGGATCGACCCGTCCTCTTTTACCTCGATGACCATATAGCTCGGTTCTCCTCCCTTCTGCCGCGGCAGAGAGATGCTTCCCGGATTGAACACCCACACATCCGGATCCGTGATATCATCCATGGGCACATGAGTATGTCCGTAAAGAACGATATCACAGCCATTCTTTCGCGCATCCTCCTTCAAAAGCTCCGGGCCGAGGGAGACAAAATGCTGATGACCGTGCGCCATCAGGGCCCTGTACTTTCCCAGCGAGATGATCCTGGCCATGGGAAGGTCGCAGAACAGATCGCAGTTCCCCGCGATCATTTCCACAGGGCAGTGCGCAAGCTTCTCCATCTCCTCCTGCGTACACTGCGCATCCCCCAGATGGCACAGACGGTCGAACGGGCCCTCCCTTTTCAGTACCCTCCTGATATTTGCATCTCTCCCGTGCGAATCACTGATCACCAGTATTCTCTGTGTCATCAACTTCTCTCATCCTCCTGTCTGTCCTTCAGCAGCGCGCACATGGTCCGTAATGCCTTCCCCCTGTGACTGATCCGGTTTTTTTCCTCCGGGGTAAGCGAGGCGCTTGTGCATCCATACTCCGGAAGGAAAAAGATCGGATCATAGCCAAAGCCATTCTTCCCCTCCACTTCCCGTGCGATCCTGCCTTCCATCGTTTCGCGGCACACCAGCTGCTTTCCATCCGGGAACACAGTGGCGATGGCGCATACAAACCGCGCGGTGCGCTCCTCATCCGGTACAGACGAAAGCTTTTCGAGAATCGCTGCATTTTTCACATCATAGGAGGTATGCTCACCCATAAACCGCGCGGAATGCACTCCGGGGGCTTTCCCAAGGCAGTCGATCTCCAGCCCGGAATCATCGGCCATGGCGATCACACCGGAAGCTGCACTCACAGCCCTGGCTTTAATCAGAGCGTTTTCCTCAAAGGTCTCCCCGTCCTCCACGATCGTAAGATCGATTCCGGCCTCCTTCATGGATACGATCTCATAATCCGAGTCCTTCAGGATCATCCGGACCTCCTTCAATTTATCCGAATTGCCCGTTGCGAAAATGATCTTCTGCTTTGTTTTCATCCTCTTTTCCTTTCATCGATTCATCCGGTTTCCGACGGAAATGTCCACTCAGGATTCGTTGCGTTGGTCCGCTCCGTCATCATATGTATTCGTATACGCCTTCAGGCAGATATTCGCGCCATATACGGATTCCGTCTCATCCCAGAGGATGCCCTCTGCGCTGATATATCCCTCTCTTGAATCCAGCGTGACATTGGCTGTATAGGAATCCTTTGCCATCTCCACCGCAACCGGCTTTGCGGCATCCCTCGTCGTAATCCGTACCAGCAGCGCAAACCGTTCACCCGCTTCCAGAAGCACATCTTCTTCGGAAGCGGCGGCATCTACCGTATAATAGCCGGCATGTTCCAGATGTCCCTCCGCAACCCGGACGCGATTTGAAAAAGCAGCAGTGCCCTCCACGTTGTGCACCAGAAACACCTCATAATCCGTATCCGGGCCCAGTGCATAAAAGCCCGCAGCGGCCAGCACCTCTTCCCCGGCCGCGGTAAAGCAGTTGGCAAACCAGGCGGTTTCACTGTCATAGCCGATCCTGCCCTGCCATCCGCACACATCGTTCTGATATAGCACATCAAAATTATCCGCCGGCTCTACTCCCGCGTATACCAGTCCGGTCCGGGCAATGTTGGCATCCTCATAGGACACATAGAAGATCCCGTTTTCCCCGAACGAAGCGCCCCAGGTATTCTGGCAGATCCAGGCTCCGTCGCGTGAAACATTGCCGGCAAAGCGCCCGGCTTCAAACGTATCGTCCCATCCCAGTATCAGAATGTCATGCGTGATCTTCTCCTCCACCGGATCACAGAATGCTGCGGACGCAGCGTTGTAATAACCCTTTGCGGCAGCCGTCATGCTCCGGTCCATGCACAGAGAGGTCTGCACCGGACCATATTGCAGGATTTCCTCCTTGATCGTTTCAGGGGACATCCCGTCCAGCAGATGCATCTCCTGCACGTGTACACTGGCGGTAAGATCCGGCGTCGTTTCTCCGTCCCCGTAAGGATCCTCCTCTTCCAGGACGGGTCCGCGCCAGGAGGACAGGTAGGCCATGATCATTTTCGGATCACCACCCTCCTTCTGCGTAATGACAAAGCCGTTGTTCAGTGAAAGATGATCCGGTGAAAATACCAGATTCTCCTGCGGCAGCAGGACGGCCTCCAGCGCACTGCAGGCGCTGATCGCCCAGCATGTTCCCAGCTTTCCCTGAGTGCGTACAAGCGGTGCCTTTCCATGCTCACGCCAGTCGAAACGGGGCGGCAGGGTCACCTCGCCACCTTCCTCCGGGGCGTTCGATTGGTTGACGGGGGACACCTCCTCCTCAGCCGACACGCCCCGGGCACCCGGAAGAAGCGCCGGCATGATCAGAACAAGCAGTACTGCAGACAGAATCTGCCCGCAGACATGCAGAACATATCTTCCGGAATGTGTGTTCCTTTTTTTCATCAGCGGCCTTCCCTCTTTGTATCTTCTGTGGTTTTCTTTCCGTGGCTCTGGGACTTTCTGTGGATCTCCGGGGCTTTCTGTGAATCTCCGGGACTTCTTATGGCTCTCCGGGGCTTTCTGTCGCGCTCCGGCACTTTTTCTGTCCTTCTGTATGCCTCTCTGTCCTGTGCTGCGTCCGGGTTTCAGGTGGTCTTAAGCATCTCCTGCCCGTTTGCGGGATCATGCATCTGCTGCGTGTTTTCTCTCCTGCGCGCAGGGGGCTTGGGACCCGGAAACATGTAAAAATAGGTCTTCATCATACCGTTATAGATCTTCCGGTTCTTGAAAGCCTTCTTTCCAATTGCCTTCTCCGCCTGCTCATAAGCGGTGATCACATATTCCGACCAGGTATCGAGCCGCGCGAAGGCTTCCCCCATTTCCCTGTACAGAGCTGCGATCTGATCCTTATCCCCGATTCGCTCTCCATAGGGAGGGTTCGTAATAATATAACCATATTTTCCGGAATGGCTCAGAGCACTGACCGGACGAGCCTGCAGATGAATCATCCCGTCCACGCCGGCTCTGACGGCATTTTCCCGCGCCAGGCTGACCACCTCCGGATCAATATCATATCCCTGAATATCCGTCCGGATGTCCTTACGGACCCGGTCCGAAGCCTCCTCAAAAGCATCCTTCCAGTCTCTTTCAGCGATCAGATGCTTCCACTGCTGTGCCAGGAAGGTGCGGTTCATCCCCGGCGCCATATCCGCCGCGATCATGGCAGCCTCGATCGGAAAGGTTCCGCTGCCGCAGAACGGATCGATCAGAGAGCGCTCTGCCTTCCAGGGTGTCAGCATGATCAGCGCCGCAGCCAGCGTTTCGGTGATCGGTGCCCTGGCCGTACTTTTGCGATATCCACGCTTGTGAAGAGAGACTCCGCTCGTATCCAGCCCCACCGTGACCTCATCCTTCATCAGCGTCACCCGCAGCGGAAACTGTGCTCCCGTTTCCTCAAACCACTCACGGTGGTAGCTTTGTTTCATCCGTTCCACCATCGCTTTTTTCATAATCGATTGAATATCCGACGGGCTGAACAGCGCACTGCGCACCGAATTGGCTTTCGCTACCCAGAATTTTCCGTCTTCGGGAAGCAGCTCCTCCCACGGCAGTGCTCTGGTCCCCTCGAACAGTTCATCGTAAGTGGTTGCCGGGAAGCTGCCCACCTTCAGCAGGACCCGCTCCGCCGTCCGCAGAAACACATTGGCATAGCAGATCGCCTGGGCATCTCCCAGAAAAGTCACCTTACCGTCTTCCACTTTACTGATCTCATATCCAAGATCCAGGATCTCCTTTTTCAGGACCGATTCCAGGCCAAAGTGGCAGGGAGCAATCAGTTCCATATATTTCATTGCGAATCCTCCTGTGTCAGATCAATTGCCTGCAGTGCATTCCCGTCCAGATCCGTAACAGTAAAAACATCCCCCTCCAGGAAAGCGCAGGTTGGCACATTTCCTTCCTTCGGGAGCGACACCGACCCCGGATTGAGCAGGAAAAAACCATCCCGCTTTTCCGCCTTCCACACATGCGTGTGGCCATGCAGCAAAGCATCCCACTTTTTCATAGGCGGCAGGTTCCCTTCGTGATAAACATGTCCGTGGGTCGCATACACGATCCGTCTGCCGCCGCACACCGGAAGAATACAATAATCCGCCATCACAGGAAACGGAAGAACCATCTGGTCCACCTCTGCCTCACAGTTTCCGCGCACGGCAAAAATCTCCTCCCGGAGCGCGCCAAGCATCCCGATCACTTCCTTGGGCGCGTATTCCTGCGGAAGATCGTTGCGTGGTCCGTGATACAAAAGATCCCCCAAAAGGAGCATCCTCTCAGCCCCGCTTGCCCGGTACAGTGAGATCAGCTTCCGGCAATAGAATGCGGACCCGTGAATATCTGAAGCAACCAGTAATTTCATAAAGCATCTCCTCCATATGGTTCGGTTCCATTGTACCCTAACAGTCCCTTCCGGGCAACAGATGGTTTTCAGGCAAGTGAAAAGCCGCCAGGGGAGCTGACGGCTTTTCGAGGGGAGTATAAATAATTAATAAGGGGTTAACAAACAACGATGTTACCACCGCTTTGTTAAGGATGATTATAATATAGGTTCCCATAAAATGCAACTTGTTTTTTCATTTCTTTACGATTTCTTTACGGATTTTTATTCTTATAGAGAATTGCAGCCATTTCACCTGTCAATGCGTTTTCGGTGGATCTTTACAATTCAATTTCCGGCGGAACTTTACATTTCAATTTCACTATGCTAAAGTTCATAGGAAGTACTTTTCAGAACACTAAGGAAAGAAGGGTTTAAAAATGAGCAAGATCACCATTCCGGAAGGCTACAGACCTGTTTTAAATCTGTACGATACACAGCGTGCCATTGAGGATATCAAACGTCTGTTTACGGACGCACTGTGTGCTACTCTGAATCTTCACCGCGTCTCTGCCCCCCTGTTTGTAGAGGCCTCCACAGGCCTGAACGACGACCTGAATGGTGTTGAACGTAAAGTCACCTTTGATCTGAAGGACACCGGCAGCGAAGCACAGGTGGTCCAGTCTCTGGCCAAATGGAAGCGTCAGGCACTGCGTGACTATGATTTTCATGTCGGCAAAGGACTCTTCTGCGACATGAACGCTATCCGCCGTGATGAAGAGCTCGATAATCTTCATTCCGTCTATGTGGACCAGTGGGACTGGGAGAAGGTCATCACAGCGCAGGACCGCACCCTCGAGTATTTGAAGGCGACCGTCCGCAGCATCGTCTCCGCCGTGTGCGCAACGGAAATGCACCTGCACGCCACCTTCCAGCCGCTGATGGCTCTGCCCCTCCACTCTCCGGAGGTAACCTTCCTGACCTCTCAGGAGCTTGAGGACCTCTACCCGGACCTCACACCGAAGGAGCGTGAGAACACCTTCGTCCGGGAGCACGGCACCACCTTCCTGATGCAGATCGGAAAAGCCCTGCGCAGCGGCAAGCCGCACGACGGCCGCGCACCGGACTACGATGACTGGGATCTGAACGGGGACATCCTCTTCTGGAACAGCACACTGGGCTGCAGCTTCGAGCTCTCCAGCATGGGCATCCGCGTAACGCCCGAATCCCTGGACCGTCAGCTGACCATCGCCGGCTGTGACGACCGGCGCAGCCTTCCATTCCACAAGGCACTGCTCGCCGGAGAGCTGCCGCTCACCATCGGAGGCGGCATCGGACAGAGCAGACTGTGCATGCTGCTGCTCGGAAGCGCCCACATCGGAGAAGTGCAGGCCAGCGTGTGGGATGATGACACCCGCCGCGAATGTGCAAAGGCCGGGATACCGCTGCTGTAAGCGCTGAGATGTACAACTCTCGATAGTATGCGCTCTTCTACGCCTCCATCCCCGGCAATTTCACCTTCTCCAGCGCTGTCAGCAGAATAAGCCCGATCACGCCGCAGGAGATCACCTCTCCTGCTCCGACGGTAAGCATCATCAGCGGAATCGGCATATTGATGCCGTATCCATAGTACAGTACAAACGGTACGATCAGCGTGTTTGCGATGATCGGCGGCACCGGCGCCAGGTATTTATTCTTTTGCCCTTTTGTCAGGAGCCATGTCCCCACGGCACCGATCAAAGTGGCCAGGCTCCCGAATATAATATCGGGAAGAATCGCACCTCCAAGCAGATTTGCAAGAATGCAGCCGATAAACAGGCCCGGGATTGCGGCAGGGGTAAAATAAGGCATTATGGTGAGCGCCTCCGACAGTCGCACCTGTACCTCTCCATAGCTGAAAGCTGCAAACAGTACAGTCACCACAATGTATACGGCGGCGATCAATGCTGCGGTTGTCATAAATCTCACTCTGTGATCATTCATTCCAGTAGTTCTCTCCAAATTTCAAAACTTAAGAAACGGCAAAGCCTCGGAATATGTACCCGAATGCTTTGCCGTATCCATTGACAGAGAATATGCTTCTGACAGTCATGATTCTCCTGACAGTCAATATGCTCCACTGCGTTCCATCAGCAGGCGTTATACCTGATATACGGATGCCGCGGTGTCATTCCCCTCGCCGGTCCAGTTGGTGTGGAACACCTGTCCGCGCGGTGCGTCGATGCGCTCGTAGGTGTGAGCACCGAAGTAATCGCGCTGTGCCTGCAGAAGGTTTGCCGGAAGGACCTCACTGCGGTAGCCGTCGTAGTAGGCCAGGGCAGAGGTCATGGCCGGAACCGGAATGCCGGAAAGTACGGACTGTGCACACACTTTTCTCCAGCCCGGAAGGGTCCGCTCGATGATATCCTTGAAATAGGAATCCAGCAGCAGGTTTTCCAGATCCGGATTTTTGTCGAATGCTTTCTTGATCTCCCCGAGGAAGATACTCCGGATGATGCAGCCGCCTCTCCACATCAGCGCAATGTCCCCGTAGGCAAGGTTCCAACCATAGGTTTTCGCCGCACTGCGCATCAGGACATAGCCCTGAGCATAGGAAATGATCTTGGAGGCATACAGTGCATCACGGATCTGGTCGATGAATGCCTTCGGATCACCCTCGAATGCCTCACTGCGTCCGGGAAGGACCTTCGAAGCGCGCACACGCTCGTCCTTCTGTGCGGACAGGCACCGGGCAAACACGGCCTCTCCGATCATGGTCAGCGGGATGCCCTCATCCAGTGCCGCGATCGCGGTCCACTTACCGGTGCCCTTCTGCCCTGCAGTGTCCAGGATCTTTGTGACGAGCGGCGATCCGTCGGTGTCCTTGTAAGCCAGGATATCCCGGGTGATCTCGATCAGATAGCTGTCCAGCTCTCCCGCATTCCACTCGGCAAAGATTTTATGCATCTCATCCTCGGAAAGCCCCAGCACCTTTTTCATCAGATGATAGGCTTCACAGATCAGCTCCATGTCACCGTATTCGATGCCGTTGTGCACCATTTTCACGAAATGACCGGCTCCGCCATCTCCAACCCACTGGCAGCACGGCGTTCCGTCTTCTGTCTTTGCCGCAATGGCCTGCAGAATCGGTTTGACATGCTCCCAGGCCGCGGGAGAACCTCCGGGCATCAGGGACGGTCCCTTCAGCGCGCCAAGCTCACCGCCGGACACACCGCAGCCCACATAGAGCATCCCTTTGCTCTCCACGTACTCACATCTTCTCTGCGTGTCCGGAAAATGGGAGTTGCCGCCATCGATGATGATGTCCCCTTCCTCCAGAAGCGGAAGCAGCTTTTCGATGTTATCATCCACCGGCTTTCCGGCCTTGACCATCATCATGATCCTGCGCGGCTTTGCAAGAGATGCAACAAATTCCTCCAGGGAATAGGTCGGTACGATTGCATGTCCCTTCGCTCTTCCCTCGGCAAAATGCTTTACCTTTTCCACGGTGCGGTTAAATACGCTGACTGTAAATCCATGGCTTTCCATGTTCATGACAAGGTTTTCCCCCATCACCGCCAGGCCGATCACACCAATATCCGATTTTCCCATGCTCTTATTCCTTTCCCCTTCAGCGTTTCACTCTGGCATTCCCTTTATAGATGCTCCACACCTGCTCTTCATCCAGCGGTGAGGCATAGTCCTCCTGGACGGTGGCTGCCATGGCGCCGGTGCCCCATCCGAACTGCATGCATTTTTCATAGTCCCAGCCCTGCAGGATGCCGTACAGCAGTCCGCTCACGAAGCCGTCGCCGCCGCCGATGCGGTCGTACACCTGAATCTCGCGCGGCTCCTCGTGATACCATTTGCCATCCGCAAGCATGATGGATCCCCACATGTGCGTGTTCGCATTCAGCACCTGCCGCAGCGTGGTTGCAAACACCGTTCCATTCGGATAGCGCTCGGATACTCTTCCGATCATCTCCTTAAAGCTGTCGATTTTGCTGACATTCTTTCCTTCCGTCTCCGGGCCCGGAATGCGAAGTGCCAGCTGGAAATCCTCCTCGTTGCCGATCAGGATATCCGCCAGCGATGCAATCTCATGGAAGATCGCATACAGCTCATCCTCGCGTCCTTTCCAGAAGGATGCACGGTAATTCAGGTCAAAGGAGATCAATGTGCCCGCCTTCTTCGCAGCTCTGGCCACTTCCACACAGCAGCGTCCGGTTTCGGGGGAGAGTGCCGCGATCAGGCCGGAAAGATGCAGAATCTTGCACCCCTCCTCCTCAAAGAGACGGTGCAGATCAAAATCGTCGGCGCACAGCGTTCTTCCCACCTCGCCGGCACGGTCATTCTGTACCCTCGGACCGCGCAGACCAAATCCGTTATCGGCAATGTTGAACTGATGGCGGTATCCCCAGGCATCACCCTGCGGCACCTCAAGTCCCTCGTATTCGATTCCGCGCTCGCGAAGCTTTCTCTTAATAAATGCAGCAATTGCGCTTCCTTCAACGAATTTCGTCAGGACCTTGACCGGAAGTCCAAGGGAAGCAGATACATTCAACACGTTGCTCTCGGCACTGGTCGCGGTCATCCGAAAGGTATCACTGGTATGCACCGGCTGACGATCCAGCGGAATGATCCGGACCCCCATACTGGTAACGGTCATCAAAGCGTATTTTCCATTGTTGCATTTCATCTTGAGAACCCTCCCGTTCTTATCATTCACAACTTTCTTTTCCTGACCAGGCTTTGGAGCATTTCAGGAAATCGTCGTTTTAGAATACCGTCGTCTTTCACTCCTCTGACATAATCGAACCGGTCATGTACTGAATTGCTTTTTCGTAATCCGCATCCGTCGTCGGATAAAACAGGAATTCCAGTACATATCCCTTTTCCGTGACGAAGGATACCGCCGCCAGGTTGCTGCTTTCCAGCCTGTAGGAAACTGCGCCCAGGCCATTCAGATCGATCTCCTCCAGATCACTTCCTCCGGCCTCCTGCACCATCGTCTCATAATCCTCGAGCGTGATCCCGTTCATGTCAACATAGGTGATCGCTGCTGTATCCTCTTCGCCCTCTGCCTTATAGTAATGCAGATATCCGGCCCCCCGCAGGGCATCGTCCAGTTCAGCCTCCTTCATGTTATCCGGAAGCCACATTTTCAGGCCGAGCTCGCGAATCGGGATGAAGCCTCCCTTCAGCTCCGCTTCCTGCTGCAGATCCTGCTCCAGGTCATCCCAGCGTACTTCCTGTGCCCCGGCTGCTGAGGGCATGCCAAGGAGCATTGCTCCGGCCAGTGCCAGCAGCAGAAAGGATGCTTTCTTTCGTACTCCCCCAAATAAACCATTCGATCGCATTTCCTTTTCCTCCTGTATCTAATGCTTCATCATGAACCTGCTCATTGATGCACTTTATTGAAACCAAATAAAATCACAGAATGCCAGAAACAGCCCAAACGCACCGCCGAACACCAGGACCACCAGAAGGCCTGCTTTCACTGCAGCCCACCGGTAGGTGCGCATCTGACTTTCACTCAGCCCCTCGGCGCTTCCCCGGGAGAGCGCATCCCGATGCTCGTCTCCCGGCACGTACCATGGCATTCCATCCACGTTCATATCGGCAATCGTACGTCCATCATCAAAATCTGCGTCATCGACCGCATGATCATGGACCATTTCCGTTTTTTTCTGCATGAAAACCCCTTATTCTGTGTTTTCTTTTCCTTTACTTCCCTGCAGCTGCCCCAGGCTTTCCCGGGGAGCCGGCTTTTTTATTCGCGTCCCCGGGAAGTCGTCTTTATGTTTCCGCTTCCCGGAGCGCCGACTTTATGATCCGCTTCTCTCAGGCCTTCTTCTTCAGCTTCGCCTGCTGCATCTCTTCCTCTGCCTTCTTTCGCTCGTCGTCTGTATCATACAGATGACAGGCGCAGAAATGATCCTTCTCGACTTCCTTCCACACCGGCTTGGCATATTTGCACACTTCCATGCATTTTTCACATCTGGTGTGGAATTTACATCCTCCCGGCGGATTGGCCGGACTGGGAATGCTTCCCTTGAGGATGATCCGGTTGAGCTTCACATCCGGATCCGGGATCGGGATCGCGGAGAACAGTGCCTTTGTGTAAGGATTCAGCGGGTTTGCGAAGATCTTTTCTGTCGGTGCGTATTCGACCATCGTTCCCAGATACATTACCCCGACCGTATCGGAGATATGCTCTACCACCGACAGGTCATGCGAAATGAACAGATACGTCAGGCCGAAATCCTCCTGCAGCTGTTTGAGCAGGTTGATGATCTGAGCCTGGATCGATACATCCAGTGCGGATACCGGCTCATCGCATACGATGAAATCCGGAGCAAGAGCCAGTGCTCTGGCAATACAGATCCTCTGGCGCTGTCCGCCCGAGAACTCGTGCGGATACCGTTCCTTATAATAGGAAGGAAGACCGCATACCTCCATCACACGGGTAATATAATCATCAAACTCGCCCGCCGGTACGATTCCGTGCTCCCGGACCGCTTCCCCGATGATCTCTCCGACCGGAAGCCTTGGGGACAGGGAGGAATAGGGATCCTGGAACACCAGCTGCATCCTCGGGCGCAGCTTACGAAGCTGCTCCTTGTTCAGAGAAAACACATCCTGTCCGTCAAAGAGCACCTTACCGTCCGTCTTCTCCTGCAGGCGCAGGATCGTGCGGCCGCAGGTCGATTTTCCGCATCCGGACTCTCCCACCAGCCCCATGGTGTGCTTTCTTTGAATCTTAAAGCTTACGCCGTCCACTGCCTTCACATTTCCGATGGTCCGCTTGAAAAAACTGGACTTGATCGGAAAATACTTCACGAGGTTATTCACCTCCAGAATATTATCGTTGTTTCCCATCAGATCAGCTCCTCCACATTCACAGACTTCGGATATCCGAGCACCTCTCCCTCATCATAGTGCCGATAGCAGGACACCACATGGGTATCGCTGATCTTCACCTCGGGAGGATACTTCCCGCTGCACCGGTCACACTGCATCTCACAGCGGTCGCGGAAATAGCAGTAATCCGGCATTGCGACCGGATTGGGCACGCTGCCCGGAATGTTGTAAAGCTGATCGACCTTCTGGCCCACCACGGGCTTGGAGCGCATCAGACCGATGGTGTAGGGATGCTTGGGATCGTGGAAGATCTCCTGTGCGGTTCCCTTTTCGATCACTCTTCCCGCATACATGACCACGACGTAGTCCGCCATGCCGGCTACCACGCCCAAATCGTGCGTGATCAGCATAATGGAAGAATTCAGCTTATCCTTCAGGTTCTGCAGAAGATCCAGGATCTGTGCCTGGATCGTCACATCCAGTGCAGTCGTCGGCTCATCCGCAATGATCAGCTTCGGTGAGCAGGCCAGCGCGATTGCAATGCAGATTCTCTGGCGCATTCCGCCGGAAAGCTCATGCGGATACATGTTGTACACGCCTTCCTTGTTGGCGATTCCGACCAGCTCCAGCATCTCCAGCGTACGGGCCTTCACATCCTCCTCCGACATGTCCGGATTGTGCAGCTCGATCACCTCATTGACCTGCTCGCCGATCCGGAACACCGGATTGAGCGCCGTCATCGGCTCCTGAAAGATCATGGAAATATCATTGCCGCGGATCTTTTCCATCACGGCATTCGGTGTGTTGACGATGTTGTAGGCACTGCCGTCGCCCTTATTGAAGCGGATCTCTCCGCCGACAGTCTGACCGCTCGGGCGCTGCAGAAGCTGCATCAGGGAAAGGCTGGTCACGGACTTCCCGCAGCCCGATTCCCCCACGATCCCGACCGTGGCATGCCTGGGAACCTGAAAGTTTACGCCGTCCACGGCCTTCACAACACCTACGTCCGAAAAGAAATAGGTGCATACATTATCGAATTCCACAACGTTTTCGGGATCCTGCATTTTTGTCGTATAAAGTGCCGGATCCTTCTCCGCGTTCGCACGTTCCTTCTCCAGCTTTCTGGTCACCTTCCGGTTGAATTTTGTGATTCTTCTCGATTCTCTGCCGGAGATGTAGGAGGAGTTCTTTTTATCGGCTTTCTTCTGATTCTGTCTGTTTTCTTCTGCCACCTTACTCCCCCCTCTCATCGCTTCGCCTTGGGATCGTAAGCATCCCGAAGGCCGTCGCCAACAAAGTTAAATGCAATTACCGTAAAGCAGATCAAAAGTCCGACCGGGATCCAGATGAACGCATAATGTGCCATCGCAGATGCCGAGGAAACGGAGTTGATGATCGTTCCCCAGGTCGCCAGCGGATGCTTCACACCCAGGCCCAGGAAGGAAAGGGTCGATTCCGTCAGAATGACACCGCCCAGTCCCATTGTAGCCGTAACGATCAGCTGCGGCATGACATTCGGTACCAGATGCTTGAAAATCCTGTCCTTGATGCGAATTCCGGTCGCCTCGGTCGCCACCATGAATTCCTGCTCGCGCAGAGACAGAATCTGTCCGCGTACAAGCCTTGCCACACCGGCCCAGCCCATCAGACCCAGCGCTGCCATCATCACCATCAGACGCAGATAGGTGTCCAGACGGATCGCATCCATCATGGCACCCAGGATGATCATGATCGGCATCGACGGCAGACAGTAGAACACATCCACCATACGCATGATCAGATTATCGACCCAGCCGCCGAAATAACCGGCGATTCCGCCCAGGATCACGCCCAGGATCGTCTCGATGATGACAACGATGAAGCCGACCATCAGAGAGATCCGGCCGCCGTACATGACACGCGCAAGCACGTCAAAGCCGTCGCCGTCCGTTCCGAGAATATGACTGGAGGAGGGGGCTGCGAACATGTCGATCACATAATTGATCTGATCACAGTTGATCACATACTCGCCCTCCAGGCGCTGGGTGATCTTCATTTCCGTCTCATTGAGGATATAGTTGCCTTCTTCATCCACGCTGTAGGCACCGTTTTCCTCCTGCACCGGAATCTCCGCATTCAGAACGGCTGTATGCTCGCCTGATGCGACCATTTCCTGAACCTTTGCCGTGATCGCTTTTTTCAGATCATAGGACATGGTGTCCTCACCGGAATAGCGGCGTACTGAGAACGGCGTCATCTCGGCAAATTCCCTGCCGTCCGCATCGTAGATCACCAGCTCCGCATCCTCCTCGCGGATCGTGTAATCCTTCCCATCACTGGAAAAGCTTCCATCTGCTGCAGCCGCCATCAGTGCAGATGCACGAAAATCATCCGGCAGCTTCAGCCCGGTCTCAAAGGTGTCAACGGTATAATTTGTATAGACTCTCGCGACCTGACTTGCTCCCGCTTTGTACACATCGGTATTGCCGCCGTCCTTCACCAGAGAATAGGTCACATCATCCACTGTGATCTCCGATTCGCCGGAGGCAGCTGCCGCTTCAATCGTTTTTTCGAATTCTCCGCCGGGTTCCTCCCCGGTATACACCACGCCGTCCATGACCGTGAACACATCAAAGGTCTTCGGCTTCGCACCTTTTGTAAAGGTATACTCCTGTCCGTCCACCTCGAAGGAACCGCTGGCCCCCTTAATGGAAGCAGCCGCCTGCGCCACGCCTGGAATTTCGTCGACATCAAAGGCAAAGGTCTTGCCGATCATGGACCAGGTACCCACCTTTACCTGCGTATTTCCGACACTGCACACCGGCGTAAGCTCCTGGGAGGACAGGGTATAGACTCCTGGAATCTCCAGACGGATGAGATAACTGCCTTCCTTCCCGACGACGGTCATCTCCTGCATGTCGGTTTCGATCATTTTCTTGATGTTGCTGTTCATGGCGTTGGCCACGCTCCGCTCCACCTCTATGGCAGAGTCCACATCATAACCGTTATACCCGGTGTTTTCCTTGGCCAGCGCATAGTTTACGTTCTGGTAGTCGTATTTGTAGAAGATCTGCTTCTGTCCGTAGGGATACAGAATCGGTCCGAAGAACGAGAAAATGAACAGAATGATCAGGACCACTGACCCGAATACAGCCAGGCGGTTGCGGATAAACCGTTTGAACACCTGTCTTCCCGGGGAAAGGACCTTCACACGGCTCACATCGCCAAGATCCACCTCACCGCCCTGTGCAGCTGCATCAGCGCCGGCCTTCGCCTGCTGCGCAGCACGTTTTTTCAGAACTTCATTTAAATCATAAGATGCCATTTATTCCGCCCCCCTTCTCAGCTCAACCGTACGCGGGGATCGACGACCGCGTACAGCAGATCGGAAATGAGGTTTCCAAGCAGCGTCAGAATCGAGATAAACGCCAGATAGAACATGATGAACGGGATATCTCCCTGAATCATCGACTGATAGGAGGCAAATCCGATTCCGCGGATGGAAAACAGCGTCTCAGTGATCAGCGCACCGGCGAACAGAGACGGCAGCGAACCGCCCAGGGTCGTCACAAGCGGAATGAGCGTATTGCGGAAGGCATGATGATTGATGACCTTTTTTTCCGGAACGCCCTTTGCTCGGGCGGTACGGATGTAATCCGCATTCAGTACCTCCAGCATATTGGTTCTTGTGTAACGCATCAGACCACCGATATTGATGATCGTCAGCGTAATGGCCGGAAGCACAAAGTGCTTCGCCACATCCAGGAACTTTCCGAACTGGGAAAGGTTCATATAATTGCGGCCCTGCATGCCGCTTAAGTCAAACCAGCCCAGCTTGACGGAAAAAATGTACTTTAAGATCGTTGCGAGGAAGAAAGTAGGCATGGAAATACAGATCATGGACACCACCGTTGTAAAATAGTCCACGAAGCTGTACTGCTTTTTCGCCGCGGTAATCCCAAGCGGGATTGCGATCAGGATTTCGAAAATAAAAGATACCAGCCCGAGAATAAAGCTGTACCACACGGTATTATGGAATTCCTTCGTGACCGGAATCGTCCAGGACCAGCTGTCCCCCCATTTACCGGTCATTGCACTCTTCAGCCAGGTAAAATATCCCTGTACTACGCCCTGGTTCATACCATACTGGGCGTTCAGGTCCGCCAGCCACTCCGCATAGCTTTTTGTGGCACCCGGACGGGAGGCAAGCTCTCTTGCCTTTGTTTCAATATATCCCGACGGCATATTATACATCAGGACATAAATCAGAAACATTACGAAAAACAGAATCAGAACGCTGTAAAGCAGTCGTTTTGCTGTGTACTTGAACATAACATCTACCGTTGTCTTTCCGTGGAATAATTTTTATGACACTGCTGCAGCAGACCCGCAGGATCGCTCCTGCGAAATGCCTGCCTGCAGCAGCAGGCGTAAAACGCAACTGAGGAAGACAGAATGTGACGACCTGTCACATCCCGCCTCCCGTCAGGATGCAGTCAGGGAACCGGCATCAGCATGCCGGACACTTTCCCTGAATGCTCATTTTTCAAATGGATGATTCTATCCCTGATTCCAGGAAAGAATTACTGCAGTGCAAGTGTCTGCGCTTCAGCATACCAGCCCCAGTACGGAGTCATGTCATGCGGGATCGAATCGATCACAACACGCTCGGAGGAAGCAACGGTGCAATCCTTGCGCTGATACAGCGGAAGCTCGCAGCCCCAGTCCATGATGATGTTCATGGCATCCTTGTAAACAGATTTACGATACTCGGTGTCAGCGCTGCCGCGGCCTTCCTTGATCAGCTCATCCAGAGCCGGATCATCCACGGAGTAATGGTTGGAATTGGTTCCGTTGCCATGAGCATTCTCGCTGGAGTAGACCTGGGTCATATCCGGGTCAACGGTGGACTGCCATGCAGCTGCCCACATCATAGCGGTATTGCCTTCCAGTGCATTGTTCCATACGGAGGTTCCTACATCGTTCACCTGCAGCTTGATGCCCATGGATTCGAGGACCTCGGAAGCGGCAACTGCCACACCGTAGGCCGGATGATCCTGGGTTCCCTGACCGGGGATCATCACCTCATAGGTATTCTCAACATCCGTAAACTTGCCGGAGGCCTCATCATAGGTAAAGCCAGCTGCCTTGAAGAAGCCGATCGCTGCTTCCTTCGCAGCTGCGTAGCGCTCTTCCTCACTCATGGAGGAGTCATAGATCGGGTTGCCGTCCACGTCGGTGGAGTAAGCTGCCTGATATCCCTCATCCGCAGGCTTCGGAGCTGCCCAGGAGGTATTGGAGATCGGATACTGGATCACGGCCGCGCGGTCGCCATAGTAGGAATTGATCACGGTGTCACGATATACGGAAAGCAGGGTCATGAAGCCCTTGCGCAGTGCCTTGGAAGCGTCGGAGCCCGGCTCGCCGTTCACGTTTACAAGGTCCGCATTGATTCCGAGATAACCATATCCACGGTAGTCCACCAGGATCGTGTGGATCACATCGCCGTCCAGCTCTCCGTTGGAGTTGGCATCCTGGATCGCCTTGAGGGTCTCGTCGCTGATGGACGGAACCGCCACATCAAAGGTACCGGTCACAATACCCGGCACATAGTCGGAGTCGATGGATTCCTGCATCAGCAGAACTTCTGTTTCCGGCTTGCCCTGGAAATAATACTCATTCGCTTTCAGGGTCACAACGCCATTCTCATAGCCGTCGAACACATACGGGCCGGCACCGATCGGCTGGGAGGTATGTGACTTGATTCCGGAAAGATCACCCTTCGGGAAACCGAACTGGTTGTTCTCGTAATCATAAGCTGCCGGATCGCCGTAATAGTGGAGCGGAGCAAGCGTCAGGCCCACATTGTAGATGGCGGTCGCATCGAATTCGGTCATGTGAATGTTCACGGTGTAATCATCCACGCGGGTAAGACCGGATACATTTGCAGCGCCGCTGCCGGTCTGGATACCCTTGAGCAGCTCTTCCATCGCTTCCTCACCGCCGACCTTCTCGGTGATGAAATCGGTGATGGAGGTGCCGGCGGTCTCAAGATTGATGCCTTCATCGCTCAGATCATAGCCGTAGGCTTCAACCATGGATGCAAAGAAATCCGCTGCCGTTGCATCCTCTGCCAGCTCATAGCCCCAGTTTGCGGCACATGCAGATACACTGTCCGCTTCCTCGTTGTAGCCTGCTGCCTTGCAGTAGTCAACGATTTCCTGGGCAAACGCTTCTCCGGCTGCATCAAATGCTTCCCAGAAGCTGTTATATTCATCCTCGGTAAAATATTCGTTCTCTTCATAGCCTGCACGCTCGGTCGCAAGAATCAGCTCCATCTTGGACTGCATGCCGCTGCGGTACTCCTCCATGCCTTCGATGGGAAGTGCGTACAGCGTGGTGGATCCGTCATAGGTGGGATCCGCATATACATAAAAGCTGAAGATATAGTCGTCGATCGTAATGGGCTCTCCGTCGGAGAACTTCTGGTCATCACGGATGGTGATCGTGTAATCCACCGTTCCGTCGTCATTTTGGGTCACGGTTACGTTGCCCATTCCATAATAGGTATAATCCGTACCATTGTAATCGATGGTCTCGCCCTCGATCCCGTTGTAGATGATCGCGCCGCCGCGGTCCGCTGCAAGAGCAGGGACCTGCGTCAGGTCAACAACCTCCATATCATAAGCCGTCGTTGCAAAGAACGGGCTGAACTTCTGGCCGAATGTGGATGTGGCGTAAACAAGATTCCCCCTTGCCTCAGCTACCTCCTGCTCCGTGGAAGCCTCTCCGGCCATGGCGATCGTTGAAAGCGCCATGACAGATGCTCCGGTAAGAGCGATCAGTCTCCTCATTTTCATCATTTCTTTTCCTCCTTTCTGATGTTGCACAACCGACTGATGTTTCATGATTTTTCTTTTCGGATCCTTATCTGTTTCCTGCATCGGAAGGCATAAACGCCGGTCAGGAAAAGCGCCGCTGCGCATACCAGAAACAATCCGTCCCCCGGAAGGAGCATGCCCGACCGGATCCAGGAAACGGCGCCTCCACTCAGTGCCAGGATGCTGCATACGATCAGGAAGGCACCTGCGGCGGGATACCGGTTGTTCATCCGGTCCGCGTGACGGCTTTCCAGTGGACCCTGCATACGTCGGAAGGAAAAAACACACTCCACAAGCACGGCCATCGGCACCGCGCACATCGCATATGCAATTGCGGCAGGCAGAAAGTGCATCGCATGCGACACCCATCCCATTCCGGCCAGCCAGAAGATCCATGAAACCGCCGTCAGGACGGGCAGTCTCTTTTTCAGAACCGCAACCTGATGCGGCTGCCCCTCAAAGGTGTAAGCCGGTCCGCGATAACGAAACGTTGTCCGGATCCGCCCCTTTTCATCGGCGGTCTCGATCAGCTGATAGTCTTTCTGAAATCTGTTTCTGGCCATTCCTTCCTCCGAAAATCAATCAGTAGTTATTTTAACATAGTTCCCGGCCTGTGTCTATTCATAAAAGGTTATCCGCACCGGATACTTGACAATAAATGCGTTTCTCTGGTAGCATAGCCATGCCTTTTGACAGGCAGATCAATTTGCAGTATTCACAAGAGAAAAGGTCAATCTATTCATGCGTTCTGATCAATACAGACATAAAAAAAGAATGAACCGGATCCGACTGTTTCTGGGTCTGTTCGTTCTGATCGCGGTTTTTTCCGCGCTTCTGTTTTTTCTGGTTGTCCTGCTTTTACAGAAAGGACTGCCTCAGGTACCGGAACTTCAGACAGAAAATCTCCAGACAGAAAGCCTCACCGGAAGCATTCGTGAAGGCGCCTCCAAAACAACGTTCCCGCAGGTTCCGCCGGCCCTGGCCCAGGCTCAGACGGAGGATGTGACGGAGGCTGCAGCTCCGGCCGAAGAAACCCGTCCAAGCGGGCAGGACTTTGTCATGCCGGACCCCTCCTCGCTGACCGATACCGATATCTACACCTTCCTGCAGGGGCCGAAATCCTGGGAGAGGCGTGTCGACTGGTCCGGCTCCTGGTGCAATAAAATCCTGGCGGACCAGACCTTCGGGGCTTTCGGCTGCGGCCTGTGTGATCTTGCCAATATTTACGGGACCCTCACTCCGTATGACTGCTCCCCCATCGATATGTACTACTTTGCACAGGAGGCCTCCGGCTATGCACCGGTGAGCGGCGTAGGGGCGATCGACTGGCCCGATCTTCGCAAAACGCTGAAAGCTGTCGGAATCGAAAGCCGCCTGAAGCGCAAGAACAAAACCTATGAGCAGTTCCGCGATGCGATCGCAGAGGGGATCACGGCCATCGCCCTGGTGTGCAGCGATTATGACAGCACCTACTGGGAAAATGTCAGTGGTCATTATGTAAACATCTGGCTGTACGACCCCGAGGATGAAACCGTCTTTCTGGGCGACTCGGGCAATCCCGATCACAACCGGCAGCGGATCCCGCTGCGCTATGTATACGATGCCCTGAAGGCCAGCAGTCGTTATCAGTATCTTCTTGTCACCTCCGCCGATGAAGAAGGAAACACCTGGAAGCATGACGGGATCAAAATCCGCTGGAAAAAGCCGCGATATTACCACTGAGCTTTTATTCTCTATTGATGGATATTCTATTGGTGGATAATCTATTGCCAGACATTCTATTGGCGGGTATTCTGTTGAGATATTCTGTTGATGAAGGAAGATATCTCGATCATTCTGTGTGACAGACAGGCAGTGATTTTCCATGCAAAGGAAACAGTCCTGCCGGGGGAGATAAAAATGATGAAAGCGCTCAGACGTGTATGGAATGTTCTCTTCAGTGCTGTGATTTTCTGGAAGTGGACTCAGATGATCCGCGGAAGCGACGGGTCCTTCGCCTCCCACGGACTGAAAAGCCTGAAATGGTTTACCGTGCTCTCCAATCTGCTGGCTGCCGTCGCATGCATCGCATGGCTCATCCTGACCGCCTCGGATGATGAACGTAAAAGCCGTCTTGCAGAGACGATCAAGTTTGTCGCTGCCGTCAGTGTCGCACTGACCCTGGTGACCGTAATGTTCTTTCTCGGACCCGTTTTCGGTTACGAAACCATGTTCACCGGACCGAATCTCTGGTTCCATCTCCTTGTTCCGGTGCTGGCCGGGCTGGAGTTTATGCTGCTGAACCGCGAGCCGATGCACGCCAGGCAGCAGCGCCTTGCGACCGTTCCCATGCTGTTATATGGAATCGGTTATATCGGCAACAACGCAGTCAACGGGATCGGCGAGTGGCCCCATACCAATGACTGGTACGCCTTTCTCTCCTGGGGTTGGGCTGCCGGGATCGGCATTTTCGCTGCGATCATTGCCGTGACAAGGCTCCTGGCCAGCCTTCTGGCCGCCGGGAACCGTATCTTTTCAAAGCTGCTCCATGTGGATCACGCATGAAGCATTCAGTAAAATGGCTTCCGCCGGATCATGCGTCGTAAAGATGATGGTCCGGTTTTTTTCATGCTCCAGCAGCGTCGCCGCGACTTTTTCTCTGGTATCCTTGTCCAGTCCCCGGAAGGGCTCATCCATCACCAGAAGGGCATGTGGAAAAAGAAGCGCCATGGCGATCGAAACCCGCCGCTTCATTCCTCCGCTCAGCGTCCCCGCTCTCCTGGCAATACTCTCCCCGAGGCCGAGCTTAAAAAGCATTTGATCGACCTGCGCAGCCGGCACCTTTCTGCCGAGCACCGCTGTGACATTCTCCCGGGCGGAGCGCATTTCAAGCAGCCGGTCCTCCTGGAACACCATGCTTACCGGGGCCGGAAATGCCGGAACAGCCTCTACACTTCCCGAAAGAGGCGTTTCCAGTCCGGTCAGCGTACGCAGCAGTGTTGTCTTTCCGCATCCGGAAGGTCCCATGATCACGGACACCTCCTCCATGGGAAAAATCGCGGAGAAATCCTGCAGTACCTTCTTTTCTCCGTAGGACATACAAATGTCCCGCATGCGGATTTCCCCGTTCATAGAAGCGCCGCCCCCTTCTCTTCCTCTCTACTGCTTCGCGGGAGACATTTCATCCGGATCAGAAGCGCCTTCAGGCCAGATACGATTGCCTTTTCCGTAAGGCTTCCCATCACAATGATCACGATCGTCCAGGCAAGAAGATCATCGGTTGCCAGATAGGTTTTGGCAAGATACAGCTGCCTTCCGATCGAACCTGCAGGCGTACCGATCACCTCGGCAGCCGCAGCCGCCTTCCAGGCCATCCCCGCCGTGACACGGCAGGCCGACACCAGGTACGGTGCCGCGACAGGAAGCCGGATATAGCGAAGGCGCCGCAGCACCGACATGTGAAACACGTCCGCCATCTCCTCCAGAGAAGGCTCCCGCACGCGCAGCCCGGTGAGTACATTCTGATAGATCACCGGAAACACCACAAGAAAGACGATCAGCACGGAAAGATTCCGTCCGGACAGCCAGATCAGACAGATCACCACCAGAGCTGCCACCGGCACCGAGCGGGCGATCATCGTATATGGCCACAAAAGTGTCTCGATCCGGTGGTTCAAAGAGGCCGCAGTACCCAGAAGCATTCCGATCACCAGCCCCAGCCCGAATCCCAGCAGCACCCGCAGCAGTGTGAAGGATACCGAACCAATAAAGTAAGGTTCCCGCACAAGCGTCAGCAGAGCGCGAAAGGTTTTCAGCGGTGTGACGATCACGATCGGGCTGTCAATATACATGGCAAGCAGCTGCCAGAGAACCAGCGCGATCCCTGCTGCGCCTGCCTTCGGCAAAGCTGCCCGGATCCTGGCTGCAGCTGCGTTCATCCCTGATTTTCCATCTCTGAACATACTTGCTCCTGCCTTTTCTCCGGCCGGATGATTTCTCCCGGCTGCTTCCGATCAACCCTTATA
>CAMOSN010000004.1 GCA_946624935.1 uncultured Lachnospiraceae bacterium | reverse complement strand
GCGGACATCTGGGTTAGCCGCAAGTAGCGAAGCGGATTGCGGATGACCTTTGACATGCAGTAAAACAGCCGTACGAAAAGAATAAGGCAAAAAATACTCCGGCAGAGCAGCTGCTCCGGCCGGACAGGATGGTGTGACATGAAAAATATACCGAAAATCGACCTTCACATGCATTCAACGGTCTCCGACGGCACCGATACCCCGGAAGAAATTCTGAGCCATGTCCGGGAGGCCGGAATCGAATGGTTCGCGCTGACCGATCACGATGCGGTGAAGGGATGTGCAAGGATCCGTTCGCTGCTTGAGGCGGATGATCCCAGGTTTCTGAACGGTGTGGAGTTTTCCTGCCGTGACGAAGAGGGAAAGTATCATATCCTGGGCTATGGATATGATCCGGAAAAGGCAGCGATTTCGCAGGTGGTGGAAAAGGGACACAGCCTGCGCATGAAAAAGGTCAACACGCGGCTGGACGGTCTGAAGGAAAGGTTTGGTGTTATATTCCCTGAAAATGAGGTGAAGAACCTGCTTGCCCTCGACAACCCCGGAAAGCCCCACATCGGAAATCTGATGGTGAAATATGGTTACGCGCAGAGCAAGGAGCAGGCCATCCACGAATACATCAACAAGGTGAGCGCCCGCAGTGAGTATATCCGTCCGGAGGAGGCCATTGAAGGCATTCTTCAAAGCGGCGGAATACCGGTTCTGGCGCATCCGCCCTTTGGCAGCGGGGAGGAGCGCATTACCGGTAGTGAAATGGAACATCGTCTGCACAGGCTGACCGGCTTTGGCCTGCGCGGGCTGGAAGGCTTTTATTCCGCTTATACACCGGAAATGTGTGCCCAAATGCTGTTCTTCGCGGAAAAAAATGATTTGTACGTCACCGCCGGAAGCGATTACCACGGAAAAAACAAGCCGGTGCTTCTGGGCAATACACATCTGGAATGGGAGCAGGAGCTGCCGGAGAGGCTGGAACGCTTCCTCGAAGCGGTTTTCTCTTTTTAAGGACAGGTTTAACCGATACCCTTTTCTGATGTCCGGAAACCCGCATAAATACAGGCTAAAGCTCCTCCACCACCTGGAATATGTAAAATTTGAGATAATATGAACTGTCAGAGGCCCACAGGATCGGATGGTCGCAGGCCTGGGTACGGAACTCCACCTGGCGCAGGCGTTTGTGCGCGTTTCTTGCAGCTTCTGCGATGGTTTTCGCGAAGAGGTCCGGATCCATGAAGTGGGAGCAGGAGCAGGTGGCCAGAAAGCCGCCGTTTTTCACCAGCTTCATGCCGCGCAGATTGATCTCACGGTAGCCCTTGACGGCATTTTTGATGGAGTTGCGGGACTTTGTGAAGGCGGGAGGGTCGAGGATCACAACGTCGAAGCGCTCGCCCTGCTGCTCCAGAGACGGGAGCAGATCAAATACATCGGCGCAGGTGAACTGCACGGTATCCGACAGGCCGTTCAGCGCGGCGTTTTCCCGGGCCTGGGCGATGCCGGTCTCGGAGGCGTCGACGCCGAGGACGGATGCCGCGCCGGCCTTTCCCGCGTTCAGTGCGAAGGAACCGGTGTGCGTAAAGCAGTCGAGCACCTTTTTACCGGGACACAGCCTGGCGACGGCGGCACGGTTGTACTTCTGATCCAGGAAGAAGCCGGTCTTCTGGCCTTCCTGCACGTCCACATAATATTTGACGCCATTCTCTTCGATGAGCACCTTCGTATCAAAGGGCGCCCCGATAAATCCCTTGGTGCGCTGCATCCCTTCCTGTTCGCGAACCTTAGCGTCGCTGCGCTCATAGATGCCCCGGATGGAAATGCCGTCCTCCAGAAGGACCTTCTGCAGCTTCTCCAGAATAAGGCCTTTGAGGCGGTCGATTCCCAGAGCAAGGCTTTCCACTACCAGGACATCGGAGAACTTGTCGATCACGATCCCGGGAAGAAAGTCGGCTTCGCCGAAAATGAGACGGCAGCAGGAGGTGTCGGTGACGGCTTTGCGGTAGTTCCAGGCGTCGCGCACGCGCTGCTCGATGAGCGCATCATTCACCGGATGCTCTTTGCGGCGGGACATTATGCGCACACTGATGGTGGAACGGGGATTGTAATAGCCATATCCCAGAAAATAGCCGTCAAAATCCTGCACGGTGACGATATCACCGTTCTCGAAGGAGCCGGTCACCTGCGCGATTTCATTGTCGTAGATCCACAGGCCGCCGCCCTTGAGCTGGCGCCCGCCGCCTTTTTTTAATGTGATGATTGTTCCGGACATGGGAATTCCTTTCTTTGAAAGACCTGTGTACGATCAACAGGATTTTGAGATTTTTACCTACAGAAAAACCGGCAGTGGAGTACGGAACCGCCGGTATAATGAGACAATATGGGATGAAAAGCCTGTATAGCGGACCAGTCTGCAGCATTGCAGCGGCTGCTCAGGCAAAGAAATAGAAGTAGATGCATACGCCCAGTGCAGTGAGCAATACGCCTTCTGTGAGTACCAGATATTTCCGGCTCAGCTCATTGTCGACCAGCTTTTTGATGAAGCGATGTGCAGGGAGCTTCGACCGGTCATAAGCAGGCAGAGTGAATTTCCGGCCGTCAGTCTTGCCGGAAGGCGCTGAATCGGAATTGTTTTTCAGAAAAGCCATCTGAAACAGACCTCCTTCTCTAATACAAAAGCGGCGCCGAAGTGACGCCGCTGCTACGCAGGGAGTGGGATTCGAACCCACGCACCGGGAACCGGCCTAAAGCATTTCGAGTGCCTCCTCTTGGACCACTTGAGTATCCCTGCTTTTACAGCCACTTTCGCAACTGCCTCACTATTCTATCATACTGTCCGGAAAAAGCAAAGTAAAAAAATCAGGAACTCTCTTTTTTTTCGGCCTTTTTTGTGCGCAGACCCCGGAAAAACGCGGTGAGCATTCCGCCGCATTCTTCCTCAAGCACGCCGCGTGTCACGTCGACCTGATGGTTGAACCGGGGCTCCTGCAGAATATTCAGCACAGAACCGGCACAGCCCGCCTTTTTGTTCATGGCGCCGATGACCGCGCGGGGAATACGGGCCTGCACGATCGCACCGGCGCACATCTGGCAGGGCTCAAGAGTGATGTAAATCGTACAGTCCTCCAGCCGCCAGTCACCGGCCTTTTTACTGGCTTTCCGAATCGCGGTGATCTCGGCGTGGGAGAGAGTAGAGTGGTCGGTGTTGCGGCGGTTATAGCCCCGGGCAATGATTTTTCCGTCGCGTACGATCACACAGCCGATGGGAGCCTCCTCCAATGCCAGCGCCTTTTTCGCCTGCGTCAGGGCAGCCTTCATGAATTTTTCATCCTGTGTCACGTTTCGGGTCCTCCTGCAGCAGTTTTCAAAATAAGAAAAAAGCCTCCGGCATTGATCAACCGAAAGCAAAAAAACCGCGCACCTCTCTTCGACTGCGTACCACAGACGCTTCAACCGCAGCCAGCTCAGCCCAGGCTGCCTCGCGTCACCCAGAAGGTCCTGCTTAGTGCTGCTTCGTTCCCGACCTGACACGGTTCACAGGTTTCTGCTGCACAAGACCCGGACGTCAACACTACTTACGGAGGGCTGCTCCACAGCAGCACAGCCTCGGATCGGTATCACCCCTGCTGTAGCGGATTGCAGGTACAGGGCACCGCTATCTCCCCGGCTGCGCGGTAGCTTTATGATACTCACTCTCGCGGATTTTGTCAATGCCGCCAATTGAAAACAGCTGTGTGAAAAAATTGAAAACAGCCTTTGGAGAAGAAATCCACTCTTTGCGGCTTAACTGATTCATGATACAATATGAAAACCAATTGCTGTGACGCAGGGAAGGAGAACCTCCCTTTCTTTGACGGTCACACAGAAAAAGGAGCTGCAGGAATGTTTGACACCGCTGTATTTGATCTGGACGGAACGCTGCTCAATACCCTTGAGGATATTGCGGGAAGCGTGAATTACGTGCTGCGCGAGCTTGGCTGTGAGCAGGTCAGTGTGGAAAAGGTCCGGCAGAGTGTAGGGAACGGATCCTGGATTCTGATGGAAAAGGTGCTGCCCGGAGGCAGGGAAAATCCTCTGTATGAACGGTCGGTCCACATGCAGATGCAGTACTATCAGGAGCACTGCCGGATTCTTACGAGGCCCTATGACGGAATCCTTCCGGTCATGGCGCAGTTGAAAAACGCCGGCGTTGCGATGGCGATCGTATCCAACAAGGGCGATGGCGCCGTGCGGGAGCTGGCAGGACATTATTTTTCAAAGCTGGTGTCGGGAGCTGTAGGAGAGCGGCCGGGGATTCGCCGCAAGCCGGCGCCGGATACGGTGTTTGAAGCGATCCGGCAGATGGGAAGGAATCCTGAAAAAACCGTGTATGTGGGGGATTCGGAAGTTGATTATGAAACGGCCCTGCAGGCTGGAATCCCCTGTATCCTGGTGTCCTGGGGGTTTCGGGGACGGAAATTCCTCGAGGAGCAGTTTCATCCGGAGTATCTGATCGACCGGCCGGAGGAGCTGCTGAGCTTCTTTGGAGTCTGATACAGGTTTTTGAAGGCATCCGCAGCAATGCGTACCGGATAATACAGGAAGCAGAAAAAGCAGAAAACGATAAGCATAACAGATGATCATAGTGTTTTTGAAAGGAGTCAGGCAGCATGAAATTACTGGAAGAACGGATTCGAAAGGATGGAAGCGTGAAGGCAGGCGGTGTACTGAAGGTGGACAGCTTCCTCAATCATCAGATCGATGTGGACCTGTTCAACGAGATGGGGAAGGAGTTTAAGCGTCTTTTCGCAGACCGTCCGATCAACAAGATCCTCACGATCGAAGCATCCGGAATCGGAATTGCCTGCATTGTCGCACAGCATTTCGGCGTGCCGGTCGTATTCGCCAAAAAAGCGAAGAGCATCAATCTCGACGGAGAGGTCTATTCGACGAAGATCGAGTCCTTTACCCATCAGCGGGTGTATGATGTGATCGTATCCAAAAAGTTCCTCAGTGCGGATGACCATGTGCTGATCGTTGACGATTTTCTGGCGAACGGATGTGCGGTGGATGGACTGATCGATCTGATTCGCAGTGCCGGTGCTACGGTGGAGGGCGTGGGAATCGCGATCGAAAAGGGATTCCAGGAGGGCGGAAAGCGCATCCGCGGGAAAGGACTGCGTGTGGAATCGCTTGCGATCATCGAGCAAATGGATGATGTGACCGGAGAGATCACATTCAGGGAACAGGCATAAAAGCGCAGAGAAAAAAACACAGAAAAAAGCATAAAGAAAAAAGCATAAAAAAAGAACCGGTGTACAATGCGCCGGTTCTTTTTCAGGCTTTTGCTACGTGCAGCGCCCGCCTCACGGTACGCTTTACTGCGCATCCATTTCAATACCGGAGCCGCAGAATGCACACTTGGTGGCTTCGATATTGATCTCGGATTTGCAGAACGGGCAGATCTTCGTGGTGGGAGCAGCTTCCTCGACCGGCTTTTTCAGCCTGGAGCTGGCTGCGTTGAAGGCTTTGATCACACTGAAGATGCAGGCTGCAACGATCAGGAAGTTGATGATTGCCTGAATAAAGTTGCCGATCATGAGGTTGGCACTGCCAACCGTAATGGAAAGACCGGAAAAGTCGATCCCGCCGCAGATCATACCAATCAACGGTCCGATGACATCATCCACCAGGGAGGTGACGATCGCGCTGAAGGCGCCGCCGACCACGACACCGACTGCCATGTCCATAACATTTCCGCGCGAGATAAATTCTTTAAATTCGGATATCAAGCTCATAGATCAGATCCCCTTTCTTCTCCCATACGACAGAGCGACGGCCAGGACAGACTGGTCAAATTTCCTCTGCCGGACATTTTTATACAGCAAATTCAGTATAGCATACATTGCAGATAAATGCTATTTCTAATTGCGGTGTTTTTCCAGAAAACTGTTGATCCGGTCGATGGGATCGAGCAGCCGGCTGACAGAGCCGTCATGGTTCATGGTATCGATGATCAGGGCCAGATATTTGCTCATGTCACAGCTGGTGTAATAGCTGCGGGAGAGGAGCTCGGGCGGCTGATAGATCAGGTCGGTTGTCAGGAGTGCATTGAAGATCCCCTGTTCATAGGCGCGGTCAAAGCGCTCGATGCCATAGGTAAACAGTCCGAAGGTCGCGCAGATAAAGATCCGTTCCGCTCTGCGCTTTTTCAGTGCAGCTGCGATCTCCAGGACCGTGGCTCCGGAGGAGATCATGTCATCGATGATGACAATATCCTTGCCTTCCACATCGGCGCCGAGGAATTCGTGGTCGACGACGGGATTCACGCCATTGATCATTTTCGTGTAATCCCTGCGCTTGTAGAACATCCCCATATCCACACCCAGGACATTCGCCATGTAAACGGCACGTTTCATGCCGGCTTCGTCCGGACTGACGATCATCAGATTGGAAGCGTCGGTGTGAAAATCTGGCACTGCCTGGAAGATTCCCTCAATAAACTGATACACCGACTGGTAATTCTCAAAGCCGTGCAGCGGGATGGAATTCTGCACCCGGGGATCGTGGGAGTCGAAGGTGATGATCTGGTCCACACCCATGGCAATGAGCTCCTGCAGCGCCATGGCGCAGTCGAGGGACTGACGGCCTTCCCGCTTGAACTGCCGGCTCTCATACAGATAGGGCATGATGACCGTGATACGGCGCGCCTTGCCGCCTGTGGCTGAAATGATCCGTTTCACATCCTGAAAATGATCATCCGGCGACATGTGGTTGACGAGTCCGTTCATCTTGTAGGTGATGCTGTAATTGCATACGTCTGCCATAATGTACAGATCCAGTCCGCGTACGGAGTCGAAGATCTGTCCTTTTGCTTCGCCGCTTCCGAAGCGGGGGGTGGCGATCGGAACCAGGAAGGAATCCTGATCATATCCAAGCAGATGTCTTGAGCCCAGATGCTCGTGTTCACGCTGCTTTCTCCAGGAAACGATGAATTGATCGATCCGCTTTCCCATGGAGGCACTGCTTGGCATGGCGACGATGCCGAGCTGTCCCACCGGAATGGTATCCAGGTTGCTTTCAATGGCTGATCCCATGATAGGCTGAGGCTCCTTTCATTTTAAGCGTGTCAAGATTGCTGCAGTTTTTTGAACAGGCGGATGTCATTTCCGTAGAACGCGATCAGCAGAAAGCTGCTGGTGATCCGGGACATGATCCGCTCAGAGTACAGGGCAGAAAGCTGCGCAAGGGTAAGATTGGTGGAAATCAGTATGCTGCGGCCGCTCTCCAGTCGTTCATTGATCAGCCGGAACAGCTGCGATGCGACAAAGCTGTTGACAATTTCTGTACCCAGGTCATCGATGATGAGCAGATCACAGGTATACAGAAGACTCAGATCCACATTCCCGGCATCCGCCAGATTGCTGAGCGCTGGTTCAGCCTTGCCAAACAGTGTATTGCCCAGTGCGCGAAACAGAGATTCCGAGGAATAGTACAGTACGCTGTGTCCGGTTTCCAGGAGGGCGCCGGCGATACAGTGGGAGAGAAATGTCTTGCCCAGACCGGTCTCTCCGTAAAAGAGAAGGCTGCCGTGCTCCTGATCAAAGGTATCGATGAAAGCGCGGCACTGGGACAGAACATCCCGCATATGTGCGCGCGGTGATTTGCCGACGGAAGGAATGATCGGTTCATCCGGATAGTAATCCAGACGGAACCGGCTGAAATTCTCCCGGTCAAGGGCATTTTTCAGCCCCGACTGAGTGAAGAACAGGTCAATGGCATTCTGCCGAAAACAGTGACACATTTTTCCGTCCACATAACCCGTGTCATGACAGTCCTCACATACGTAAACCGGCTCCAGATAATCCTCCGGATAGCCGTTTTCGATGAGCAGCCGCATCCGCTCACGGGTGATGGACTTCATCTGATACCGGAAGCGTTTAAGGTCCGGGTGACCGGCAGCCTCTTCTTCGGGCATGACGGAATCGGAGAGCATGGACCTGGCACAGGAAAGGCCGAGAGATCCGGCAAGGGAATCCAGCTCATGCATCTGCGGGATCAGCCGGTACACCTCGGCCCGCCGCTCCTCCTGCAGGCGATGCGAAGCATTCTGCCGCCTGCTGTACTCCCGCATGATCTCATTATACTGAGCAGTGGTAAGATTCACACCTGTTCCTCCTTTACACCGTCCTGCACGGCTTTTTTAAGCCCGTTCTCCTGAGAGCGCAGAAGCTGCTTTTCCAGGGCCGACCAGTCATAGTCGCGCTGCGGCATGCTTGAGAATGTGTTGCCTGCGCCGGACCGTTTGCGGGATGAGCCGCCCCCGGAGCGTGCGGGACGCGCGGGGGAACCGGAAAGCGCTTCCTCTTTTTTCTGCTGGAACGCCTGATCCAGCTTTTCCACATCCGCCAGGGAGTGTACCTTCTTCTCCGACCAGCTCTTCAGGATCCCGTCGGCATAATCGAAGCTTGCCTGGTGGGTCTGACGGATCGTCCGGTTACAGGCTTCCGTGACCAGCTCCACGGAAAATCCGTACTCACGCAGCCACCGGTCCATATACTGTGTTTCGGCGGGAGCAGGAGAACGGCTGCCCAGTCCCAGGGCCCGGAAGATCGCGTGATACTGTTTTGAAAATGCAGCTCCGGCGGCCTTGGCCTGTTCAACGGTGGTGATCCCTTCGAGATACCATCCCTGGGCGACCTTTTCCATGTACCGGCTGCCGGGATTGCCCTTTGAGGCGCAGTATTCCAGCAGATAATCGATCAGATCGGGAGAAAAGTGCAGCTTCTCATAAACATACAGAAGATTGGATATTTCGGAGGTGGTCAGCGGACGCCCGAGATATCGCTCCTGTACATATACAAGCTGCCGGATATCCTCCTGCTGCCGAAGCTGTGCCCGCCTTGCGGCAGGGATCGCCTTCGAGGCGGGAAGCGCCGGAGCCTGTTCGCTCTGCAGGGGAAGGACATTTCCGGGAGGGACACTGCCCTGCGATGCAGCAGCGCGTTCCTGTCGGGAATCCTCCGCTGTGCCCTGCAGGAGATCACCGCTTCCGGCTGAACCGTTCAGAGAAACGGCAGACCGGTTTGCGGGGATGCCGGCGGTGAATACAATATCCGTGATATTGTCGCTGGCGTCATACTGCAGCTTCAGAAGAGAGAGCTTTTCCCAGTAGGCGAGAGCCCGCCGTACGTCCTTCTCCGTGTGATCGAAAAAATCGGCGATCGAGGAGATGGACAGCTCCCGGCCGGTGCCTGCACAGCGCAGGAGATACAGATACAGCTTCACAAATTCCCCGTTTGCGGCAGGCATATATTGATCTATAAAAGTATTTTCGATCAGCGTAACGCCGCTGTCAGACGGAAGATGAAGCCTCATGATGTGCCTTCCTTTGCGATTGGTCTTTTCGTGTACAGATGAGTATAGCACAGGGACTCTGAAAAAAAAACCGGTACTTATCCACAAAAGAATCCACAGTTTATGCACACACGGCGTGCACAGACTGTGGATAATGTGGATACTGTGGATAAAATCATTTACAGGTTGACGAGATCTCTTCGGAAGAACCCCCTGCGGAAGAATCACATAAAGAAAGATTACTCACGGAAGGATCACCCACGGAGCAGATCGTCGCCTACTTTATAAATATCTCCGGCGCCCATCGTGATGAGCAGATCATTGTCTCGAACATGACTGCGTACGAATGCTTCGATCTGAGCGAAGTCCGGAAAGAAGAAAGCATCGCAGCCGTGCTTTTTCAGTGCTTCACAAAGCAGCTCGCCGCTCATGCCCAGAGTATCCGTTTCACGCGCCGGGTAGATTTCGGCCACAACTACGTGGTCCGCCAGGGACAGTGCATCGACAAAGTCATTGAAAAGCGCTTTGGTGCGTGAGTAGGTGTGAGACTGGAACACACACCATACCTCCCGGTGCGGCTGGGTGGCTGCAGAGTGCAGTGTGGCGCGGATCTCAGTCGGGTGATGAGCGTAGTCATCAATGACCGTCACGTTCCCGAGCATGCCTTTCTTTTCAAAGCGCCGGCCGGTGCCGGTGAATGCATAAAGGCCATCCTTCTGCGCCTGTGTGCCGGCGCCCATGAAATCCGCCGCGGCGATGGCTGCCAGAGCATTTGCAATGTTGTGCTCCCCGGGGACGCGCAGCGTATAGCGCTCCGCGACGGCAGTCGCCTGTCTTTTTTTCAGGTCAAACGAAGTATTCCCGTTGGCTTCAAAGGAAACGTTTACAGCCTGGTAGTCGCTGTCGGGGGTCCCGAAGGTAATGACCTTGCAGGGGAGTCCGTCTGTCAGCTGTGCCAGCTCCGGAATGGAGCCATTGATCACAACGGCACCGTCGGCCGGGATAAGCTCCATGAATTTGCGGAAAGAGGCACGGATATCATCCAGATCCTTGAAGAAGTCGAGATGATCAGCATCAATATTGAGGACAATGCCTACCGTCGGATAAAAACTCAGAAAGCTGTTGGTGTATTCACAGGCTTCTGTTATAAAAGTGTCCGGGCCGCCTACCCGGATGTTGCCTCCGATCAGAGGAAGCATGCCGCCTACGGAAATGGTGGGATCCTGCCCGGCCTCCATGCAGATATGGGCCAGCATGGAGGTCGTGGTGGTTTTTCCGTGCGTACCGGCCACAGCTGCGGCAACGGGATAGTTGCGCATCAGCTCGCCCAGAAGCTGTGCGCGCGTAAGCATCGGAATGCCCTGCCGTACTGCCTCCTGATATTCGGGATTGTCCTCATGAACAGCTGCAGTGTAAACAACAAGGGAACAGGGAGAAGGGATATTTTCGGCCCTCTGACCGATCGCAACGGGAATCCCTTCCGCTTCCAGGCGTGCAGTAAGCTCGGAGGCTTTGCCGTCGGAGCCTGTCACGGTAAAGCCTGCTTTCTTCAGAATGCAGGCAAGACCGCTCATGCTGATGCCGCCGATTCCGATGAAATGGACCGGGATCGGATGATTGTAATCTATCTGAAACATAAAGATCTCCTTCATTTTGATTTCCATGACAGTATATCCTGAATGACGAAAAAAGGAAAGAGCCAATCCGGATTTGTGCAGAATCGTAAATCCGGTGACCGACCGGAGGAAATTTATAGAGAAACGACTGGGAATATTGGGTCCGCATTTCAAAAAGTCCCGAACAATTGCGGTATAAACCCCTTGAAGAAAAGATGAAAATTGTAAAATCTGTTCACAAATCTGAAACGCTGTGCTATAATAATCCCACCATTCCAAGGGAATATGGATTGAAAAACAAGGGGTGATCGCATTGATTAAAAAAGAAATGATTGCAATGCTGCTGGCCGGGGGGCAGGGGAGCCGTCTGGGAGTTCTTACAGCGAAAGTCGCCAAGCCTGCGGTTGCATTTGGCGGAAAGTACCGGATCATTGACTTTCCTCTGAGCAACTGCATCAATTCCGGAATCGATACAGTCGGCGTGCTGACCCAGTATCAGCCGCTGCGGCTGAACACGCATATCGGCATAGGGATCCCGTGGGATCTGGATCGCAATGTGGGCGGAGTGACGGTCCTTCCTCCGTATGAGCAGTCGGGGAAGACGGAGTGGTATACCGGTACAGCCAATGCGATTTATCAGAACCTGGCCTATATGGAAAGCTATAATCCGGACTATGTTCTGATTCTGTCCGGGGATCATATTTACAAAATGGATTATGAGGTGATGCTGGAATATCACAAGTCGCATCATGCGGATGTCAGCATCGCTGTCATGCCGGTCCCGATGCAGGAGGCGAGCCGCTTCGGCATTGTTGTCACGGATGACAAGGGGCATATCACCGAATTCCAGGAAAAGCCCGAGCATCCGAAGAGCAATCTGGCTTCCATGGGGATTTATATTTTCAACTGGAGTGTGCTGAAGGAATCACTGATGACGCTGTCCGAACAGCCCAACTGTGATTTCGGCAAGCATGTGATCCCGTACTGCTTCGGCAAAGGGGAGAATCTGGTCGCTTATGAGTATAACGGTTACTGGAAGGATGTTGGCACCCTGGGCTCTTATTGGGAAGCCAATATGGAGTTGATTGATATTATCCCGGAATTCAATCTGTACGAGGAATTCTGGAAGATCTACACCAAGAATGACATCATTCCTCCGCAGTATATCTCCGGGGACGCCCGGATCAGCAGAAGCCTGATCGGTGACGGAACCGAGATCGAGGGAGAAGTGATGAATTCTGTAATAGGATGCGGCGTCCGGATCGGGAAAGGCGCGGTTGTGCGGGATTCGATTGTCATGCAGGGAAGTGTGATCGGAGACGGAGCGGTCCTCGACCGGACGATCCTTGCGGAGAACGTATCTGTCGGGGCGCGCGCTGTGCTTGGCGTTGGAGAAAACGTACCAAACCGGATCAAACCGAATGTATATTCCTTCGGACTTGCCGTGGTAGGAGAAAACACGGTGATTCCTGCGGGCGTACGAATCGGAAAAAACACGGCAGTTACCGGTCTGACGGTTCTGGAGGACTATCAGGACGGGCTTCTCGCCAGCGGCGAGACATTAGATAAGGCAGGTGTTGTTTCATGAGAGCGGTAGGAATTATTCTCGCCGGCGGCAACAGCTACCGGATGAAGGAGCTGTCCAACAAACGTGCAATTGCGGCTATGCCGATCGCCGGCAGCTACAGAAGTATTGACTTTGCACTCAGCAGCATGTCGAATTCTCATGTGCAGAAGGTTGCAGTGCTGACACAGTATAATTCCCGGTCCCTGAATGAGCACCTGAGCTCCTCCAAGTGGTGGGATTTTGGACGAAAACAGGGGGGACTTTTTGTGTTTCCTCCCATGCAGACACCAGACAACAGCTTCTGGTACCGCGGAACGGCTGATGCGCTTCACCAGAATCTGAACTGGTTGAAGGATTGTCATGAACCATATGTGATCATTGCACCCGGAGATGGAATTTATAAACTTGACTTCAATAAAGTCTTAGAGTATCATATCGCAAAGAAAGCGGATGTCACGGTGGTTTGCAGAGAACTTCCCGCGGGAGAGGACGTTACAAGATTTGGGCTTCTTAAGATGAATGACGACTGCCGAATCGAGCAGTTTGAGGAAAAGCCGATGGCGGCGATTTCCAGTACGATCTCCTGTGGTATCTATGTAGTGCGCCGGCGCCAGCTCATCGAACTGATCGAGCGGTGCGGACAGGAAGGACGATTTGACTTTGTAAAGGATGTTCTGATACGGTATAAGGACGTGAAGCGGATCTACGGATATCGCATTACCTCGTACTGGAACAACATTGCATCTGTGGAATCGTACTATCGGACCAACATGGATTTCCTGAAACCGGAAGTGAGAGATTATTTTTTCCGGCAGCATCCTGATGTTTACACGAAAATCGATGACCTGCCTCCAGCAAAATATAATCCGGGCTGTGAAGTGAAGAACAGCCTGATTTCCAGTGGCTCTATTATCAATGGATATGTGGAGAACTCCGTTCTTTTTAAAGATGTATTTGTCGGTGAAAACTGCGTTGTACGTAACTGCGTGATACTGAACAGTGTGTACATTGGGGACAATGTGCACCTGGAAAACTGTATCGTGGAAAGCCGCAATACGATTCGACCCAATAAATCGTATATCGGAGAAAATGGGCCATATATCGTGACAGAGTCCGGTGACAGATACCTGTTATAGCCCCGGATCCGTTGTTGGGCGATCCGCCCGGAATGCCTAAAATTCTGATAGAAAGGAGAAAAAGAACTGTAGCAAATTGAACTGGACATAAGAGCCAGGATCTGAAGAATGTGATTAACTGCAATCGCTGATCTTTTGATGTAGTGTGGTTATGATCAAAAAGGGTGTACTATATGAAAATTACAGATGTGAGGATTCGAAAAATAGCCAAAGAAGGCAAAATGAAAGCAATTGTATCCATCACACTGGACGATGAATTTGTGGTACATGACATCAAAGTGATAGAAGGCGAAAAGGGATTGTTTATTGCGATGCCCAGCCGAAAGACAACTACCGGAGAGTACAAAGATATTGCTCATCCGATCAATTCACAGACCAGAGAGCAGATACAGGACATTATCCTGAAGGAATATCAACAGGCATTGACGGAAGAGGATCAGACAGAAACGAGCTTTGATTATCAGGATGAAGCAATTGACTGAAGAAGAGCCGGCCCCCATGGGGGTCGGCTCTTTCTTACGCTTGTGCGCCATTGGCGCGTTGTGACAGGGACCGTGTGAGCACGCCTTTTTTGAAAAACTGCCGGACGCCTTTCAGCTCGGCACATCCGTTCGCTGCTTCATCATGCCTGGAGCGCTTTATGATTGCGCTGCAGAGTCTCCAGCATGAGTCCCTGGACATAGCGTCCCATGAATTTTTTGTCATCGCCCTCGAGCTGCTTTGGATCGATGGGAGGCAGAAACTCCATGATCACATGGGTGCGCCTGACCGTCGGCATGTGATCTTCAAAAATCGCGGAGGATCCGCTGATCACAACCGGAATCACCGGGCAGCCGGTTTTGGATGCGATCTTGAAGGAGCCCTCATGGAAGGGTAGCATAACCGTTTCATCCGCATCCTTTCCTCTGGTTCCCTCCGGGAAAATGGCGATGGATACACCGTTCTTCACTTCATCGATCGCGGCAAGGATGGTTTTCAGGCCCTGCCGGATGTCGCTGCGGTCAAGAAACAGTCCGTGGAGGCGCCTCAGCCACAGGTTCAGGACCGGGATCTTCGCAAGCTCCTTTTTTCCGATAAACCCTGTGGGAGAAGGGACGTTTGCATAGGTGAGCAGGATGTCAAAGTAGCTGCGGTGGTTGAGGATGTAAAGCACCGGTTCGGAAGGCATAAGATGCTCTCTTCCGATCACGGTGACCTTTGTGCCGGCCAGAAACAGAATGATCCGACTGCACCAGCGGAGCATCCAAAGCTGTGCACGGTCCATGGCGTCCTGCGAAAATCGTCCCACGATCCAGGTGATCCCAAGGTAGAGCAGTGAGAACAGCAGGAACAGAACGATAAATAATACAATCAGAATAAGACGAATCATACTGCGCCTTTCCTTCAGCGGCCGAACAGGCTTGTCGTCTGGGCCAGCCATTTACTTCTTTCCGGGGTAAGCATATCCGCGGTATAGCGGAATGACCAGTTGGCAGCGGCAACGCCCGGCGTATTCATGCGCGCTTCACTTCCAAGCATCAGCAGATCCTGAATGGGGAAGATGGCATATTTTGCAATGCTGCCCAGACAGAAGCGGATAAAATCCAGGCTGATGCAGCCGCCGTCCGTGTTGCCGTACCTGCGGATCCGGTCCTTGATCTGCTCGGGCTGGGACTGGTACCAGCCGGCAGTCGTATCGTTGTCATGGGTGCCGGTGTAGCACAGACAATTCACATCCGTATAGAAATGCGGGATGTAGCTGCGGTCATTCATATCGCCGAAGCCGAACTGCAGAACCTTCATGCCCGGGAAGCCAAGCTCCTCACGCAGTGCTTCGACCTCGGGCGTAATGATTCCCAGATCCTCCGCAAAGATGGGAAGATTCTCACCAAGCGCTTTGGCAATGGTACGGAACAGATCAGCGCCAGGCCCTTTTTTCCAGGAGCCGTGAATGGCGGTCTCTTCTCCGGCCGGAACGGACCAGTAGGATTCGAAACCGCGGAAATGATCGATCCGCAGGTGATCCACCAGCTCCAGCTGCCGGCGTACACGTTCTATCCACCAGGAATAACCGGCTTTTTTCATGGCGTCCCAGTCGTACAGCGGATTTCCCCACAGCTGACCAGTTGCACTGAAATAATCGGGCGGAACGCCGGCCACATGGGTCGGGAAGCCTTTGGTATCGAGCTGGAAATACTTTTTGTTTGCCCAAACATCGCAGCTGTCCAAAGACATAAAGATCGGTGCATCGCCGATCACCTCGACATGCTGGCTGTGTGCATAGGACAGAAGCTGTGTCCACTGCATCTGGAAGATGAACTGTACGAAGCAGTGGAATGAGATTTCGTCATGAAGCTGCTCCCGGAAGGCCTTCTTTGCTTTTTCGTCCGGTGTACGCGCTGCCTCCTCCCAGTCCAGCCAGCAGCGGCCTTCATGCGCTTCCTTCAGTGCCATGAACAGAGCATAATCGTCCAGCCAGTCCTTTTCCTGCGCGCAGAAATGCTCAAACTCTTCGAGCATCAGCTTGTCGGGGGTATGGCGGAAGGTGGCATATGCCCTGCGAAGCAGTCCGTACTTATAGGGAATGACTGTTCCGTAGTCTACCTTGTGCGGATCCTGGTGCGGGGGGGTTTCAAGATCCTCCCGGGTAAGGAGACCTTTTTCGAACAGCTTTTCCGGGCTGATGATCAGAGGCTGACCGGCAAAAGCAGATGGTCCCTGATAGGGAGAATCGCCAAAACCGGTAGGCCCGAGCGGGAGCACCTGCCACAGTTTCTGTCCGGATGCGGCAAGAAAATCAATAAAATCGTAGGCGCCTTTGCCGAGATCGCCGATGCCGAAGGGCGACGGGAATGAGGTGGGATGCACCAGAATACCGGAGAAACGGCAGCTGCTTTCTGCCGTCTGATCCTGCAGCTCCTCCGGTGTGGCTGCAGAACGAACCTGTTCAATTGTCATAAAGTTCTCCTCTTTTTGAAAGAATTCTGCCCCGGGCAGGGCAGCTGCAATGAAAGTACTATATCATATTTACCGCTTTCTGGCACCTACCAATTTTCCGGGGAGTATGCTATTATGAAAAAAACCTATAACAAGGACTGATTTCATACTTAGAACAGGAGAAGTGATATGTACACGATTCTGGTTTGTGATGATGAAAAAGAGATCGTCGATGCGATCGAAATATATCTGATGCAGGAGGGATACCGGGTGCTGAAGGCCGGAAACGGCAGGGAGGCGCTGGAGATCCTGAAAAAGGAAGAGGTGCATCTGGTGATCCTTGACCTGATGATGCCGGAGCTGGACGGGATCCATACAACACTTCAGATCCGAAAGGAGAGCGGAATTCCGATCATTATCCTGTCGGCCAAATCGCAGGATTCGGATAAGATCCTCGGGCTGAATATCGGAGCGGATGATTACATTACCAAGCCGTTCAATCCGCTGGAGCTGGTGGCCAGAGTCAAGTCCGCCATGCGCCGCTACACGACGCTCGGGGCGATGAATGCAGAGGGGGCTGAGCAGGAGAAGGTGTACCGCACCGGAGGACTGATGGTCAATGATGACCGCAAGGAAGTTACGGTGGACGGGGAGCCGGTACGTCTTACCCGCATTGAGTACAACATTCTGCTGCTGCTCATTCAGAACAAAGGAAAGGTGTTTTCCATCGATCAGATCTACGAAAAGATCTGGAAGGAGGAAGCTTTTTTTGCGGATAACACCGTGACCGTGCATATCCGGCATATTCGTGAAAAAATCGAGATCGATCCGAAAAACCCGAAATATCTCAAGGTTATGTGGGGTGTGGGATATAAGATCGAGAGCATTGACTGAACGGGCAGGACGATGCGATGAATACAACGAAAACTGCCCGGAGAAACGTTTTCCTGTTCCTTGCCCAGGGTGTGCTCGCAGCGCTTGTGTGTCTGTGCATTCTGACGATTCGTGACTGGAGTTATTCGGGACTGTCTCTGTCCGGAATGAACCGTTCCTTTGAGGAGACGGATCTGTTCTGCGAGACCATCGAAGGGATCGTGCTCGAAAAGATCAGCGCGCAGCAGGATATCCGGCTGTTTGAAACAAACGGGGAATACAATGAACTGCGAGAGATCGATATCGGGCAGTATTTTTCGGATTCCACGCAGGGCCAGGAGCCCAATCCGAATACGACCTATTATATAGGCGATCTGATCGAATTCGGAGAGGATGGTGCGGGCCGCCTTTTAAGCAGGATCAATACACTGACCACCAGAAACGGAGATAACCCTTCCGCAGGACGTGCACTGTATGATGAAGCACTCAGCCTGGAAACGATCTATCCGGTTTCGGGACACTCTCTTGCCGATTATGCACAGATCGCATCGAATCCGGATGCAGCACTGATCGAAAACTACCGGATTCTGTGCGAAACAAGCATGGACATCGCGGCCCGCTACCGGAATTACCAGGAGATGATCGAAGGCGGGGAGGACCCGGTCAAGGCACCGAGTAATGTCTATTATTATGTGGAAGATTATAATGCCGGTGCACGCTATACAAATCTGGGCGTGAAAAGCCTGGTGGCAGCCAGGACCCTGGTGCAGGAAAAGGAGCATGTCAGGCTGCTGTTCGAGGGTGACCGCCGCTACAATATCATGGTTTCCGCAGCGGATGATTCCGCGAATGACCATGCTGCGCTTTACTTCATGCAAAGCCGGTTTACCGGGAACAGCGAGAGCGTACTGATCGCGTATGACAGTTCCTTCTCCGCGGGGGATGAACTTCGCGACAGCGAACTGTTTTACCGGAAACGAAAACCCTATCTGATCGGTGCGGTCGTTGCAGCCATCGTGGGAGGACTTGCGGTGCTGTTCCTGCTTGGACGATGTGTGATCGATGCTTTTCGGGAAAAAACGAACGGCGGCGGAAACAATGTCAGGTGGGAGTACCCTGCAACGCTGGAGACGCTTCCTACCGAGATCGCGTTCGGGATCATCGTAATGCTCTGTATTGGCTGGTGGATGGCATGCGGCCGTGCGATCGCCTATGTGGGCGGGTATTCGGATCTTCGTGACCGGCTGCTTTTTTGCGGGGCAATGTGCGTTGAATACTGGATCGCACTTGCGGGTCTTCTGAGCATGATCCGGCGGCTTAAAGGCGGAGCTCTGTGGAGAAACAGTGTGATCTACACAGTGATCATGAGCGGCCGGCAGGTATACAGTGCAAGAAGAAGCAGCGAAAAGCTGGTGATCGCCTACGTGGGATTTGTCATTCTGAACCTGGTGTTCGGGCTGATCGGAGGACTTCCCGGAGGCATTATGGCGCTGACATTGAATCTGGCCGCACTTTTGTATCTGATGCGTGACGTGGTTGGCAGCAAAAGCGTGCGCGAGGGGCTGGAGCAGATTTCCCGGGGAAAGCTTGATTACCGGATCAATACGCAGGTCCTCACCGGGGAAAGCCGGGAGATGGGTGAGGCGGTCAATGAGATGGGAGAGGGGCTGCAGCGCTCCGTGTCGGCAATGCTCGAACATGAACGGCTGAAGTCTGAGCTGATCACAAATGTTTCCCATGATCTGAAAACTCCTCTGACATCGATCATGAATTATGTGGACCTTCTGAAGCGGGAGCCCCTGCCGGAGGGAAAGGCCAGGGAATATCTGGATATTCTTGACGGGAAGACCAGACGGCTCAAGCAGCTGACGGAGGATCTGATCGAAGTATCCAGGATCCAGTCCGGAAATGTGAAGCTGGATCTGCAGCCGCTCCGACTGTGGGATTTCCTGCAGCAGGCCTGCGGAGAATTTGAGGATCGATTTGCACAGAATGATCTGAAGCTGGACCTTGCGCGGCAGGGAGCAGATGGCGAAGAGGGCACCGGGGAGAACAATGAGATCATCGTGATTCTTGCGGATGGTGCGCAGCTGTGGAGGATCTTTGAGAATCTTCTGGGCAATGCGGCAAAATATTCCAGGCCTGGTACGAGCGTTGCGGTACGGATCTTTCATCAGGGACCGGACATCGTGGCAGCGGTGCGCAATGTTCCGGCCGCAGCGGTGACGCAGAGTGCCGAAGAACTGGAGGAACGCTTCACACGGGGCGATTCAAGCCGGAGCAGCGAAGGCAGCGGTCTTGGACTGTCCATCGCAAAGAGTCTCACGGAGTATATGGGAGGAACATTCTCACTGACAGTGGGTGAAGAACTGTTTGAAACGCGGGTGGCGTTTCCGGAAAGGAAGGATTTGATTTGAGAAGGCGACTGGAAGAATTTATGCGGGGCCGTTATGGTGTGGATGATCTGTCGAAGTTTCTGCTGGGACTGTCGGTGGCGGTTATGATTGTCAATCTGTTTGTGCGTATACCGCTGCTGAATACGGCTGTGCTTGCATTGTTCGTATGGATCTATTTCCGGATGTTTTCCCGCAGCTTTGAAAAACGCTACGCGGAGAACCAAAAATATATTGAGCTGAAGAACAGGGCCCTGCGCAGCGTACAGGGAAAGGGGATATTCCGCGCCGATTTTAAAACGCATCACGTGTACCGGTGTCCCTCCTGCGGACAGAAGATTCGAGTGCCCCGCGGCAGAGGTCATATCGTGATCACCTGCCCGAAATGCCGCCGTGAATTCGAGAAGAGAAGTTGACGGGAGAGACATGTTCGGATATATCACTGTATATGATAAGGAACTGAAAATCAAAGATTATGAGCTGTACCGCAGTTACTACTGCGGCCTTTGTCATGTCCTGAAAAAACAATATGGACGAACCGGACAGATGCTGTTAAACTATGATATGACTTTTTTGCTCCTGCTGCTGACCGGCCTGTATGAGCCGGAGGAGCAGTCCTTTGAAGGCCGGTGTATTGTACATCCGGCGAGGAAGCATGCCTTTCGCACGAACGAGTTTACACAGTACGCCGCGGACATGACCGTGCTGCTGGCCTGTGAAAAGGCACGGGATGACTGGAGAGACGAGCACTCTGTGCGGGGAAGAGCACTCTTTGCAGTCCTTCGTCCGAAGGCCCTGCAAATTGCCCGAAGATGGCCGCGGCAGGCAAAAAGCCTGCACCGGAATGTGCAGCTGCTGGCCGAAGCGGAAAAAAGACAGGATGAGGATATCGACCGGGTGAGTGCTTACACCGGCAGCTTCCTGGCGGAAATTTTCGCGCGGGAGGAGGATGCCTGGGCCGGGTCCCTGCGGCAGCTCGGGTTTTATCTCGGGAAATATATTTATCTGCTGGACGCCTGGGAAGACCGGGAGAAGGACCGGGAGAAGGGAAACTATAATCTGTTTCTGGTCCTGGAACAAAAGGGCAGAAGCTTAACAGAAGAAGATGTAAAAGAAATACTCACGGATATGATGGCGCATTGTGTCGGTGCACTTGAACGACTGCCGGCTCTTGCACATGAGCAGATCCTCAAAAACATCTTATATGCGGGAGTATGGGTGAAATTCAGATGAGAAATCCTTATGACGTCCTGGGGGTAAGCGCGGGCGCTTCCGACGAGGAAATTAAAAAAGCATACCGATCATTAAGCCGGAAATACCATCCGGATGCAAATGTCAATAATCCGAATAAGGAAAAGGCGGAGGAGCAGTTCAAGGAAGTTCAGCAGGCTTACCAGATGATCATGGATGACCGCGAGAAGGGATACACCGGCGGGTATGACAGCTATGGACGGCGCACCGGCTACGGCACAGGCTCAGGGAGCGGCAGCAGTTCCTACGGATGGGGAGGCTATGCGGATCCGGGCAGGGAAAGCTATGGCCCCTTCGGCGGATTTGGCGGTTTCGGGGGTGCCTGGGGATCCGGGAACACACAGAGCAGTTATTCAGAGGATGATGTGCATCTGCGGGCAGCTGCGAATTATATCAACAGCGGCCATTATAAGGAAGCTCTGCGGGTCCTCTCCGACATTTCCGCAAGGGACGCGCGGTGGTACTATTACAGTGCGCTTGCCAACGCGGGAGCCGGGAATAATGTTATCGCCAAGGAACATGCGCGCAGTGCGGCATCGATGGAGCCGGGAAATGCGCAGTATGCGAACCTGGCTGCTTCCCTGGAAAACGGAAACAGAGTTTACCGCGGGATGGGGGAGATGTACGGCAGCCCGCTCGAGAGCAGCTCAGACTGGTGTACGAGAATGTGTATGGCGAACCTGCTGTGCAACTGCCTGTGCGGCGGCAGAGTGTGCTTTTGCTGAGCACCTGTATTTTGTATAGAAGGAAATGATAATCATGACAGAGGATGAGATACTGCTGCAGGAAACGATCCGGGGGATCCGCCCGGCGGATGCCCAGGCTCGAAAAGCAGCATGGGCACACTGGGACAGCCTGTGCAAGCCGCTTCGCGGGTTTGGAAAGCTGGAGGAAATGGTGGCTGCGCTGGCTGGAATTCAGCGTACCGACAGGCCCCACCTTGAAAAACGGGCAGCTGTTATCATGGGCGCTGATAATGGAGTCGTCGCAGAAGGTGTGAGTCAGTGCGGCAGCGAAGTGACGGAGCAGGTGCTCAACAACATGGGAGACGGGATCAGCAGCGTGTGTGTGATGAGCCGGATCCTGAACCTGGAGGTGCTGCCGGTCAATATCGGGATGAATCACGATGCGGTGCATCCCCGGGTGCGCAATATTCCGGTGCGCTATGGGACAGGGAATATTGCAGCCGGCCCGGCCATGTCGCGGGAAGAGTGCATCAGCGGGATCGTATCCGGGATCCGGATCGCCCGTGAATTATCGGAAACCGGATATGATCTTCTGATCACGGGAGAAATGGGGATCGGCAATACAACGACCAGTGCAGCCTGTGCCTGCGCGCTGTTCGGCGTGGATCCGGAGATTGTGACCGGACGCGGAGCAGGGCTCTCCGGGGAAGGACTGCAGCGGAAGATCCGGGCGGTCTCCAAAGCGCTGCAGGTCAATGGCCTGGACGGGAATGACAGCGAAGAGAGCAAGGATCCAGTCACGATCTGCAGTCGGGTCGGAGGACTCGATATTGCCGGAATGACCGGATGCTTCCTGGGTGGGGCACGCTATGGCCTGGCAGTATGGATCGACGGGGTCATCTCGGGGATCGCTGCCTGCTTTGCAGCGATGCTGTGTCCGGACGCGGTGGATTATATGTTTGCGACCCATGCAACCACCGAACCGGCGGGAAAGCTGGTGATGCAGTATCTGAAGCAGGAGCCTTTGCTGCAGGCCGGCATGCATCTGGGGGAAGGTACGGGTGCTGCAGCGGTTCTTCCGCTTGCGGATCAGGCCCTGAATGTGTACTACAATCTTCCGGGATTTACAGAGGGAAACGTGGAGCCGTATCAACATCTGAAATAGCGCATGGTTTCATGCCGCTTGCAAAGCATTTACAGAAGTGATACAGTAAAAATGTTGCACATAAATACCCTTTTGCGCTCCGAAAGCCTGCTTTCCGGAGCATAGAGAATCAGATACATGAATAATCTCAGAAGGTATACCCTGTATATTGAGAATATTACCGATATCGCGGCTCTGGTGATCTCTTTTGCGATATCCTATTTTCTGCGCTTCTATGTTTTTGACAGTGAAACGTATTCACCACAGGCTTATCTGCAGCTGCTCCTGGTGATGATCGTCGGTTATATGATCCTGGATGTTGCCTATCTTGGACGATATGATTTTCTGAACCGCAATGCATCCCGGGAACTGCGGGAGACCTTTGTAACGGTCTCCTTTGTGACGCTTGGCCTGATGGTATATGTGTTCTTTACCAAGTCGAACGATCTGTATTCCCGTATCTTTATCTTTACGTTTGCAATTGTTTCCTTCATTTTTGTGTATCTTCTGCGTACCTTTGTCCGCAGAAAGATTCTGCCGCTCTACAGCAGCTCAAAAGGCGCGGAGCGGGTAGTCGTGATCGGAAAAAAGACGGATGTGGAGCGGATCCTGCGCCGGTTTGCCAGGCATTCGGACTGGCGGATGAAGCTGGTCGGACTGGTGGTGACCGATGAGGACTGTACGGGAGAATATCTGGACGGGATCCTAGTGGTGTCCAATCACCGGAATATGCTGATCGATCTGGCGAAACAGGAGGCAGATTCCTGCCTGCTCGCTTCCGATCTGGAGGGGGATCAGCTGGAGTGGCTGATGAACGCTCTTGCGGATATGGGAAAGGTCGTACATCTGAATATCCGGGAGTTTGATCTGCCGATCAATATCGACCGTGCGATCGATTACATCGGAGGATGTGCGGTGGTCAGCTACATGCCGATCTCGCCGATGTCGGGAAGGCAGGCATTTCTGAAACGGTTTCTGGATCTGCTGTTTTCGATTGTGCTGCTGCCGCTTCTGCTGTTGGTATGGCTTTTGACCTGGTTTATTTACAAGGTGTCCTCGCCCGGCCCGGTGATGCTGCACCGGGTGCGGATCGGCAAAAACGGACGAAGGTATTATCAGTATCGCTTCCGGGTGCTTCGGATGGATGCTGCGACCTGCAGCGCAAAGGGACGGAGCGCATTTACACCGTGGGGGGCGTTTCTGAACCGCACACATCTGGCCAGGCTGCCGCAGCTGCTCAATGTGATCAGCTCCGATATGAGCTTTATTGGTCCGCACAGTCCATCGCTTCCGGCATACCTGAATTACTCACCCGAGAAAAGAAAGAATCTGAGCATCAAGCCGGGCATTATGGGACTGTGGAGCTGTGAGGATGATGCCGACACGGTGATCGAAAACGAGCGCTCTTATGTGGAGCAGTGGCATCTTGCAAAGGACATCCGGCTGGTGGTCATCATGGCGCTGCGCTATATTACCTTCCAGTCCGCGAAGCGCCTGAATATCCTGAATGCGCAGGATACGTGGAATGAGGAGCTTTCGCTGATCGCAGACTATCTGGAAGAGCAGAAGCCGCTTGTGATGCCGCGAAGTGATTACCGCGCCCCGCGCACGAATGCAGTGTTTGCGTATGAATTTGTGAAGCGCATCTTCGATATTGTGGCTTCCCTGCTCGGGATTGTGCTGCTTTCCCCGCTCATGCTGATCCTTTCCGTGGTCATCATGACGGATGACGGAGGCAGTCCGCTGTACGGGCATCCCCGGATCGGGAAGAACGGTAAACGGATCAGGGTGTATAAGTTCCGGAGCATGCGGCAGGAAGTCGGCGATCTGAGCAAGCTTCTGACTCCGGAACAGTATGAACAGTACAGCACAGAGTTTAAGATCGATAATGATCCGCGAATCACAAAGGTCGGCAGCTTTCTGCGAAAGACCAGTCTGGACGAGCTGCCGCAGCTGTTCAATATTCTCAGCGGCAATATGTCCTTCGTCGGTCCGAGACCGATCGTGGAGGAAGAAACATATGTTTACGGATCGGAGATCGCAAAGCTGCTCTCGGTAAAGCCGGGACTTACCGGATACTGGCAGGCCTATGCAAGGAACAACGCTTCCTATGAGAGCGGGATCCGGCAGCAGATGGAAATGCATTATATCGATCATCGCAGTATCCGATTTGATATACAGATCATTCTTAGAACATTTGGAACCGTTATCAGACAGGAAGGAGCACAATAAAGCATGGAACAAGGTTTCACCGGGCATCTGAGAAAAGGAGCAGTGGCGGCGCTGGCATGTGTGTTTTCACTGACAGTGGCAGCAGCGGCATTTGCACAGGAGAGCGACCCGCTTCAGATGCTGGTTGGGGTCGCACAGGCACTGCTGGAGGAGAGCTCCGGCCAGGAGCGTGCACAGAGCAATTCTGCTGCGGCGGAAGAGACTGCCGGCATGGACGATAATTTTGCTGTCGAAGATGAGACTTCCGGCACAGACGGTAATTATACTGTCGAAGATGAGACTTCGGGCGTGGACAGTACTGCAGCGGAAGAGAACAGCACCTTGGGAGAGAACACCTACAACATTCTGCTGGTAGGCTCGGATCGGCGCGATGACAGCTGGAATGGCAATTCCGATACGATGATCCTGGTGACAGTAAACTATAATACCTCCAAAATTTCCATGGTTTCCTTCATGAGGGATCTGGGTGTGGACATTCCCGGAAACGGAACGCAGAAGCTCAATGCAGCCTTTGCGATCGGCGGAATCTCACTTCTGGAGGAAACGCTGAAAAACAATTTCCGGGTGCGGATCGACAATTATGCAGCCGTGGATTTCTATGAAATGATCGATATCGTGGATTCACTGGGCGGCGTGGACATGGAGGTCCGGGATGAGGAAGTTGACGTTGTCAACATGTATATCATGAGCATGTGCCCATATATGGGACTGAATGAGAATGATTATATGCTTTCCTCGGGAGGATATCTGCATCTGAATGGAATGCAGGCCGTGGCCTTCTGTCGTGTACGTTTTGTGGGAGACAATGATTATGAACGTACCGAGCGTCAGAGAAGAGTGCTCGGCGCCCTGCTCAACTCCTTTAATCCGGGCAGCGTTGAGGAGGTGGCTGCGCTTCTGAAGCAGCTTCTGGTGAACGTGGATACCGACCTTTCCGCAGTGTCACTTTTGCAGGTTGCTCCCCTTGTCATGCACCTTTCCGATTATGAAATGCAGACCAGCCGGGTGCCCTTTGACGGCATGTACTCTTCACAGGGGGAAATGCTTATGCCAAGCCAGCCCGGGACAAATGAGAAACTCTCGCAGCTGCTGTATCGGTAAGCATACAGAACACGATAATCTGTAAAATAATAACCTGTAACATAATAACGAGTCATATAATAACCGACGTGTCCTGCAGATCGTCCGGTTGACTTTCCGGGGATTATCCGATATAGTATAAAACGCTATTGATTTACCGCGGTACAGTACGAATGTGCCTTACATGGAGAGGAGTTTACATGTATACAATTGACGACATCAGAAAAACGGATCCGCAGATCGCTGATCTGATCATCGCAGAACAGGACCGGCAGAACAGTCACATCGAACTGATCGCTTCGGAAAACTGGGTATCGAAAGCAGTGATGTCTGCCATGGGCAGCGTTCTTACCAACAAATATGCCGAAGGATATCCCGCAAAAAGATTCTACGGCGGATGCGCCTGTGTCGACGAAGTCGAACGTCTTGCCATCAGCAGGGCGAAGGAAATTTTTGGCTGCACCTATGCCAATGTACAGCCGCATTCCGGTGCTCAGGCGAATATGGCAGTGTTCTTCGCACTCCTGAAGCCGGGCGATACGGTGCTCGGAATGAACCTGGCCCACGGCGGCCATCTCTCCCATGGGAGCCCCGCCAATTTCTCCGGCGCTTATTTTCATGTTGTACAGTATGGTGTAAATGACGACGGCGTGATCGATTACGATCAGGTGCGAAAGATCGCGCTCGAGTGCAGGCCCAGGTTGATCGTTGCAGGGGCAAGTGCTTATGCCAGGATCATCGACTTCAAGCGCTTCCGCGAGATCGCGGACGAGGTCGGCGCCTATCTGATGGTGGACATCGCACACATCGCCGGACTGGTGGCCGCAGGAGTGCATCCGAGCCCCATTCCGTATGCCCATGTTACCACGACCACGACCCACAAGACCCTGAAAGGACCGCGCGGCGGGCTGATCCTCTCTTCGGAGGAATTCGCAGAGGAACATGGACTGAACAAAGCCGTATTCCCGGGAACGCAGGGCGGACCGCTTATGCATGTCATCGCCGCCAAGGCTGTGTGTTTCCAGGAGGTACTGCAGCCCGAATTCAAGGAATATGGCAGAAAAGTGGCGGCGAACGCGCAGGCCCTGTGCAAAGGGCTGATCAGCCGCGGCATCCGGATCGTGTCCGGTGGGACCGACAACCACCTGATGCTGGTGGATCTGACCAGCGTAGGACGTACCGGCAAAGAGGCGGAAACGCTCCTCGACAGTGCAAACATCACTGCCAACAAGAACACGATCCCCAATGATCCGAACTCCGCATTTGTCACCAGTGGCATCCGCCTCGGAACACCTGCCGTGACAGCGCGGGGAATGAACGAGGAGGACATGGATGTGATTGCCGAAGCAATCGCCATGCTGCTTAAGGACGGCGAGAGCCGCATCGAAGAAGCAAAAAAGCTTGTCAAAGGACTTACCGACAAATATCCGCTGGAGTTTTAAACGCCGGCGGAAAACGGGCCCGCTCCTGTATCGCACAGGGCGGGCCCGTTTGCAGCCAGCGCCTCAAACAGAGAACCGTCCCCTGTTTGAGGCACCGCGGAAAAACATCTAATATAGGCCTCGTGTGGGTGCTGCTTGCGAAGACCGGGCCTCTGTGCTATCATTCTGGCATAGTTTGAAGAAAGGGAGTCGCGAAGAGGATGAAGAACAGGCCAAGGCGTGTTGCCACCGGTATCTGGTTGTGCGCGGCATTTACCGTTCTGGGCCAGACGGTTTCTTCTGCACAGGAGATGCAGTCGCTGCCGGTTCCCGGCGGGGTAAGCACCATGCTGCAGGAAGCGGAGACGGAAACCGAAATGGACTGGGGTGCTTATGCCTCAGGAGTGGAAGCGGCGGACGGAAGTTTTTCCCTGGATGAGCAGTTTATCGAAGCATACGGGGAGGAATCCTGCTCGAACATGATCTTTTACGGGGATTCCCGTGTGGTGGGAATGTCCTATACCATCGGCGGGAATTATTATGTGGGAATGGTCGGCGCCGGATACGACTGGATGCAGGGAGAGGGACTGCCGGATCTTGAGCGGATGATGAGTGAGCATCCGGATGCTGATATTGTCTTCTGCTTCGGGGTGAACGATCCGGGCAATATTGAATCCTATATTCAGTTTTTCAACATGATCCAGCAGCAGTACCCGGATCGCAGGTTCTGGTATTTGTCGGTCAATCCGGTATATGACGGGATTTCCTCTGAAAATGGCTATTTTGCGCGGAATGCCCAGATCGAAAGCTTCAATGCAAGGCTGCAGGAGGCCTTCCCGGACCGCTATATTGACAGCTGGTCCTATCTGAAGGAATACGGCTACAATGCCCAGGATGGCGTACATTACGATGGCGACACCTATTTTGCGATCCAGAATTTCTGCTGGCGGGCGATCACGCAGAAGCTGGATGAGCAGGCGCAGGAGATGGAGACTGAGTCTGAAATGCCCGGCGAAGACGTGCGGGAGACAGAGAAACCATAAAGAGAACCGGCGGCCTGCGGGCAGATACTCAGGAAGCCGAAAAGAAACTGCAGCTGAGGGGAACCATCTATGGAACATACAGAAAATACCTTTGAGCGTATTTATGAGGTTGTACGGCAGATTCCAAAGGGAACGGTCGCGACATATGGACAGATCGCCGCTCTGGCCGGGAATAAACGCTGGTCACGGGTAGTGGGGTTTGCCCTGCATGTCAATCCGGATCCCGAGGGGATTCCCTGCTACCGGGTGGTCAACCGCCTGGGAGAGGTATCCGCTGCGTTTGCATTTGGCGGCGGGAACCGGCAGATCGAGCTGCTGGAGGAGGACGGAATTCCCTGTCCGGGCGGCAGAGTGGATCTTTCGAAATATCAGTGGAGAAAGAGGGCATTCTGAAGAAGGAGATGGAAAGCTGTTCCCAAGGCTCCACCCACCCGGGTTTTATCCGGCAGGACATTAGAAAGGAAAGAAATCAGCTATGAGTAAATATCTGGAGAAGGCAAAGGAATTGCGGGCGATCGCATCGCCGCACTATAATTGTGCCCAGTCGGTGCTGCTTCCGTTTGCACCGGACTTTGGAATTTCTGAGGAACAGGCCTACCGGATGGGAGCACATTTTGGCGGTGGGATGAAGATGGGATCTGTGTGCGGTGTCATTACGGGCGGTCTGATGGCGCTCGGAGCGGCGGGCCTTGAGGAGCCGGCGATCGCCAACCGGTTTGTGCGGATGATCCGTGAAAACCACGACGGGATGATCGAGTGCAAAGACCTGCTGCGGGCCAATGCGCAGCTCGGAAAAGAAAAAAAGCCTCACTGCGACGCAATGGTGTACGAGGCAGTGGAGGCGGTGGAAACGATTCTTCGCGAGGAAGGGATCCTCACTTCCATATCTTAACACAGCAAGGAAGTCCCCCACCTCAACGTCGCGGAGACGTAGGTGGGGGTCAGGGGACTTACTTGTGTCAGGTGGAGTTCAAGCTCCACCTGACAGTCCGCGAAGCGGACATCTGGGTTAGCCGCAAGTAGCGAAGCGGATTGCGGATGACCTTTGACCCTTCCGGGACGAAGGAAAGCCTCAGGCGAGGTATTCGTCCACGGTGCTGATGTGCATGTGCACCGGTGAAAAGCTGTCGGCAACGCCCATGACCCGCGCTTCCTTTTCGGGCGTCTGACCGGCACAGCAGTCCGGCAGGTAAATCGTATCGATCCCCAGATCGATCGCCTCAAGCATGGTGGCGAGCACGCAGCATTCTGCTACAACACCTGAAAGCAGAATGCGGTCAGCATTTTTTGCCGCTTCCAGAACCTGCGGACATTTCAGCGAGGAGAAGGTGGATTTGACCTGCACAGGATACTGTTTCAGACAGGACTGAAAATCATCCGTGATCGCACAAAGCCAGGGATCCTCGTTGATTTCCCGGTATTCACGGTTGTACTCCGTCCATCTCCCGACCGGCCGGTCCGGTGCCATAAACTGGGTGAAAAGAATGTTTCCCACTCTCCCGGAGCGGATCAGGTGAAGGGTGTTTTCCATTGCTTCAGGCATGCGGGGACAGGCCCATTCCTGCCCGGGCAGGTAAACATTCTGCATATCGATGACGAGTAAAAGATCGTTGTTTTTCATAGTGCCGGGTTCCTTTCCGGATGAAGCCCTGCAGGCTGCATCATTCAAAACTGTCAGAGGGGCAATGATCTGCCGCTGACAGGATCAGCTGTGAACAAGGGTAACAGCATCATGATAACACATCCGGAAGGCACGGTCAAAAAGCTTTCCCCGTGCCGGGATGTTTCCCGTGGAGATTTCAGGGAAGGCATGATATACTTTTCAAAAATGATACGGGTATGCTCTGTTTGGGGAGAAAAAGAGGAGGGAGATTCATGGGCAAAATGCCGCATATTCAGCTGGATCGGTCGATCGGGACAGTGCATGCAATTCTGCCGGGGGATCCGGCCAGAGTGGATGCTATTGCCGCATTCCTGGAGGACGTGAAAGAGGAAGGCTTCTGCCGGGAATACAAGAGCGTGACCGGTACTTATAAAGGGACCAGAATTCTCGCGATCTCCACCGGAATGGGAGGCGCTTCCACCGCCATTTGTGTGGAGGAGCTCGCGGACCTGGGTGTGAGGAACCTGGTGCGGATCGGCAGCTGCGGAGCCCTGCAGCAGCATCTGCATAACGGGCAGCTTGTGATCTGCGACAGGGCTGTATGTGATGATGGAACCAGCCAGTCCTATATTGACTATCTTCGATATGCTGCTCCGGAGCTGGATTTCCGTCCGGCACCGGAGAGCCGGGAGCTGGCATGGGCGTATGCCGATCCGGGCCTTGTGCAGGCCTGCGAGGATGCCGCTGCGGCACTGGGGTATTCCTGGGCAAAGGGATCGACCAGGTGTCACGATGCATTGTATCTGAAGCGGAAGGGTATGCTGGATGAATTCTATTCCGGAAAGGGCGTATTCGCCTCGGATATGGAGACGGCGGCGCTGTTCGCGGTGGGTGCGGTGCGCGGCGTGCGAACGGCCAGTATCCTGAATGTGGTCGTGGAGTGGAAAAAGAATATTAAGGAAGGCGTAGGCGCTTATAAGGACGGAGCAGATGCGGCAGCCATGGGTGAGAAGAACGAGATCCTCACTGCACTCGAGGCGCTTGCAGCGATGGGAGAAGCGTAAGCGGATCCGTTCGGAGAGCCTGCTGTAAAGGAAAGAAGTAAAGGACAGGAATGGGAATGAAAACGGGAATGAACAGGAACAGAATTCATGGCAAGGCATTTCGGCTGATTGTTCTGCTCGCACTACTTGTGGGACTGCTGTGTGGAAGCGTGGATGCAGCACCTGCGATCATGCGTGTGGCGGCCGGGATCCAGGCCGGGACCACGAGGGTCGCATCGCCGGTCCTGACGAAAAGTAAAAAGAAAAAAAATAAGAAGAACAAGAATAATAACAACAATAACGGCAGCACTGTCAGTAACAGCAGCGGCAGCAATAATGGCAGCCAGGGGAGTACACAGAACACCGATGAGGACAGTAAGGTCACGGTTGAAGAGGACGGAACCTACACCTCAAAGGAGGAAGTTGCTGCTTATCTGAATCTGTTCGGTCATCTGCCGGACAATTACATCACAAAAAAAGAGGCGAAGAAGCTTGGCTGGGTCAGCAGTGAGGGCAATCTGGACGAGGTGGCGCCCGGGAAAAGCATCGGTGGGGATTATTTCGGAAATTACGAGGAGGTGCTGCCGGTAAAAAACGATGTCGAATATCATGAATGTGATATTGATTACACCGGCGGCCGCAGAAATGCGAAGCGCATCATTTACTCCTCGGATGGCTACATCTATTACACCGAGGATCACTACACAACCTTCGAGCAGCTTTATCCGGAGGAATAACAGAAATGGAGGATTCCATGACGATTCGATTAGATGCATTACAGATGAAGACCCGCAGCAGCGCACATCCTTATCTGAAGGAGAAGCTCGCTTTTCCGGATTATTATGGCAATAATCTGGACGCACTGTATGATTGCCTCGGAGAGCTCGGACCGACGCAGGTATATTTTGAGAATATAGAAGAGGGCGGCGATTTCTTCCGCAAGATCCTGCGGGTGTTTAAGGATGCAAGCCGCGAAAATCCTGAGCTTGTACTTCTGGAGGAACTGCCCGCGCAGGAAACAGCCGCGACAGTATCTGAGGCAGTACAAAGCCCGGCAGAGGAAGAGCAGGCGGAGGAGGATGCATGAGCGGTTATGACCTGATCGCGCTTGACATGGACGGAACAGTGCTCAACTCCCGGAAGGAGATTGCCCCGGGGACCAGGGAAGCAATCCGCACAGCACTTCGGGCAGGAAAAGAAGTGGTGTTCTGCACCGGAAGAGCGCTTGTGGAAATGGAGCGTTTTCTCAGGATATTTCCCGATATGCATTATCTGATCGCAGAAAGCGGGGCCTATGTGTATGATCTGCAGGCACATACCCTGCTTTTTCATGCGCGGATTTCCGATGAGGACCTGGAGAAGATTTTTAAAGTGATCGGGGACCGGGATATTATGCCGGTTGCATTCTCCGACGGGAGGTATCTGGCGAATAAAAGTCAGATATACCGGCTGGCACATTATGAGATGGAAGCTTACGCACAGGAGAGTCCGAAGATCGCGACGGGTGTTGAGAATCTGCGTGCACTTGTGCTGGAACAGCATCGTCCGGTGGAGAAGCTGAACCTGTTTCACACCAGTGTCCGGGAGCGCACGCGCACACAGGAGCTGCTCGATGAACTGCAGCCGGAGGCAGTCCGGATCTTATCCGAAACCTCTTCCCTGGAATGTTCTCCACCCGGAATTGATAAAGGCACCGCACTTGCCCGGCTTTCGGAGAGCACGGGGATCCCCCGGGAACGGATGATCATGGTGGGGGATGCCGATAATGATCTTTCGGCACTGCACTATGCCGGAATGGCGGTGGCCATGGGGAACGCGAATGCTCATGTGAAAGAGATCAGCAGCCTGATCGTGGGAGATAACGATCACGATGGATGTGCCGAGGCGATTCGCATTTTACTGTAAAAAGCACAGGGAAAGGGAAAGGTTATGCCGGAGATGAACCCGATCGCCTATATGCACAGCGATTTTCCGGAGAAGTTTGGTATTCCAAGGCAAAGTGGATTGATTGAAGAACTGAAGTCCCGCATTATCTTCGCGCCGGAGTACCGGGATGCAAATGCCCTGAAGGGAATCGAACAGTACAGCCATCTGTGGCTGATCTGGGTATTCTCGGAAAATGTACGTGATACCGGCACATGGTCTCCGACGGTACGCCCGCCGCGCCTGGGAGGAAATGAACGGATGGGTGTATTTGCAACGCGCTCACCATTCCGCCCCAATCCCATCGGGCTTTCCTGTGTGAGGCTGGAACGGGTGCTGGAGGTTCCGGGGCAGGGAACTGTGCTGGAGGTTTCGGGTGCGGATCTGATGGACGGGACCCCGATTCTGGATATCAAGCCCTATCTCCCGTTTACAGATTGTCATCCGGAAGCAGTGTGTGCATTTACGCAGCGGGGAAAGATGAATACGCTCCAGGTGGAATTTCCCGGTGAGCTGCTGCAAAAACTGCCCGAAGAAAAGCGCTCTTCCGCGGTCGAGGTGCTTGCTCTTGATCCGAGACCGCGTTATCAGGAGGATCCGCAGCGCCTGTACGGGGTTTCCTTTGCAGGATGGGATATTCGCTTCCATGTGGCGGAGGGAAAGCTGACAGTATGCGGCGTGGAACCTTTGTGAAGGGACGGGCGGGATTGCTTTGGCAGGGAGAGTAATGACAGGCGTTCTTGAATCCCGGAAGATGTACTGCATTGGGGACGCTAAGGAGGAAGAAACGTACATGCTGAAACGGATAGATGTTCAGGATCTGGACGGAGCGATGCTCGACCCATATGTCAGGCTGAAGGAGAATCAGCTGTACCATTATTTTGAACCGGCACCGGGCCTGTTTCTCGCGGAGAGCCCAAAGGTGATCGGGCGGGCGCTGAGCGCCGGATATGTGCCGTACTCCTTTCTGGTGCAGCCGGATCAGCTGCATGGAGAAGCGGCTGCGGTTCTGGAACAGTGTGCCGGGCGCCCGGAGGATATCCCGCTCTATGTGGCAGAAGAAGAGGTACTCAGACGGATCACGGGATACGGGATGACCAGAGGGGTACTGTGTGCCATGCGAAGACGGCCGGAGCCCGCATCGGAGGAGATGAAAAAGCTGTGCTCCGCCGCCAGGCATATTGCCGTACTGGAGAATATTGTCAATCCGACAAATGTCGGGGCGATCTTCCGGAATGCGGCAGCGCTCGGAGCCGATGCGGTGCTGCTGACCGGCGGCTGCGCCGATCCGCTTTCACGCAGAGCCATTCGCGTGAGTATGGGAACGGTGTTTCAGGTGCCATGGATCGTGTGCCATGAAGAAAAGGACGTACTTCCAATGCTGAAGAGCGCCGGATTTATCACCATGGCAATGGCGCTGCACAAGGATGACGCCCTGATCAGTGACGCCTCACTGAAAAACGGCACAAGGAGCGCACTTTTTCTGGGCTCCGAGGGAGAGGGACTGAAAGAGGAAACGATCCTCGCCTGTGACCATGTAGTGAGAATACCGATGGAGCATGGTGTGGATTCGCTGAATGTGGCAGCTGCAAGCGCAGTGGCTTTCTGGGAACTGTGGAAGGATGCCTGCCATTCCGGTTCATAACAATAAGATGGGCACAAAATATATGGAATCATATGACAGAAACCCGCCGGCTCTATGAGGTCAGCGAGCCGGCGGGCATTCATGAGACATTCTGTGTGAAGGAAGCTTTCGTACGTTCGCGCATATTACTGCAGAAAGCTTTCGATCTCACCCCAGTAGCGCTCCAGTATTTGATCGTTTTCAAAGTAGATTTCATGTTTCGCTTCCGGGATGCGAACCAGTCTTGCATGATCTCCAAGCAGGCGCACAAATTTGTCCTGTCCGCCGGGCTTTACCATAGTATCCTTTCCGGCCTGGAAGAGCAGTACACTGGCAGTGATGACACGGGTATGCCGCGGATTAACGGCAAAGCGTGTGATGTTCAGGAACTGAAGGGCGGAGTGGATTGAGGGAACACACATCTGGTATTCCGGATGCTCCCGCTGTATCGAGAACCAGTAAGCATAGCGCGCCTCACACGATGTGCAGCTGCCTTCCAGGTCCGGCCTGTCCTGAAACGGCGCTGCACCGGGCATGTACTGCTGCCCTTTTCCAAGACGAATCATGAGCTTTGCGTACATTTCAGCAACCGGAGCCGGGATCTGTCCCGAATTCAGCTCCAGCATGGGAGAACTGAGTATCGCTTTGCAAAAATCATCCGGATAACATTCCAGATAACAGGCACTGATGCCGCCCCCCATGGAATGACCGTACAGCACCCGCCGAAGGGTGCTGTTTTTGTTTTCCGGGGAAGCACATACGATCTTTTTCACAAAGAAATGCAGATCCCTGATCAGATCCCGATAATCGGTGATATCGATCAGCGCCGGATCCTGGCTGCTGCGGAAAGAAAGGCCGTGCTCCCGCTGTTGAATCGCCCATACATGCCATCCAAGATTCAAAAAGACATAAATTGTCTCATAGAACTTCGGCAGGCTCTCCGAAAAGCCATGTACAAGCACGAGGGTTCCCTTCGCATCATCCGCTGTAAAATGTTCATAATAAATGGGCACTCCTGCCGTGCGCTCAAACGTGCCGGCAGATTTCCGTGCTTCCAGAAAGGGGAGAACGGTGGAGTCCATATCTGTGCGATAATTCTGTTCATGGATTCGTATCATTGTTGAATACCTCGATTTTGCGCCAGTTTCCTGGAGTTTTCAGCCACCACCTCATCGGTGAGCCGGAACTTTCTGGAGAAGAAAAGGATGGCAAGGATCAGAAGCACCATGGGCATGATGGTCATCAGCAGGCGAAGGCCGAAGATCGTGCCGGTGCTCTGCTCGGCGACAGGTCCTGTCTGTTCGGAGTTGCCGACCAGTCCGATCATGTCCAGGCCGACTCCGGCGATGAAGACGGATACTCCGGATGCAGCCTTTACGACGAAGGTCTGCATGGAAAAAATCACGCTTTCATTCCGCTGGCCGGATTTGAGCTCGCCGTAATCCACGGAATTGGACAGAAATACGGTGGTCAGCACCGAGAGGATTCCGTTGGCGGCGAAGATCAGCACACCGGGAACCAGGATGAGATACAGGTTGCCGGCATGGTTGGCCAGGCACATGAGCAGCAGGATCACGTAGCCGGCAGCTGCCGCGCCGATGGCGCATCCGAAGATCCTGGTATTGGTCAGCTTTCTGCGCAGCAGCGGATACACCAGCATCATGCCGAGGATCTGGCAGGCGCCGCCCACGGTGGAAAATAAGGTGTAGTTTACCGTCCAGTTTGTGCCGCCCATGTCATATTTGAAGAAGTAGATCACCAGGTTGGAGGTGATGTACAGGGCACTGTTGATCAGTACAATGGTCAGTACCACGGCAAGTGCCTGGTCATTGTCAAACAGGGCACGGAACATCTGGCCGACAGAAGCGGTTTCCATGGAGGAATCATCCCGTTCACGCACCGATACGGCGCAGATGATCTCGGCAATGATAAAGATGACCGCAACGATCAGTGCGACCCGGCCGAAGCCGATCCGTTCGTTGCCGCCGCCTAAGAAGCTTACCAGCAGCATGGTGAGCATGGCAATCAGTGCGGAACCGACGCCTGCGCAGGTACGGCCGATCACAGAGAGATTTTCTGTGTCCGAAGGGGTACTGGTGATGGCGGGGATCATGGACCAGTAGGGAATGTCCATCATGGTATAGGTCATACCCCACAGGATATAGATGACGCTGAAAAATGCCATCATGGCGCCGCTTTTCAGGTTCGGGGCCTTAAACATGGCATAAAGGACCAGCGCATTCAGCACAGTGCCGGACACCAGCCAGGGGCGGAAGCGGCCCCACCTTGTCTTTGTCTTCGCGACGAGTACGCCCATGAAGGGATCATTGACTGCATCAAATACCCGGGCGATCATCAGGATCAGTCCGACGAAGGAAGCGGAAAGGCCGATGATGTCCTTATAATAGTACATGACGTAGGATGAGGAGAGCGCATAAACCATGTCCTTGCCGACAGCGCCGATGCCGAAGGCAGCTTTTTGCCTTGCTGTGAGTTTCATAGAGGATACCTCCTGTGAAAGAATGTATTCAGAACGAGAAAAAAGGAAAGCAGGTACCCGCCTGAACCATTGTGACAAGTTAAACGATTTACATTATATCAGAATCCCGGGATAAGTGGAAGACGGACTTCCCGGTCTGCCCTGACAGGTCAGCGGTAGAGCGTTCCCGCACCGCACATTTCACGCAGATAGTCAAACAGCTTCCTTCCGGGGCCGGAGAGCATGCCGGTACGGCACAAAAGCCCCAGGCACAGCGTAGGATGTTCACGGATCGGTATCATGCGGATCCGGTTTTCGAGCCCTAACGCCCTCAGGGCGGAAGCCGAGAGCAGGGAGCGGGCGGTTCCGGACAGAAGATAGGCTTTCAGCACATCCATGCTGGCGGTCGTGACGATGGGATGGGCAGAGTGCAGATCCACACCCGATGAATCCAGCAGTCCCAGCACCTCCGTGTAGGTGTTCTGATGCAGGATCAGACGGTCGGATACGGCCTGGGACAGCGTGATCATGACCGGTTCGCCGCCGGGCGCCGGCTGAGTGAAAGCCGGCGCACACTCTTCAGAGAGCGCAGCTTCTTCCGGGAAACCAGGCCCATTCTCCGGGAGGATCCCGGCATAGAACAGTTCCTCCTGCCGCAGTACGAGCAGAGAAAGCTCTTTTGACGCGGGGGAGTCGAGCAGATCCGAAAACACGCCGGTATATCCGATCACCATATCCAGCTCCCCGTCCTGAAAGGCCTTTCTGGCATCCCGGATGTCATATTCGTGCAGAGAAAGCTTCAGCTGTGGATGTTCTTCGAAAAAGGCAAGAATGTGCCGGATATACACAGAGGTATTGGCTGCTGCGGATACAGAAATATGAAGCTCCCCGCGCTCACCTCCGGCCAGATACTGTGCGCTCTGACGCATGCTGCGCCAGTCCTCCACAAGCTTCAGCGCATGGGGGTAGATGGCCTCTCCCTCGGGGGTAAGGCACACCCGATGGCGGGAGCGGTCGATAAGCGTGATTCCCAGATCGCTCTCCAGCGCCTTGATATATTTGGAGAAGCTCGAAGGGGAAACAAACATTTCCTCCGCGGCCTCGGTGAAATTCATCTTTTCTTTCAGAAGGACGAATGCCCGTACCCATTCTGTCTGCATGTTCAAACCTCATCTTTTCGATTCCGGGGTGCCGGACCTGGCAGGCCCTGAAGAAATTTTAGCATATCCGGAGTAGAAATCCAATTCCACAGATAATATTCGCACTGCGCCGGAATATCTGGATTTTACGGCACAGCACGGATACTTTTGTGATTATTTGACAGCGTTTCCAATTTTGCAAGTCATGTTTCCGAAAGCGATTTGCGTTTTCACATAAACATCGATTAAAGTATATACAGAAGCAGTGCCGGTTCCCGGAAACGACGATCAGGGGAACCGGATGATGAGCAATGTATCCGCAGCCGGGAAGGCGGAAGAAAGGAAACAGCACATGATTATTGATCTGAACAGGATTCCATTCAGTAGAAGAAATTCCTATATGGCGATCTCTCGCCTGAAAAAAGAATATGAGACAGCGGATGTGAAGGAAGGTCTGTATCTGCGTACCGTGCATGGTTCTGCAGAGCGCTCCATCGTTGCGAAGCTGACACCGCTGTTTGACGGAAAAGAGGAAGCCTACAGCACCAATTTGGAGCTTGCGGCTCTGGTGATCACCAGCGGAGACCGGAAAATCGAAATCTGCTTCGACGATGAAAAGACGCTTCTGTTCCGCGGAAACGAGGGTACCGGCATGAAGATCGACTTTATGACCGAGTACAATAAGAACGATTATATTTATGACATCAAGCATCGCGCGTACACCCTGTACATGGCGAACTGCTATAAGAACAACTGCCGCTATCTGATCTGGGCGCAGAAGGACAAAATCTCTCTGGAACAGAACTGGAATGAGATGGAAGCTGAATACTCACGCCTTACGGTGAGCAGCCTGGACGGCTTCATGTTCGCGATTCAGGAAGTGGAGCGGGAATGGAACGGCAAGATTCGCAAGTTTGATTTCGGTCTGAGCCGTCAGAAGACGCAGGAGGATTTCCTGGAATTTCTGCGTACGGTACCGTCCTATCCGCTGGCCCATCAGGAACGCGTATACCTGGCAGCCTATATTGAATGGAGCAGCATCGTCGGGGCAAACGGCTTCCTGGAGAGAGATATCATGCTGGTGTCGAAGAACTGGCTTGCCGACAAGACCGGCTGGAACCTGAATCTGAATGCCATCGCACTTTCCTACAAGAATCCGAAGCATGCGTGGGAGCACTTCCTGCAGATGTTCGATCTGATCGATACAACCGGACGCCTTCCGGACAGCTTTAACGATTCCTATGTGAAGTGGAACCATGTAAAACCGCCGGTGCAGGGCTTTGTACTGTCCAAGATGATGGAAAACATGAAGCTCGATTCCGATCAGCTGATCGGCGCCTATCTGCTGATGAAGCGTGCGACCATATGGTGGATGCGGTACCGTGATTTCCGGCACGAGGGTCTGTTTGTATATGACCATGCAAAGGACAGCGGATGGGATAATGCGACATCCTTCTCGCTGTTTCCGCCCATTGCAGCGCCGGAGCTGCAGGTGTATCTGATCCTGCAGATGGACATGATGGCGAAGCTCTCGGAAATGCTTTCCATTGAAGAGGATGTTACATTCTGGAAAAAGCAGTCCGATAAGCTGCTCGCTCACTTCCTGGAGCGCTGCATCCGTGACAATCTGCCTGTGAATATTCACAGCAACACCGGGGAGATCGTTGAGTGTGACAGCCTTCTGCCTTATCAGGTGCTGCTGCTGGGCGATAAACTTCCGGAACCGATCAAAAAAGCATGTATCGATACCCTGAAGAGTGATAAGTTCCGCACAAAATATGGCATTGCAACCGAAAGTCCTGCAAGCGCCCTGTATTCTTCCAACGTGAAATTCCGCGGCCCGATCTGGGGACCGGCTACCTACATGCTTCTGGAGGGACTGAAGGCGTGCGGAGAGAATGAGCTGGCCAAAGAAGAAGCACGCAAATACATCCAGCTGGTGCAGGAGAAGGATCTGGCGGAGAACTATGATGCACTTACCGGCGAGGGGATCGGCCCGAATGTGTATACCTGGACAGCCAGTGCTTATCTGGTTATGCTGCATGAATATCTGGACTGAGCAAAAGCGGCAGAGAAAACGAGAGCCGGGATCAGCAGCCCGGGTTGTACGCATAAGGGAGAGTATGCTACAATATTCGTGAGATAACATGCCGAACATCCATGCAAAGGGGCGTATCGGCACTGATCATATGCGGAGGAACGTAGGATGAAAAAACTGAAAGTCAAAAGAGAAATAGAGTGCATGAACTGTATGGCCTGTGTGCTGGAGTGTTCGGAAACCTATTTTAAGACCGCCGACCCGGACATGGCGGCTTTGAAGATCATTCCGAAGAGGAAGGAAAAGGATATGACAAGGCCCATGATCTGTGTACAGTGCGGTGAATGTGCTGAGGCATGTCCCAACAATGCGATCATTCAGAACAAGATGGGCATTTATATGGTCAATAAAAAGCTCTGCAATGGATGCGGAGAGTGTGTGGAGGCCTGTCCGTTCGGCGTCATGCGCAAGCCCGAGGGTGCATCCACCGCGTTCAAATGTATTGTGTGCGGCAAATGCGCCGATGCCTGTCCGATGGATATCCTTGAGGTCATAAAGAGCGTATAACATAAGCGAAGTCAGAAGACGCGATAAAATGACTGCAGCTGGACCGATTTTATCATCAGTCTGTGAATACGGTGTACGAAAAGTCCGCGGCAGCTTGCGAAAAGCAAGCAGCCGCGGACTTTTTGACGGAGGAAAATCCGGCCCCCCTGTTTCTCAGATATTCGGGATCCCTGCAAAACCCTTTGCGAGGTCCTCATCGGTGGGAATGTAGTCCACCATGGTCCCATTGTTATAGGCTTCGTATGCCTTCAGATCGAAGTAACCGGTGCCGGTGAGGCCGAAGATGATCGTCTTTTCCTCTCCGGTTTCTTTACACTTCAGGGCTTCGTTGATGGCAGCCCGGATGGCATGGCTTGATTCCGGTGCGGGAAGAATGCCTTCCACACGGGCAAACTGTGTTGCAGCCTCAAATACAGCGGTCTGCTCTACGGAAATGGCTTCCATGTATCCGTCCGCATAAAGCTGGGAGAGAACGGGGCTCATGCCGTGATAGCGCAGACCTCCGGCGTGGTTTGCCGACGGGATGAAGCCGTGGCCGAGCGTGTACATCTTTGCCATCGGGCATACTTTTCCGGTATCGGCAAAGTCATAGACAAATTTACCGCGGGTGAAGCTCGGGCAGGAGGCCGGTTCTACCGCGATGATACGGTAATCTGCCTCGCCGCGCAGCTTTTCTCCCATGAACGGGGAAATCAGGCCGCCAAGATTGGACCCGCCGCCGGCACAGCCGATGATGATATCCGGCTTGATGCCGTATTTGTCACAGGCGGTTTTGGTTTCCATACCGATGATCGACTGATGCAGCAGTACCTGATTGAGCACGCTGCCCAGCTCGTAGCGGTAGCCCGGTGTGGACACAGCCGCTTCCACAGCCTCAGAGATCGCACAGCCTAAGGAGCCGGTCGTTCCGGGGAATTCTTCATTGATCTTGCGGCCGATCGCAGTATCCATCGACGGCGAGGGGGTGACATTGGCACCGTAGGTACGCATTACTTCGCGGCGGAAGGGCTTCTGCTCATAGGAAACCTTGACCATATATACTTTACAGTCCAGTCCGAAATAGGAACAGGCCATCGAAAGCGCCGTGCCCCACTGACCGGCACCGGTTTCCGTGGTTACACCCTTCAGGCCCTGGGCTTTGGCATAATAAGCCTGGGCGATCGCGGAATTGAGCTTGTGGCTGCCGGAGGTGTTATTCCCTTCAAATTTATAGAAAATGTGTGCCGGAGTATCCAGTGCTTTTTCCAGGAAGACGGCGTGCACCAGGGGGGAGGGACGATACATTCGGTAGAAGTTCTGCACTTCCTCGGGGATGGGAATTTGGGCAGTGTCGTTGTCCAGCTCCTGACGGATCAGCTCATCGCAGAAAATCGGCTGCATTTCCTCGAAGGTCAGCGGCTTTAAGGTCCCCGGATTGAGCAGAGGTGCAGGCTTGTTTTTCATGTCCGCACGGACGTTGTACCAGGTGTTTGGAATCTCGTTCTCATCCAGGTAGATTTTGTAGGGAATGTTTTCGAAGTTCATAGGTACTCTCCTTTCCTTATGCCTTCTTCCTTTATGATCGGGCAGGACTTCCCAAAAAAGCAGAGCGTCCGGAGTACAAAAAAAGCCCTGTCCTGCTACAAACATGTAGGGACAAGAGCTTTGCTCCTGCGGTGCCACCCTGCTTGACGCCATGAAAACAGGAAACAGACTGCCTCCGGCGCCCACTCATTTCAAATTCCGATCTCAGAAGTCCATTCCCGGTGCATTTTCTGCTGCTTTCGCACTTTCAGCAGCTCCCTGTAAGAAAAGAGGCGCAGGTACTATTCTTCGTCACAGATCTCGTAAATTATATCATAAAGCAAAGTTTGCGGTCAATGAAAAATGGATGTATGTAAAGTTCTTCTTAAGAAATGAGCAGACATTGGAAATTGCTCAGTTTTGTGCTATAATACAAAATCAGCAGGGAGGACAAAGCTTGGATGTTTTCCCGGGCGTTCACATTGAGTATGATGTTAGGGAGAGAATCATGAAGCAGATTGTATTTATCATCATAGGGATCTTCTTCCTGCTCCTGGGATTGATCGGGCTGTTGATCCCGGTGGTTCCGCAGGTACCGTTTCTTGCAACCGGAGTTTTGTTTCTTGCCGGGGGATCCAAACGGGTGCAGAAAAGAGTGTTCGATTCAAAGCTGTATAAAAAGCATGTGCAGAAGCACGTGGAAAGCAGCAGGTTCCTGTCGCGGATGGTGCACAGGATCGTCGGGGAACTGGACGAGAACGGCGGGATACGGGAAGGAAAACAATCGGGTAGTGAAACAGGCATGAAATGAAAAATAAAAACGCCGGAAAATGAAAAACCGAAAAGCAAAAAGACGAAAAGCAAAAGACGAAAAGCAAAAGACGAAAAGCCGGGAATGTGTGTTTGAAAGAGAACAGAGGGCTGCCGCATTTTTATGCAGCAGCCCTTTTACGCAGCCTGAACGGGTTTAGCCCCTCCAGGACTTCTTTTGATTATCGCTTCAACGGCCTGTCGGGATCGATGGCACAGTCATAGGTGACAAAAGGCGGGTTTTCGCCGCGCTCCTGTGCCGGCTCATAGCGGTCCCAGAAGTCGTGGAACAGGCGGAAGATCTCCTTCCGGCGTGCATAGATGAAGAAGAGTGTAATGGCAACATAAGCAGCCGAGATGATGTCCGTAAAGGCCCACAGAATGTCCGCCTGGATATTATAGAATACTACGCAGGGGATCATGTAGTAGATCATGTACAGTGGCATCATCCGCCGGTTGGCTTCGGTGTCCCCGAAGGTGTAATTGACGGATTTTTCGCAGGTATAGTACATCCCGATGATCGTGGTCCAGGCAAACACCGCAATGGCGATGGCGGTCAGCTGTCCGCCGATTCTTCCGTAGGCACTGGTAAAGGCAAAGGTAGTCAGTGCACCCGAGGTTGCCTCGGACTCCATATAGGATCCGGTGATAATGATCGTAAATGCAGTGATGGAGCAGATGATCATGGTATCAAGGAATACCTCGCCCCAGCCCCACAGGGACTGACGTACCGGATGGTCCGTTTTTGCGCTGGCATGAGCGATCATGCCGTATCCGGTGCCGGCATCGTTGCTGTACATGCCTCTTGCCACACCGTACTGAATCGCCTCACGCACCGTTGCGCCTGCAAAGCCGCCTGCTGCTGCCTGTGGGGAGAAGGCACTGCGGAAAACCAGCGCGATGACGGCGGGAATGTGCTGGAAGTTGAGAAGAACGACACCCAGGCCCATGATGGTGTAAAGCACGGCCATGATCGGAACGGCTTTGGACATGACGGCGGAGATGCGCTTGAGGCCGCCCCAGATCGTCACCAGGCAGGTAAGCCCGATCACGACAACGGAAACGATACTGGGAATGCCGAAAGCCTGCTGCATCGAACTGGTGACGGCTTCGGTCTGCACACAGCAGGTCCAGGGACCGAATACAAAACAGAAAACGGCCAGCACAACGGCTCCCTTTTTCCAGCCGAATGCATTCTTCATGACGAAGGAACGGTCACATACGTATTCGTCCATGGACTTTTTGTAATGCTCCCGATAACGCTGCCCGATGATGATCTCACAGGCTTTTGTGGACATGCCGAAGAAGGCAGAGATCCACATCCACACCAGAGCGCCCGGACCGCCGCTGACGATGGCAGTTGCCACGCCGCTGATGTTGCCGGTGCCGATGGTGTTGGCGAGGGCAGTACAGGCCGCCTGAAAGCCGGTGATCGTACCTTCCCCGTTTCCCTTGTCAAACATTTTCAGGAATGTGTTCTTAAAGTTGAAGAGGATTTTCCGCTGATAGCGGAATCCAAAGCAGATGGACAGAAAGATTCCTGTCCCCACAACGATCACCGTCATGGCGTTGCCCCAGAGCAGGTCATCCAGCCAGTACAGAAAATTTGTGAACGCTTCCATAATTGTTATCCCTTCCGTTTTTGATGTTTCCTATACGTTTCCGGTTTTTATGTTTCCTATTCTGCATTTCCTATTCTGCATTTCCTTTTCTGCATTTTCTTTTTAGCGTTTTCTCTTCCATGTTTTTCCGGGCTTGTTTCTCAAATACCGCATCCCGGATGACCGGCCTGCCGTGCAGGCAGCTGCTTCAACTCAGTCGGGGGAGTCCCCGCCTCTACAGGCGGTGGGTAATAACAAGCTCTACTCAGTGACTGGTTATGGTCGGCGCTGGCGGCCCACAAGGCAGTTCATCTCGCAGTTCCGGCAGTATTTGATGATCTTCTCCGGATGATCACACACCTCGGGCATCAGCCCCTCCTGTGCCTCCTCCTCATTTTTCAGCATTTCGAGATTGCAGTCGGCGCGGTAATAGCTGCCGTTCCTGCCCGGAAGATGCGTCAGTCCTGTTTCCTCCGGCGTATAGATGATCCTGGAGAAAGCGTTTCGGGGACAGCTGGCGATACAGGGGGCCGGGCATCCGGTGCATGGGTCAAAGCCGGATGGACCGTCGGGCGGCAGCGGCTCACTGAGCACAACGGCACGCAGCCGGACGCGGGGGCCGAACTGCGGCGTGACCAGCAGATTGTTCCGGCCGATACAGCCCAGGCCCGCAGCAATGGCAGCCTCCTTGAGGTAAAGACCGCCGCGTTCCACATGATAGCGCTTCGGATATACGTGAATGTGCGGATATTCCTGTGCAAGATATTCCTTCAGCCGGCGGCTGATCTGCAGCAGCTTTTTGTTGCCGGGGGGATCGATCTCACCGCACCACCAGTCCAGCTCCGGCGCATCGGCTCCCTGATGGATGGCGTACACGAGTACGGATGCGGCGTCGGGCTCCCAGAATACCGCTCCGTGGGGAAGGCCCGTTGTGATCTCATCCGCAAAGTGATCCCTGGTGTGATCCTTCATGTGTGGGAAAAGTGTCTCCGAGGGGCCATTTCTGAGAACGCGCGGATCCGCGATGCCGGCAAGATCCGCGCCGAATTCTCTCACCTTCTGCAGAATATGTTCTTTCAGGGTAAATGCTTTTTTATCCGGCTTTTCTGCCGCACATTGTACCTGCGGTTTATCCAATCAGACACCTCCTTTCATCGGTCACGCTTATCTGTTCTTCTTTCGAACTGTGTTTCGCTGCAGGGCGGGGAGCTTACAGCGTGTCCAGTGCGATCTGGCGCAGAACCACCCTGCGGTGCGGATCGTGCTCCAGAAGATTCACATGGGTGAACCCGCATGTCATGGCACAGGCGGCTGCCTGGTCAAAGGCACCCCGCAAAAGCTCCTTCTGATGCGCATCAGAGCTGATGAGGATCTGTCCGCCGAACGAATGCAGGGCAGCAAGGAGCGAGGTACGCGGATACAGCTCCTTCTTTCTGCCGCGGTTTACGGCACCGCAGTTGATTTCAAAGGGAATGCCCAGAGAAACCAGGTATTCCATCGCCTCCAGAGCCGGGCGCAGATAGCGGGGATCTTCCTCATCGAGGAAATGCATCTGATCATTGAAGCGGGTGATCAGGTCGAAATGACCGATCAGGGTGCAGCCGGTTTTTGCATACACCTGGCTTTCCAGTGCATAGTAGGCGGCGGAAAGGCTGTAAAAATCGCCTTCAAAATATTCCCTGCAAAGCTGCGTCAGCTGCTCCGGTGTGCTGTCCACCGACATGGGCACAGGCGAAGGCACATCCAGAAAGTGTGTGGAGCCGATGATATATTCCGCCTGTGTCCTCCCGTCCCGCCCGCAGATGCTCTGCGGGTCATACAGGGTGTCGAGCTCCACACCAAGCAGAATGTCCATCCGGCCGTCATAGCGCTGCTGCAGACGACGGATTTCTTCCACATAGGCGGGCCAGTCCATGTGGATGTCCGCATCCATGTGCCCGGAAAAACCGAGATGAGTCATCCCGCTTTCAAAAGCATACCGGGCAACTGCCTCCGGGGAATCCGAGCCGTCGCACAGGATCGTATGCGTGTGATAGTTTGCCTTCAGCATGAAGAATTCCTTTCTGTTTTACGCTATATCTAATTACTTTACAATGGATCATGCGAACTGGCAAGCAAAACAGGAGCGGCTTTCCGGTATGTTTTTTTGAGAGAGGCGTTCTTGAATGGGAGTTTTCAAGGGTCTTTCAAGAGTTCGCATATAGAATGTCATATGGTATAATAACAGCACTGTGATTCGAAAGAGAAGGAGTGTAGCCAAGATGCGCGTATTACTGGTGGAGGACGAGAAAAAATTATCTGCGGCGATCTGCACGCTTCTGAAGCGGGAGCGGTTTGAAACAGATGCAGTGTATAACGGGACGGATGGACTGGATTATGCGCTTACCGGGCTGTATGATGCCCTGATTCTGGATGTGATGCTGCCGGGGATGGACGGCTTCTCTGTTTTGAAAAGCCTGCGCCGGGAAGGGGTCCACACCCCGGTCCTGATGCTGACCGCCCGGGGGGATCTGGAGGACCGCGTGCGCGGACTGGACTATGGCGCTGACTATTATCTGCCCAAGCCCTTTGAAAAGGAAGAACTCATTGCATGCCTTCGGGCGATCACACGCAGGAAGGATGAAACCGTCATCCGGAAGCTGTCGTTCGGGGATATCGAGCTTTCGGAAAAGGACGGAAAACTGCTTTGTGTGCGCAGCGGTCAGAGCGTGAAGCTCGGTGCCAAGGAATACCAGCTGCTCGAGCTGTTTCTGCGCAATGCAGGGCAGATCCTTCCGAAGGAGACGCTGATCGAGCGGGTGTGGGGCCTCGAGAATGAGGCGGAGTATAATAATCTGGAGGTCTATGTATCGTTCCTGCGGAAAAAACTGACCTTTGTGGATTCAAAGGTAAAGATCCGCGTAGCACGGGGACTTGGTTATTCACTGGAGGAGGAAGCATGATCCGAAAACTGAGGATCCGAATGACGGTGCTGGTGATCGCGATCCTGGTGCTGGTATCCGCCGGCATCGTTTTTTCCATTAATTATCTCAACTGGAGAAACATCCGCCGACAGGTGAACGGGGCACTTGAGACCCTGATCGAAAACAGCGGGTCGCGGCCTGCGCTTCGGCGGGACGGGCCGGGGGATATGCCGGAGAGAATGTCGGGAGAAGATGCGAATACAGTGACGGAAATCTCAGAAAGTACGCTTTCTAAGGAGAGTGGGACAGAGCGCATGGAAGGACCTGAAGGTGGAGCAGAGGCAGAGGATGCATCCGGGGTGGAAATGCACAGTCCCGCGCTTTCATCCGGAGCAGGGAAGGGAGATCCACCGGGCGAACGGCATAAGCCATCCTCCACCGGACAGCCTGTGGAGGTAGATGATGCACTTGCAAGTCTCAGCAACTACTATGTGGTGACTCTTTCGTCGGAGGATACGGTACGCAGCTGGACGAGCGACCGGTCAGATCTGTATACGGACGGGCAGGTGGCGGATATGGTCGCGCTGGTAACACAGAGCGGCAGAGACTCCGGGCGGATCGGGACACAGTTCTACCGCCTTGCGACGATCAGGGGCCAGAGGCAGCTGATTGTGCTGGATGAGCGGCTGGACATTATGAATGCGAGGAGTGTTCTGCGCACGACGGTGCTCATCGCTGCGATCGCATGCCTCATTCTATGCATCGCAGCATCGCTTCTGATCCGTGCCATGATCCGACCGGTGGCCGAATCCTTTGACCGGCAGAAACAGTTTGTGTGGGATGCCAGCCATGAGCTGAAAACACCGCTGGCCGTGATCGGTGCAAACGCAGATGTTCTGGAGGAGGAGATCGGAAAGAATGAGTATCTCGGGTACATCCGTTCCGAGGTGACAAGGACCGATAAGCTGGTTCAGAATCTGCTGATGCTGGCACGGATGGATCAGGGAACCGTGAAGGCAAACCTGGAGCGGGTGGATCTGGGAAGAACGGTGGAGGGCGTTGCCCTGCCTTTTGAGAGCACAGCCTTTGAAGAAGGGAAGACCTTTGAGATCCACACACAGAAAAATGTTTTCTGCACAGGAGATCCGGCCATGCTGCAGCAGCTGACGGTGATCCTGCTTGGGAATGCCTTTAAATACTGCGGGGAGCATGGAACGGTGCGTATTTTTGTAACGCCCCGCGGGAAGGGCGGTGAAATCCGGGTGACCAACACCGGAGAAGGGATCGCACCAAAGGATCTGGAGCGCATCTTCGATCGTTTTTACCGCGTGGACACCTCCCGCAACCGCGAAAAAGAAGGATATGGACTGGGCCTTTCCATTGCGCATAAAATCGTGGAAGAACACCGCGGGAAGATCCGGGCCGTAAGCGAGCCGGGGAAAGAAACAGCTTTCATTGTGACGATACCATAAAAAAGAGGAACAGAAGAAAGGCTCCTTTCGACTTTGCCCGGCCGCAGCGCCGGGTTGCGTGCTACATGGCAGAATGCTATAATAACAAACTGTGTGCAAAAGTCTGACAATCAATCTGGAAGGAGAGGGCGGGAGAATGGCGGCTTCGAAGAATGCGATCCTTGTGGTAAGCTTTGGCACGAGTTATGCAGATACGCGGGAAAAAACGATCGGTGCGATTGAAAATCGAATTCGGGAGGCGTTTCCACTCTGGCGTGTGGAGCGGGCCTTCACGAGCGGTATGGTGATCCGCAGCATCCTGAAGAAGGAAGGCGTGAGCGTGGAGGATGTGCCTTCCGCCTTGAAGCGGCTGGCCGAAGAGGGCGTGGACAATCTGGTGGTGCAGCCGACGCATCTGATGACCGGGAAAGAATATGAGAAGATGTGTGCACAGGTGGAACCGTTTCGCGGGAGCTTTTCACAGATCCGGATCGGGAGACCGCTGCTCGCCGATGAGGCGGATGTGGCAGCGCTTGCCGGTGTTCTGGAGCAGATTTATTGTGAGGACCCGGAATCCCGGAGCGCAGCCTCTCCAAACGGGACTGCCGCAGAGGCAGTACTTCTGATGGGACATGGGACGGATGTGTGTTCGGACGGAGTGTATGCAAGGCTGCAGGAGAAGCTGCAGGAAAAGGAATATAACAGGATCCTGATCGGAACCGTGGAGGGAGCGGTTACGCTGTCGGATGTCATGGAGCAGATCCGCCCGAAGGAGGTTCACCGTCTGCGGATCGCACCGCTTATGGTGGTTGCCGGTGATCATGCGGTAAATGATATGGCGGGAGACACCCCCGATTCGTGGAAATCGGTACTGGAGCGTGCGGGATATGAAGTGATTCCGCTCTTAAAGGGACTGGGAGAATATCCGCAGATTCAGGAGCTTTATGTACGGCATGTCCAGGATGTATTATGAGAACGTTGTTATAAAGAAAAAGAATAAGAGGCTGACCCGGGTACAGAAAGAAGCATGAGGCAGGCGCAGGGCCTGGCTGTACAAGGGGCAGTCGGCCGTCAGAGCAGTTTGGAACGACAGAACATGAGAAAAGGAGCGAAAACATGACAAAAGGAACAGCATATGGTGTAGGCGTGGGCCCGGGCGATCCGGAACTGATGACATTGAAGGCGATCCGTCTGATCCGGGAGAACGACGTCATTGCAGTGCCCGGGAAGGTGGTCGTAGAATCCGTCGCCTATCAGATTGCGGCAGCCGTCGTACCGGAGATTGCCACCAAGGAGCTGGTGCCGGTGTATATGCCGATGGTGAAGGATCGTGCGCTGATCCATGAGGAGCATAAAAAGGGTGCGGAGCTTCTGAAAAAATATCTGGATCAGGGCAGGAATGTTGTCTACCTGACGCTGGGCGATCCGACCATCTACTGTACCTTCAGCTATCTGCAGCATTTCCTCGAGGAGGAAGGCTATCCGGTGGTGCTGGTGAGCGGGATCACCTCCTTCTGTGCGACTGCGGCAAGGCTCAATCTGCCGCTCACTGAATGGGATGAGCAGCTGCATGTGATTCCGGCGGTACACAAGACGGCCAGGAAGCTCGACCAGCCCGGAACCTACGTGCTGATGAAGGCGGCAAGCCATATGAAGGAGACCAAGGAGCTGCTGCGGGAAAGCGGTCTGGCGGTTTCCTGTGTCGAGAACTGCAGCATGGAAGATGAGAAGGTGTATCACAGCCTGGAGGAGATCCCGGATGACGCAGGATATTTCTCACTCGTCATTGCAAAACAGCCAAAATAAAAAAGCGGCTTCAGGCAGTATTCTGAGATGGATCTATGATCGAAATTACGAACCTGACAAAGAAATTTGACCGTTTTACGGCGGTCGATCATCTGAATTTGACGATCGGAACCGGAGAGTTTTTCGGCCTGCTCGGGCCGAACGGGGCCGGGAAGACGACCACCATCAGCATGCTTTCGACGGTACTGCTTCCCACAGAAGGGGAGATCCGCATCGATGGCGTGAAGCTGGACCGCAAAGCCTCTGCGCAAAAACGCACGCTGAGCGTGATCACGCAGGAGTATTCCATGCGTCAGGACATGACCATGGAACAGGTGATGGAGTATCAGGGGCGTCTTTATTTCCTGCCGCGGCATGTGATCAAAGAGCGGACACAGGAGCTTCTGGAATTCACGGGATTGTCCGAATACAGAAAGCGCGTCGTGCGGCATCTCTCCGGAGGAATGAAGCGCAAGCTGATGGTGTGCAGAGCCCTGATGACCGAACCGGAGATTCTGCTGCTGGATGAACCGACTGCCGGCATGGATGCATTTGCCAGGCGGCAGATGTGGAATCTGCTCCGCCAACTGCACAGCCGTGGCATTACCATCCTGCTGACCACCCATTATATCGACGAGGCGCAGACATTATGCGACCGGGTGGCACTGATCCATCAGGGAAAGCTGGACGTTGTGGATACCCCTGCCGCACTGATCCGTTCTCTCGGCGAATTTGCTGTAGATGAAATGGATCAGGACAATCTAAGCAGCCGCTATTTTGGAAGCCGTGAGGAGGCAATCGCCTATCTGGCAGGAGCAGGGGAGAATGCCGCCCTGCGGGCGACCACGCTGGAGGATGTATTTGTCGCACGCAGCGGGCGCCGGCTTTCGGGCGGAAGGAAGTAATCTGGAGCTGGCAACTTTTCACCTGGCAGAAAAGCGGTGCCCCATGTATTGGCGATGCAAATGCGGCATGAGGCGGAAAACGGCTAAGCCACGTAAGGAAAGAGGGCCGAGGAGAAACGCGGGAGTAAACTGGTATGGGAATCATCACCGTATTATGGGAAAAATGGGTGGAATTCAAGCGGGACTTCTATAAGATCACAATGGCGGCGATGATCTCTCCGCTGATGTATCTGCTCATCTTCGGCATGGGGATTCAGACGACCTCCCACGGGGAGCCGTACCTGAATTTCCTGATTCCGGGACTTGTGTGCATGGCTACCATGACGGGCAGCTTTTCGGCCGTTGCCCAGAATATGAGTGTGCAGCGCCTGTATGAAAAGGCGCTGGATCAGGTAATGGTCTCGCCGACGCCGCTGTGGCAGTTTATCCTGGGGCAGATACTCGGAGGGAGCCTGCGCGGATTTTATGCGGGCGGTGTGATCCTGCTTCTGACATTGCCGATCAAAACGGGGCTGACCTTTAACGGATGGTCCGTTCTGATCATGCTGCTCAATGGAACGGTGTTCGCAACCATCGCACTGGTGCTTTCGTTCCTGGCGAAAAGCTATACGGATGCACCTCGCTATACCGCTTATATCATTACGCCAATGTCGTTTCTGTGCAATACGTTTTTCTCCACTGAGACGATGCCGGGCGGGTTTCGTCAGTTTGTAAGTGTGCTGCCGCTTTCGCAGACCTGTGCCATGATGCGCCGGGTAGCCGCCGGGGAGGGACCCGGCATGGCCGGCTTTGGCATTCTTCTGTCGTATCTGGCGGTATTTTCCGGGATCGCAGTGTTTTACATTTATCGGAAAAAAAACCTGTAGGAAGAAAAACGGTGCCTGCGCGTCAGGCTGAGGATGGTATGAAACGAACAGGAACACGAACAATTATTTTCCGGATTGTTTGCGCGGGGCTTCTTATGGCGTTTGGGGTTTCCGGCTTCCAGACCGTCCTGGCGGCACCCGGATATGACCATGTGGCTGCCTTTTCGGACACGGCTGCGGCACAGGAAATCGGGAAATACGGGATGACGCCGATCTACGGACAGGATGTTGAAGATGGAACATATGTGATAGAGACAGACTGCACATCTCCATTCTTTCGAATCCTGGAGGCGAAGCTGACGGTGGAAGACGGCCGGATGAATGCGGTTCTGACCATGTCCAGCAAAAGTTATCTGTTCGTCTATATGGGCACTGCACAGGAGGCAGCCGAGGCACCATTTGAGGACTACATCCCTCTGGACGAGACGGATGGACGGCAGACTTTCAGCGTACCGGTGGAAGCATTGAACGCACCGGTCGAGTGCGCCGCCTACAGCCGCAGCCGTGAAAAGTGGTATGGCAGACAGATCCTCTTCGATGCCGGTTCACTTCCACCCGGTGCGGTCCGTTTTCCGGTTCCGGATTACAGCAGGATCGAGAAGGCGATCCGGCTCTACGACCGGGAAAAGGGAACGGATACGAAGGCGGAGCTGTACAGCCTGTATGCGCAGGACGAAGCACAGACCGAGTCCGACGCCGGGCAGGACGGGGGACCGGGAAAAGAAAACGAGGAAGGTCCGCAGCCTGTGTCGATGGAAGAGGAGGATGGAGAATACTCGATCGAAGTCGACTTAAGCGGAGGAAGCGGACGCGCCAGCGTCACCTCTCCGACCTGGCTGTATGTAAAGGACGGGAAAGGGTATGCAAAGCTGCTCTGGAGCAGTGTATACTATGATTATATGATCGTCGACGGGGAGCTGTTTCTCAACGAAACGACCGACGGGAGCAATTCCACCTTCACGATTCCGATCACTGCGCTGGACACACCGATGCAGGTGATCGCGGATACGACCGCGATGGGAGATCCCGTGGAGATCGAGTATGCGCTGACCTTCTATGCGGATACGGTGGGAGGCAAAGGACGCGTTCCACTGGAGGCTACGAAGCAGGTGATCGTGGTCGCCCTGTTCATTATGGTGGCCGGCGGGATCGCGAACCATTTCGTGAAGAAACGCCGTAGGTAGCGAATGAGTCACAGATGTGCCGGTATGTCATCTACAGCGGACTGAAACTGCTGTGACAGATGAGCAGCATAAGGAAGAAAAAACAGCAGCGTATAAAATAGCATCGAATAAAAGCGAATAAAATAGCAGTGAATAAAATAGCAGCGAATAAAAACAGTAGTGTATAAAAATCCGCTGCAGGAAACACAGAACACGGCCGGGCTGGAGATCTATGTGTGAACAGCAGCCGGGCTGCAGGCTAAGGAGATGGCAGGAGTGACTACAGGGAAAAGGGTTGTGATCGGCACCCGTGAGAGTGCCCTGGCTATGGTACAGGCGAACATGACGGCAGAAGCGATCCGGATGGCCAATCCGGGACTGCAGGTAGAGCTGCTCGGATTGAAGACCACCGGAGATAAGATCCTGGACCGCCGTCTTGACCAGATCGGCGGAAAAGGATTGTTTGTCAGGGAGCTGGATGCCGCGCTGCGGGACGGGAGGAGTGATCTTTCCGTGCACAGCGGCAAGGACCTGCCGATGGAGGTTCCGGAGGATCTTCCTCTGATCGGCTTTTCAAAGCGGGAGGATCCAAGAGATGTGCTGGTCCTGCCAAAAGGGGCAGACGCGATCGATTTTTCAAAGCCCATCGGGACTTCCTCAAGACGCAGAGAGCTTCAGCTGCGTAAGCTGATGCCGGAAGCGAAGATCGAGAGCGTGCGCGGTAATCTTCAGACAAGGCTGCGCAAGCTCGACGAAGGTGCATACAGTGCGCTGATTCTGGCCGCTGCGGGGATGAAGCGCATGGGATATGAAGACCGGATCTCCCGTTATTTTACAGTGGATGAGATGATCCCGGCAGCATGCCAGGGGATCCTCGCATTTCAGGGAAGAGCCGGAGAGGATTATACCTATCTGAAGGATTATCTGGATCCGGAGGCATCACTTGCAGCTGTGTGTGAGCGGGCATTTGTCACAGAGCTTGACGGAGGATGCTCGTCACCGATCGCGGCGCATGCGGTTGTCCGGGGCGGCGAGATTTTGCTGCGCGGCTTCTGGGTGGACGAGAAGGAAGGCAGCTTCGGCCAGGCGGTTACCGGAAAAGTGAGCGGGAGAGCGCTCGGACCGGAGGATGCCAAAAAGCTTGGCATTGCACTTGCAAGGCAGTTGAAAGAACAAAAGCAGTGAAACGAAAATCCCGGAAGGGACGACGGTCTTTTCGACGGAGGGCTGGGGACATGGAGAACGGAAAAAGCGGAAAGGTGTGGCTGGTCGGAGCAGGCCCGGGGGATCCGGGACTGTTTACACTGAGGGGAGCACAGGTGCTCGCCCGGGCGGAAGTGGTCGTGTATGACGCACTCGTGGGAGAAGGTGTCCTGACGATGATTCCAGCGGAGGCGGAGCTGATCAATGTCGGAAAGCGTTCCGGCAATCACATCATGGCGCAGGAGGAGATCAACCGGACCCTCCTTGAAAAGGCACAGGAAGGAAAACGGGTAGTGCGACTCAAGGGCGGTGATCCGTTCCTGTTCGGCAGAGGCGGTGAGGAGCTGGAGCTGCTGCGCGAGAACAACATCCCCTACGAGATCGTACCGGGCGTGACCAGTGCAGTTGCGGTACCTGCCTACAACGGGATCCCCGTGACTCACAGGGACTTCTGTTCCTCCGTGCATATCATTACCGGGCATAAGCGAAAGGACGCCTCCTACGATATTGACTTTGAGGCGCTGGTGCGTACCGGCGGGACACTGGTCTTCCTGATGGGGCTGGCAGCCATGCAGGATATTCTGGAGGGCCTTATGAAAGCCGGCATGGATCCGGACTGCCCGGCAGCAGTACTCTCCCACGGGACGACGGCGCATCAGCGCCGGGTGGTGGCGACGGTCGGAACTTTGTGTAAGCAGTCACAGCTGGCAGGCATTACAGCCCCTGCGATCATCGTGGTGGGGGAGGTGTGCAGCCTCGCACAGAGCTTTGCCTGGTACGAGAAACGTCCGCTGTCAGGAAAACAGATCCTGGTGACCCGTCCGAAAGAACTGGTGTCGGAAATGGCCAGACGCCTCCGGGAACAGGGGGCCCAGGTGCTGGAGCTGCCGGCCATCTGCACAGAAGCAATCCATCCCAATCCGGCGCTTTCGGACGCTCTGGAGCGTATTTCGCAGGAGGGACCGTATGACTGGATCGTGTTCACCAGTCCATCCGGCGTGCGTATTTTCTTCGAGCAGCTGGCCGGAAAATGGGACATCCGTCTCCTGGCCGGCTCAAAGATTGCGGCGATCGGTGAAGGCACCAGGAAGGCACTGCGGGAGCACGGACTGATCACCGATTTTGTACCCTCCGTATATGACGGAGATACGCTCGGCGCAGAGCTCGCTGCATTGTGCAGCGGGGGAGAGCGGATCCTGATTCCGCGCGCTGCCATCGGAAACAAGGCACTTCCCGAGGCGCTTCGCGCAGTGCCGGGCACGGCAGTGTACGATGTCCCCATCTATGACACCCGCTATGCACGCAATGCCGTCGTGGATGAAAAGAAAATGATCGAAAACGGGGAGATCGATTACGCAGTGTTTACCAGCGCATCAACCGTGCGCGGCTTCGCCGGGGCACTGGAGGGCCTTGATTTCACAAAGGTCAATGCCGTGTGCATCGGCAAGCAGACCAGGGCCGCTGCCGAGGCACTCGGCATGCACACCTGCATGGCCCGGAAGGCCACCATGGACAGCGTAGTGGAGTGTATCTGCGAGCTGTGTCAAACAGGGGACGGTTCTTTCGTTTGACAGGTAACCGGACGAGGGAAGTTCACTATCATCAACGGCAGAAATCATCTGACCCTGACGATACCAAATCACGAGGATGCGCACGGATCTGCGAAGAAAATATTGCGAAGGAAATATGCAGTTTTCGTCGTGGAAATCCGACGCAGCAAACGAGCATAGTAAAGTTTACCCTGCCGTTTGATATAAATAGACGCTTCGGAAGGAGAGAAGGCAGTGGCAGAATATCCATATTTTCCAATGTTTGTGGATCTTTCCGGAAAACAGGTTCTGATCGTGGGAGCGGGAAAGATCGGTGCGCGAAGGATCGAGGCTCTTACCGCCTTCACACCTGCTATCCTTGTAGTAGCGCCGGCGGCAGAACCTCAGATCGCGCGGCTGGAGGAGGAAAAGAAGCTGTCCTGGAGAAGAAGGCCGTTCCGGGAGGAGGATCTGGAGACAATCGATCTCGCGGTGATCGCAACGAATGACGCTGAGCTGAATGCGCAGATCGGTCAGCTGTGCCGGGAAAGAGGCATTCCGGTGAATGTGGCAAGTGACAGGACACTGTGCGATTTTTACTTTCCGGGGATCGTACAGACGGAGGAAGCCGTGATCGGCGTGACATGCAGCGGAAAGGATCATGCACTTGCGAAGAATCTTACCGGAAAAATCCGGCGCATGCTTGAGGATGCCGGATCAGAGGATCATCCGGGAAAAGAATGAGGCCGCCGGGAGACGACGGATAAATGCGGATGCATCGATGAACAAGTGCCGAATGCATCAACGGACAGGTGCCGGATGCATCGAAAAAATGTCGGAAACATCGAAGAAATGCGAAAGGGACGCTCAGGGCGTCCCTTTTTGTCAAAAGAAAACAGGTATTTACTTACGCAGAGCACGCGCCCGCTCGGCGGAGAACTGTGCAATGCTTTTCCACAGAGTGTGCAGCTGCTTTTTGTGGGTGCAAAGCTTTTCCGTGCAGTTGGCACAGCGAAGATAGGCATTCGTCTTCTCGGAGAAACGCTCGGGATGGAGGTAAAAGGTGATTTCCCATCGCAGCAGCAGCCCGATCGAAAGCACAAGCAGGCTCCAGGTATACCGATTCCAGATGAACACCAGCGGGGTGAACATCATGGCATAATCCCAGTTGTAGATCCTGCAGGCACTGCAGCACTTATTCTTCAGAAACCAGGACTGGAACGGGCAGAAAAACAGAATGCAGATCATATCGCACACCGAGTATGCACAGGAGAGTAGCAGCATGAAGCCTTCTCCGACGATCCCGGCCTGGAACAGCCCCCAGAAAACCATGTTGAAAGCGATCCAGATAATCAGGACCAGCATGGTGGCATTGTTTTCCTGAATTTCAATGTGTGTCTCACCGGTCTTCTGATAGTTGCGCAGAAATTGCTTCTGGGATCCCGGACTCTCTATCCGGGAGGGAAAGAAACGGCAGGCCATCTCTACGGTGAAAACGATCCAGATGATCCGCAGCAAAAGCGGATTGCTTTCGAGGGTGCCGAGCATCAGCTCCTTTCCCTGCACCTTTCCCATAATATACAAAAACAGCATCCCCAGAAACAGAGCACCCCGGTAAACCAGGCGCACATAGTGGTTGATGATAACCGGGGTAAGCTTTCCTTTTCTCCCCGGAGCGGCGTTTTGTCGTACTTCCTGCATAATCCAAAAACCTCAGCTTATATTACGACCATTTCGTGACATATATTATAGCATCTTCTACCCAAAAAGGTATATGTTTTTCCTCGG